>MEGM01000141.1 GCA_001725505.1 Rubrivivax sp. SCN 70-15 | reverse complement strand
CGGACTTGCGTGATCCGTTGATGATCGAGTGGGAATGAGCCAAGATCGTCCCACGGTGTTTCCGGCCATCCCAGAACGATCCGATTTCGCAGTGGGGACAAGGACTTAGCGTCAAAAGTCGTCCCGCGCGATCCAGCGCCGTCCCAGGCGTCCTGACGGTTGATTTGACGGTATCCGAGCACCTACGCTGGCAGGCTTGCGGCGATGCCGGCGGGTGCCGTGTTCGGGGTGCCATGGGCAAGGAAAATGGGCGTTTGAATTTCCTGTCCTCGGATCGACAAGGCGGCGACCTGGCGGCTGGCCGAAGAGCTGGGCGGCGGCGCGCTCGCGCACCTGACCAGGGACGAAACCCATGGCTGCCATCTCCGCGACCGCAGCCATCGGCACGACTGGGGCTGCGGCTGCGGAACCTGTCCGGCCCGCACGCCGTGATCCCGTCCGGGTCGGCGGGATGGACTCCCGCTCGCCGGCAGAGCGACTCGGTGCAGCCGAGCGGGATGTGGGAATGCATCTACTGCGACACGCAGCGGATGCATTGAAAATGGCCAGCCCGCGCTACAGGTCCAGCGCGGCGACGGGCTCGAAGGTCGCGAACCGCGCCAGGCGCAGATAGTCGTCGAGCATGGACGGGGTGATCAGCTCGACCAGCGTGCGGTTCTCCACCCAGAACTGAATCACATGGAACGCCGCCGGCTTCCCCGGAGGGGCGGCGCCGTAGAGCATGGCCTGCCAGCCTTCGCGGGCGGCGATGCGCTCGGTCGCCTCGCGCTCCAGCGCCACGGAGAGATTGACGTGCCAGCCGACATGCGCGGCGGGCTCCGCGGTGGAGGCGAAGGGGACGCGGCGCCCCTCTTCGCTGGGCCGCATCACCGTGGTTTCCGGATAGACCTCGATCAAGGTGCCGTGGGCATCGCCGGCCAGCGCCATGAAGGCGCCGGGAAGCGGTCCGCGAAACGGATAGGCGCGGCCGCCCATCAATTCGGCCAGCACCGCGGCGACGCGCTGCGGTTCGCGCGCCGGAAGGGAGACGTGGTGAATCATCGGTCGGTCCTTGCGTCGGAGGGGGTAGGGGAAGAGGGGGCCTCCAGCGCCGCAGGGTCGCGCTTCAGCGCGTCGGCCAGCGCCCGCACCGCCCAGCGTGCGACCCGTTCGGATTCTTCGGGGGTGAAGCCGCAAGTCTCCTTCATCCAGCGCCAGAGGGTGGGGCTCCAGAAGGCGAAGATGGCGCGCGTGCCCAAGCGCAACGCGGTGTCCGATGTGCCCGGCATGTCGGCGCGCAGCCGCTCGAGCCAGACCCCGTGCCGCTGCGTCCGATCGTCGAGCCGCGCCCGGTCCCAGGAGGGCCGGTTCATCAGATTGCACAGCAGCCGCGCATGCTGCTCGTAGAGCGGCAAGCGCCGGCCGGGAACGTCCGGCAGCTTGGCCACGCCGGGGAGCGGCTGATCCAGGCCGACGCGCTCCTTCATCCAGTGAAAGAAGGCGGCGACAAGTGAACCGCCCCGGGTTTTGAGGCGGCCCCAACCTTGAGAGGATGGAGTCATGAAGAAGTCAGTCAAGCTCAGTTCGTCGCGGACACGGGAAGCGGACGGCCCGAAGCGCCAGCGATCATGGGTGGCACATCAAGGCCTGGAATCCTGCGCAAGTGAGACGAGACCGCCAGACGCTCAAGTCGCGCCAGATGCGTCGGCTTCGCCCGAATCGGGAACCACGGCGAGCCGCTCGCAGCGCGTCGCATCGATCGGGTGGCCGGCGTCACGGAAGCGCGCCGCTGCCCCTGCAAAGCGCGAGGCGGCCACCTTCGGGTCCTCGCCGCGAGCGACAGCCAGATGACCGAGCACCTCGTCGTGCGCCGCATGCCAGGCCGGCAGGCGCATCACGACGTCCGCCAGATAGGCCGTCTGGCCGGCGTACTCCTGGGCCAGGTCGAGGCGCCTCGCCCGCGCAGCAGCGATCGCCGCCGGGACGGCAAACGTGATGCGGCAACCGGGGCAGGTCTCCAGCGGGCCACGCACGGCCTCGCGGGCATCCTCCAGGGCATGCAGCGCGGCGGCCGGGCTGCGTGCAAGCCGGATGCGCGTCCCGTAGATCCGGTCCAGCAGGTGAAAGCCGATGTCGGTCTGCCGCGCCAGGTCCAGCGCCTCGTCGGTCAGGGCACGGGCGTCGTCATGGCGCCCGCAGTACATCGCGACCTCCGCCAGCCGCTGCATCGAGAAGGCCTCGCCGGTGGCCCCGCCGATGGCATGGTGCAGGCGCACGCCCAGCCTCAGGTGCTCCTCGGCAGCGGCCAGATCGCCGGCCAGCAGCTCGGCCTCGCCGCGCAAGGTGACGCCAAAGGCGTGTCCGCGCGCGGCGCCGATCCGAAGGGCTTCGGCCGCCAGCCCTTCGGCAAAGGCGATGACCTCCGCATAGGGCCGCGCGCCGTACAGGAAACGCTGCAGGATGCACAGCTGCCCGTCGAACACGCGCACCGCCAGGTGCGGCAGCTGGCGGGTGTCCTGCAGGTCGGCCCAGACGCTCTGGTGCATTTCGCCGCGGGCGTGCGCCGCCGCCGCCTGGGCCCACGAGGCCGTCACGATGGCCGAGAGATCGCCGGCCTGCAATGCGAGTCGCCGGGCCTCGGCCGCCTTGCGCGTGCCCATGGCCGGGTCGGCCGCGCCGAGGGCCGCGGCACCGCTGTAGGTCAGCGCCTCGCACAGCCGACCGTCCACGCTGTTCGGCCTGACGCCCACCAGCTCCTCGAGCGCGCCCTTCGGGTCGCCCTGCTTGATCATCGCCAGGGCGCCCTTCGCACGCAGGTCGTGCGACATCGGCTCGTCGGCTGCGCTGGCCGCTTTCCGGTAGGCGGCCACCGCCGCCGGGTCGCCCATGGCATCGAGGGCCTCCGCGCGCAGGCGCAGCGCCTCGGCATGGCCCGCCTCGAAGGCCAGCACGGGCTCCAGATGACGCAGCGGGTCGCTGAAGGCCGCCAGGCGCACCGCATCGCGTGCCGCTGCAAGCAGGCAAGGCAGGGCGTCGCGCGGGCTTCCGCCGTCGAGCCAGTGGCGGGCCACGAGGGCTGGCGCGGCGTCGAGTTCGCTCAGGCGCTGCGCCGCCTGGCGATGCATCTTCAGTCGCTGATGCGGCGGAATCTGCTCGATCAAGGCCTGGCGCACCAGGTCGTGCCGAAACCGGTAGCCCGCACCGGCCAGCACGAGCACGCCCGCGGCCAGCGCAAGGTCGAGCGCCGCAAACGCATGCGCCTGCGCATCCGGCGTCAGCGCCGCTGCCGTGGTGGCGTCGAAAGCGTCGCCGGCCAGGGCCATCCACTTCAGCGCCGCCAGCGCCGCGTCGGGCACGTCGCACAGGCGGGCGATGATGGCTTCGGCGACGTTGCGCGGCAGCCGCTGCTCGCCGGTCGGTTCAGCGCAGCGCGCGAGCTCGATCGCCGCAAACGGGTTGCCCTCGGCAACGCGGACGATGTGCACCAGGTTCTGCTCGGACAGCGGACAAGGTGCAGCCTGGGCCACCAGCCGACGGGCCTCGTCGTCGTCCAGTGGCTCGAGATCGACCGCCTGCATGACGCCGCTGCCGACCAGGCGTGACACGCCACGGCCGAGCGCCGATCCCAGCGCGGGCGGGCGCGTGGCCAGCACCACGCACACCGGCGGACCGGCAGCGCTCAGGTGCATCAACACGTCGACCTCGGCATCGCCGATCAGGTGCGCGTCGTCCACCAGCACCATGACGTCGCCGCCGCCCGAAGCGGCCAGCAGCAGGCGCCTCAGCGCGCCGATCACCTGGTGCCGCCCCAGCGGACCCGCCAGGGCCGCAGCCGGTGCCGCGAGCGGGCTGAGCTGGGCCAGCACCGACCGGGCCGGCGCGCCGATGCGGTCGAGCATGCCGCGGTCCGACAGGACCACCCGTTCGGTCAAGGCCGCGACCACCGCGTAGGCGCGTCCCGGCTGTGCGGCATCCACGCGCACGACCGTCCAGCCGCGCTGGCGGGCCAGCGCATCGAGTTCACGGCAGAAAGCGGTCTTGCCGATGCCGGCGGGGCCGCGCAGCACGATGCCGCCGGGCCGTTCGGCGGCGGGCATCCCCAGCCATGCCGCCACCTGGGCCCGGACCCGTGCACGCCCGATGGTGACCGGACCCGCTGGCTGCAGGCTCGCGACGCACTGCTCGTACAAGGCCTCGGTGTCGCGATCCGGCGCGACGCCGAGTTCCCGCTCGAGCGCTTCGCGCAGGTGCGCATACCAGCGAACGGCAGCCGCCCGGTTGCCGGCCGCGAGCTCGCGCGACATCAGTTCGCGATGGGCGGGCTCATCGGTGGGCTCCACCCGGGCCAGTCGCTCCCACTGAGCGCTGGCCCGCAGCAGCGCGACGAATCGCGCGTGCAGCCGTTCGCGCGCCGGTTCGGCCCAGGCTTCGTAGGCCGACCCGGGCAGCAGATCGCCGGCGTAGGCGTCGAGCGCCTGTGCGCACGCCTCGAGCCCGCCGCCGCTCAGCGCCGACTGCGCCAGCCGCTCGAAGCGGTCGACATCGACGGCAACGCGGCCATGGGCCCACAGCACCACCTCGCCGCCATGCAACACCACCCGTCGTGCCGGCCGAGTGCCTGGCGGGCGTGGTGCGCGGCCTTGCGCAGGTTCGCCGCGCCGGCGTCGGGATCGAGCTGCGGCCACAGCGTGTCGACCACGCGGTCGCGTGTCATGCGCCGCTGCGGCGCCAGGCTCAGCAGCTGCACCAGCTGGGCCGCGCGCAGGCTGGGCCAGCGCTCGGCGGCCACCTCGGCACCGTCGATCGACACCGAGAAACCGCCCAACAGGCGGACCTCGAGCCGACTGGCGGGCTCGGACTCTTCGACGGCGTGGAAAGGAGCCATGTGCGATCGAGTGTGCGGATCCCCGCCCGGCAGCGCAATGCCCAACCCGGCCGGGAACGTTTCAGGAACACCTGGTGGCGATGCTGTGGTCAGCGGGTCGCTCAGGACCCGCGGAGTCCGACAGGAGTGCTCCATGGCCACGCAACAGATGACCTTCCTGATTCCTCCCTACGGCACCGCGACGCTGACGCTGCCCGAGCTGCTGACGCCCGAGGCATTCGCCCGCCTCGAGTCGGCGATCGGCGGCGTGCTCGGCGAGCCGCGCCGGCAACTCGGCGACACCGCCACCGCGCCAGACCCGGGATCCATCGAGTTCGACTCGTGGGTGATCCAGCGGCAATGAACCCGGGAGACCACCATGACGCAATCGCTCTACCAAAGACTCGGCCAGGCCGAGGGAATCGCGGCCATCGTCGACGACGCGGTGGATCGCCACGCCGTCAACCCGCTGCTGGCTCCCCGCTTCAGCGGCAAGGACCTGACCCATGCGAAGCAGATGGGCGCGCAGTTCTTCTGCATGGGCGCGGGCGGGCCCCAGCGCTACGAAGGCCGCGACCTGCGCACCGCTCATGCGGGGATGAACATCAGCGAGCAGGAACTGATCGCGACCATCGACGACTTCGTTGCCGCAGCACGGCCAGGGGGTCGGCGCTGCCGAGGTCAACGAGGTGGTGGCGATCCTCTACTCGTTGAAGGGCGACGTGCTGAGGATCTGAGCGGCAAGCGGCGATGCGTCCGCATCGTGCGTGGCGGGGCACGGGTCTGCAGCCAATGTCGAGCCTGCGACGCGCCTCACGCGTGAGAAGGTCCGCAATCCATGCCGGTGTGGGTCCGCAACGGGTCGGTACTGCGGGTTCGAGCTGAAGAGGGCGGTACGCGAGCGCCGATATCACGCTTGGTCACGGCGCTGCCATCGCATGATTTCGTCCCAGCCGGAATCGAATTGCAGGCCGCGACGGGATCGGTCGACTGGCAGTCGGAAGCCCTCGAAAGGACCGGCTCCGGCTGTGCCAGTGAAGCCTGAACGATGTGCAAAGCCCCGTGACCCGGGGCTTTGCCGCCTCTGTGCCGCCTTGGACTGCTGATCACGCGCCGCGCGCAAGCCGCAGCCAGAGCAGCCCGAAGGCCGCGGCGCCCGCCGCCGCGGTGGCGACGAAGGCTGGTGTCGTCAGCATCGCCAGTGCGCTGGCCGCATCGTGCAGCAGCCAGCCCGGCGCGTTTGCGAGCACGCCGGTGATGTCAGCGGCGTGCTCGATGACCAGCGCCTTGGAAGTGTCCGCGCCGCCGCGGTCGGCGACGAGCAGTGCGCGCGAGGCGCTCTCGCTCAGGAAATGCAGGGTCTGCCAGACGACAGGGTTCGCGTAGACCTTGTCCAGCACGAGGCCGGCGACGCCGGTTCCGGCCACGACCAGCGGCACGCCCCAGCGCTTGAGCCAGGCCGACGCCGCCATCGTGCCCAGGATCAGCGGCGACAGCCACAGCGTCGCGAGCAGGAAGCCGAGCATCACGCGCAGCGTCAGCATCAGCAGCGCCGGCACCAGCGTGGCCCAGGGCAGCGCGAACCAGGCGACGACACCGAAGGCCTTGCTGACGATCAGCAGCGAAGCCAGCGCACCGCCGGCCAGCCCGACCAGCAGCGCGAGCCAGGGCCAGAGCAGCAGGTGCATCAGCAGCGTCGCGCCCAGGCCCTGCGCATGGCCGATCGGCAGCGAGAGCCAGAACTCGATCGAGCGGTCCTGCGCGTCGCGGCGCGCCAGCCCGGGCGACTGCAGCATGCTCGCCAGCCAGGCCAGCAGCAGCGTCACCGCGCCCAGGCCGACCCACACGGCCAGCACCACCGCCACCGGCGGCGGCAGGTCGACGCTGCCGGGGTCGTTCAGGTCGATCTGGACCTGGCCGAACAGCCCAGCGGCGACGACGAGCAGGAAGGGCAGCGCCATCAGCACCCACCAGCCGCGCTGGTGCTGCATCCATTCGCGCAGCAGCAGGGTCTTGAATCGTTGCATCGCGGGCCTCGTCAGAATTGGGTGCGGTTGATCTCGGGCGCGCGCGTCAGCGCGACGAACAGGTCGACCAGGCTCGGCCGGATGCGCCGCCCCAGCGCCTGCAGGCCTTCCGGCGGCGCGCCGTCGAACAGCGCGGCCGCGCCGCCCTGGGTGCGGTAGCGCAGCAGCGGGTGCGCCGCGGCGATCGCGTCGGCTTGCGCAGGGTCGTGCGTCAGCGCGACGAAGCGGCGGTCCATCTCCTCGAGGCTGATGTCCAGAACCAGCCGGCCTTCGTTGAGCATCAGCACGTCGGACAGCAGCGTCTCGATCTCCTCGACCTGGTGCGTCGAGATCAGCACGCTGCGCTCGCCGTCGCACCATTCGTCGATCAGCATCTCGTAGAAGGCCTTGCGCGAGAGCACGTCCAGCCCCAGCGTCGGCTCGTCGAGCACCATCACGCGCGCGTCGATGGCGGCGATCAGCGCCAGGTGCAGCTGCACGACCATGCCCTTGGACAGCATCTTCACCCTGGCGTCGAGGCCGACGCTGGTGCGCGCGAGCAGGCTCTCGGCGCGCGCCGCCGAGAAGCGCGGGTGCAGCCCCTGCATCAGACGGATCAGCTGGTGCACGCGCGCCCAGCGCGGCAGGATCGCGACGTCGGGGATGTAGCACAGCGACTCGAGCAGGCGCACGCGGTCGTGCCGCGGGTGCAGGCCGAGCACGCCGAGCGAGCCGGTGCACGGCGCCAGGCCGACGAGCGCCTTCATCAGCGAGGTCTTGCCCGCGCCGTTGTGGCCCAGGAGACCGACGACGCGGCCCTTGGCGATGGCGAAGCTCACGTCGTCGACGGCGCGCTTGCGGCCGTAGAGCACGCTCAGGCCGCGGGCCTCGATCAGCGCCGCATCGTTCATCGTTGTTCCTCCCAGCTCAGTTGCTCGGCGCCGATCTCGAGCCGGCGCAGCCGCTCGCGCAGGCGCGGCCATTCGTCGTCCAGGAAGCGGCGGCGCTCGCTCTCGAGCAGGCGCTGGCGCGCTCCGGCCGTCACGTACAGCCCGAGACCGCGTCGCGCCTCGAGCAGGCCCTGCTCGGCCAGCGCCTGCAGCGCGCGGTTGACGGTCAGGGGGTTCAGCAGGTAGCGGCTCGCGAGTGCGCGCACCGACGGCATCGGCTCGCCGTCGGCTCGCCGTCGGCCGGCTGGCCGTCGAGCAGCGCCGCCGCGAGCAGGTCGGCCAGCTGCTGGTAGATCGGGAGTCGGTCGTCCCAGGTGGGCATGGCGCTCGTCCGCTGTGTTGGTGACGTAGCACACCATAGCCGTGGGCCGACCCGCTGCCGCGCGCGAAGCGACAGGGCGCCGCGGCGTGCGACGAACTGCAGTGGCGGCGGATCAGCGGGGGGCGCGCCCGCCCGCGCGGGGCCTCACCAGGCGATGTAGGCCCAGCCCTTTTCCTGCAGTTCCATGATCGTCGCCGCGCCGATCGGCTCGACATCGGCGAAGTCGACCATGTCGGCGGCGGTCCAGCCCAGCGTCTGCATCGTGTTGCCGCAGGCGACGAAGCGCACGCCGTAGTCGCGCGCCTGGCTGCGCGCGCGTTCGCGCAGCGCCTGCGGCACCGGCCGCAGCGGCTTCTTCGCCAGCAGGTGGATGCCGCGCGCGAACACGACGACCGCGAGGCCGACGTTGTCGCCGTACTTGCCGATCATCGCGCCGACCGAACCGAGGATGTGCTCGATGTACTCGGCCTCGATGTGGTTCAGCTGGTAGACCAGATGGTGTTCGGGCGGGTCGCCGGGAAAGCGCTCGCGCGGCTGCGCCGCCGGTGCGGCCGGCGTGGCGGCGCTGGCGGCGATCGAGGCGCCCAGCATCGGCAGGGCTGAGAGCAGTTGGCGGCGTGGGTTCATGGGCGGCGCCGGTGAGCGGCAAGCTGAGGCCGAACGTATATCACCCTGTGTTGATGAACGGAATCCGGACTTGCCGTCATCGGTGCGGCGCTGCCGGGCTCAGTGCGAGAGCTGCAGGTAGACCGCAGTCGCGATCGCCATCGCGTCGGCCGGCGGCAGCGCGGCGCTGAACGCGTAGCCCATCCGGCCGTCGACCCAGTAGAACGATTCGACCGCGCCGTCGCGCACCGAACGGAAGGCGGTCTCGGCGGGCGGATGGCGGGGGTCGAACACGGTCACGTACAAGGTGACGCGCTGGCCGGCCGCGCTCTCGTACATGAACTGCGCGCGCGGGCCGTCGGCACCCGGCAGCAGGCGCCCGCCGAGCAGCCGGAAACCCTGTTCGAGCAATGACGGCGCCTTCAGCGGTGCGCCCAGGCGCTTGGTGAGCCACTGGACGAGGTGCGCCTCGTCGGCGGCACCGACCTCGACCGGATGACGGACCTCGGGCGTGTAGACGGCGTACGCCACCGCCGCGTCGCGCACGAAGGCCGGCCCGGCCGCGGCGAGCGCGGGCGCGCGCTCGCACGTGCCGGGCGCCGTCAACCGGCCGACGACCAGGCCGACGCCGAGCAGCAGCACGGCGGCGCTGGCGTACAGGCTGGCCCGGCGCCGGCGCAATCGGTCCAGCGGGCGCAGCAAGGCCGGCGGCGTTGCGCCGACGTCGGTCGCCCGGTGCAGCCGGCGCAACGCGAGACGCTGCGCCTGCCAGGCCGCGACGCGCGCGGCGTCGTCCGGATGTGCGTGCAGCCAGTCCAGCAGCGCCGGCATGCGCGCGGCGGCCAGCTGGCCGTCGACGAAGGCGTGCAGTTCGTCGTCGCTGGGGGCGTCGTCGTGACGGGTCATCGCTTCACCAGGTGCAGGGGCGCCGCGGGCCGCGCGGCGGGGTCGTCGAACAGGCCGCGCAGCTGCTCGCGCGCGCGGTGCAGGCGCGACATCACGGTGCCGATCGGGATGCCCAGCATCTGCGCCGTCTCGGCATAGGTGTACTCCTCGACCGTCACGAGCAGCAGCACCTCGCGCAGTGCCGGCGACAGCTGCGCCAGCGCCTGCTGCAGGTCCAGGCGCTGGCCGGCCTGCGCCATCGGCTCGTGCGCGGGTTCGTCGCGCTCGTCCAGCGGCGCGTGGCCGTCGTCGTGGCGCCAGTCGCGGCGCTGGTTGAGGTAGAGGTTGTGCATCAGCGTGAGCAGCCACGAGCGCAGCGCGGAGCCCGGCTGCCACAGCGACCACTTCACGCAGGCCCGCTCGAGCGTGTCCTGCACCAGGTCATCGGCGCGCGACGCATCCCCGGTGAGCAGCCGCGCATAGCGGCGCAGCGCCGGGATGTGCGCCAGCGCTTCGTGGACCGACATCGGGCGGACCCGTGCCGCGTCAGGGCTTCGCGACGTGCCAGACGCCGTTGAAGCCGTCGCCGGTGTGGTCGCCCGGCTTGGCGTCCTTGGCCCAGAAGTAGACCGGCTTGCCCTTGTAGGCCCATTGCTCGGTGCCGTCGTCGCGCTTGATCGGGGCCCAGTCGCCCTCGGGCTTGGCGCCGGCCGCAGCCGCCAGCGGCGGCCAGTTCTTCGCACAGGGGCCGTTGCACAGGCTCTTGCCTGCGCCGGCGGGGTCCTTGTCGAAGGTGTAGAGCGTCATCGAGTTCGGGCCGACGAGCATGCCGTCGGACACCATCGCCGGGGCGGACGGATCGGCGGCGAACGTGGCGCCAGCGAAGGCCAGGCCGGCGAAGAGGGCGAGCAGCGATTTCTGATTCATGGAAGCTCCGGAGGATCGTCGAAAAGGCTCGACATGGCGGTAAACACGCCTGGCCGTCGGAATATTCCATCGCCCTTCGGCGGCGCCCGGACGGGCGCGCGCGAAACGGCGCCGCCGCGCTACAGCGAGGCCTCGAGCATCGCGCGGTAGTCCTCGCGCGTGGCCAGACGCGGGTTCGTCTTGTGGCAGTGGTCGGCCATCGCGCCGTCGATCACGCGCTCGAACAGGTCGCGCGTGACGCCCATCGCGGCCAGGCCCCGGGGCAGGCCCAGGCGCTCGTTCATCGCGCGCAGCGCCTCGGACAGCGCATCGCCCTGTGCGTCGCAGCTGCCGATGCCGATCGCCTGCGCCATGCGCTGCAGCCGCTGTTCGCGCTGGATCGACACCGCGGCGGCGTTGAACCGCACGACCGCGGGCAGGAATATCGCGTTCAGCGTGCCGTGGTGCAGTTTCGGGTTCACGCCGCCCAGGCTGTGGCTGAGCGAATGGACGCAGCCCAACCCCTTCTGGAACGCCAGCGCGCCCTGCATGCTCGCGCTCATCATGTTCCAGCGCGCGTCGCGGTCCTGGCCGTCGCGCGTGGCGCGCTCGATGTGCGCCCAGCCGCGTGCGAGCCCGTCGAGCGCGATGCCGTCGGCGGGCGGGTTCACCGCCGGCGCCATGAAGGTCTCCATGCAATGCGCGATCGCGTCCATGCCGGTTGCCGCGGTCAGCCCGGGCGGCAGGCCGAGCGTCAGCTCGGGGTCGAGCAGGGCGGTCCTGGGCATCAGGTGCCAGCTGTGGAAGCCGAGCTTGCGGCCGTCGTCGACGATCACGATCGCGCCGCGCGCGACCTCGCTGCCGGTGCCGGCGGTGGTGGGCACCGCGATCAGCGGCGCGACGCGCTCGCTGATCTTCGCGCTGCCGCCTTCGATGGTGGCGTAGGTCGCGAGCGGGCCGTCGTGGGTGGCGGCGATCGCGACGCCCTTGGCGAGGTCGATGCTCGAGCCGCCACCGACCGCGACCAGCCCGTCGCAGCGCTCGCGCCGGTAGACCTCGACCGCGGCGCGCACCGCGGCCTCGGTCGGGTTCGACGGCGTGCCGTCGAACACCGCGTGCGGCAGGCCTGCGAGTGCGTCGGTCGCGTGCTCGAGCACGCCGGCCGCGCGCACGCCGGCGTCGGTGACGACGAGCGGCCGGCGAATGCCGCTGCGTTCGCATTCGGCGGCAAGCAGCTTGACGGCGCCGAAGTCGATCTCGATCTGGGTCAGGTAGAGGATGCGTGCCATTCCGGAAGTATGCTCTCGTCCGCCTTGAAACCCGACCCGCTGACCCCCGCGATGGCCGGCCTGCTGGAGCGCATCCGGCGCGCCGGACGTCCGCCCTTCGAGACCATGACGCCGGTGCAGGCGCGCGCCGCCTACGAGCTCGCCGCGGAGGTGCTCGAGCCGCCGCGTGCGCCGCTGGCGCGGGTCGAGGACTTCGCCATTCCGGCCGCAGACGGCGCGCCGCTGCGCGCGCGCCTGTATGCGCCGTCGCACGAGCGCCTGCCCTTGTTGCTGTACCTGCACGGCGGCGGTTTCGTGATCGGCAGCCTCGAGACGCACGACAGCCTGTGCCGCCAGTTTGCGCTGCGAAGCGGCGGCGCGGTGGTCGCGCTAGCCTACCGCCTCGCGCCCGAGCACCGGTTTCCGACCGCGGTCGACGACACCTGGGCGGCGATCCGCTGGCTGGCCGAGCATGCCGGCACGCTTGGCCTCGACGGCGGCCGGATCGCGCTCGGCGGCGACAGCGCCGGGGGCACGCTGGCGGCGGTCGGCGCGCTGCTGGCGCGCGACCAGGGCCTGACGCTGACGCTGCAGCTGCTCGTCACGCCGGGAACGGCGGCCCGCGCCGACAGCGATTCTCAGCGCCGCTATGGCCAGGGCTATCTGCTCGACCGCAGCGCGATCGAGTGGTTCTTCGGCCAGTACGTCGCGGAGGCCGAGCGCGAGGACTGGCGCTTCGCGCCGCTGCTAGCACCCGACGTCGACGGCGTCGCGCCGGCCTGCATGATCCTGGCCGAGTGCGACCCGCTGGTCGACGAAGGCCTGGCCTACGCCGACCGCCTGCGCGCCGCGGGCGTCGCGGTCGAACTCGACCTGTTCCGCGGCGTCACGCACGACTTCATCAAGATGGGGCGGGCACTGAAGGAAGCCGGCGCGGCGCAGCAGGCCGCTGCCGATGCATTGAAGAGAAGCTGGATGCGATGAACCGAACCGATTTCCGTTTCTTCGAGCGCCTGCGCGTGCGCTGGGCCGAGGTCGATCTGCAGAAGATCGTCTTCAACGGCCATTACCTGATGTACTTCGACACCGCGGTGGCGGGCTACTGGCGCGCGCTCGCGATGCCGTACCACGAGACGATGGCGCAACTGGATGGCGACCTGTTCGTCCGCAAGGCCAGCGTCGAGTACGAGGGCTCGGCGCGCTACGACGACCTCTGCGACGTCGGCCTGCGCTGCGACCGGATCGGCAACTCGTCGATGACCTTCCAGGCCGCCGTCTTCCGCGGCGAGCAGCGCCTGGTTCATGGCGAACTGGTCTACGTCTTCGCCGACCCGGCGACGCAGACCAGCCGGCCGGTGCCATCGTCGCTGCGCGACGCGCTGCTGTCCTTCGAGGCCGGCGCCGAGATGCTCGACGTGAGCGTCGGCGGCTGGGGCGAACTCGGCGAGCACGCCAGCGCGATCCGGCGCCAGGTCTTCGTCGAGGAGCAGAAGATCCCGGCCGAGCTCGAACTCGACGCCGCCGATGCCGGGGCCGTGCACGCGCTCGCGGTCAACCGCTTCGGCCTGCCGGTGGCCACAGGCAGGCTGCTGGTGGCGGCCCCCGGGGTCGGCAAGATCGGCCGCATGGCGGTGCTGCCCGCGCTGCGCGGCAGCGGCGTCGGGCGGCGCGTGCTCGAAGCGCTGGCCGAGGCCGCGCGCGCACGCGGCGACACCGAACTGCTGCTGCACGCCCAGCAGACCGCGGTGCCCTTCTACCGGCGCGCGGGATTCGAGCCGCGTGGTGCGGCCTTCCAGGAGGCCGGCATCACGCACCAGGAGATGGTGCGCACGCCGTAGCGGCCAGGTTGTCTTCGAGCCCGTCGAAGACCTCGACGTGGCGCGCGCCGACGATCCACCGGCCCAGCCGCTGCCTTGCTGCGGCTTCGATCGCCTGCCCGGGTGGCGCGCCATCGCGCTGACCGTAGACCTCCATCAGCGTGACCCGGCCGTCGCGCAGCTCCGGACGCCGTAGCAACTCGGCGCTCAGTCCGGGATGCGCCTGCACCAGCTCGGCCTGCAGCGACAAGGCCGCGGTTCGCGCCGCGCCCAGGTCGGACTCGGCGACCTGGTAGTAGACGTAGAGCCGGCGCACGGCGAGCGCTCAGGCTTCGGCGGGCAGGGCGTAGGGCAGGGGCCGGCGCGTCAAAGGCGGGCCGGCCGGGCTCGCGAGGTGGAGCGTAGCGCCTTCGTCGACGGCGGCGATCTTGGTCTCGGCCAGCACGGCCCAGCGCCCGGACCCGTCCGGCACCGGCGCGGCCAGCGCGACCTGGCCGGCCGGCTGGCCGGGGTCGTCGCTGGCGAAGATCTCCTGCCCGGGAGCCGCTGGCGCGTCGCTGTCGAACAGGAAGGCACGGCGCTTGAGCGTGCCGCGGTACTGGCTGCGCGCGACCACCTCCTGGCCCGGATAGCAGCCCTTCTGGAAGTTGACGCCGCCGACGAGCTCGAGGTTCACCATCTGCGGCACGAACTGCTCGACGCTCGCGGCGACGATGCGCGGCACGCCACTCTGGACCTCGAGCCAGCGCCAGGCGTCGGCGCTCAAGGCGGGCAGCGCCGGCGGCTCGGCGCCGGCCCACAGCCAGCGTGCGACGCCGGCGGCGTCGGGCAGGCGCACCAGATCGGCCCCGCCGTGTTCGGCGCGCATCCAGGGAGTGCTCGGCGCCTCGGCAGGCATCGCGCCGGCGATGCCGTAGAGCGGGACTTCGGCGCTCGCGTCGCTGAGTTTGCAGCGCGCGCGCAGCACGAACATCGACAGCCGCTTCAGCGTCGCCGCGAGCAGGTCGGCGCTGCAGGCCAGCAGCAGCTCGGACGGGCTGCGCTGCCAGACGACGAAGCTCGCCAGCAGCCGGCCCTTGGCCGAGCAGTAGCCGGCGAGCCGCGCCTGGCCGGCCGACAGGCCCAGCATGTCCTGCGTGAGCTGGCCGTGGAGGAAGCTGCGCGCATCGTCGCCGACGGCGCGGATGAGCCCCCAGTCGTCGAGGCGGACGATGCCGCTCGAGGCGGGGTTCGAAGCGCTGGAATCCATGCGCCGATTATCATCGCCGGCCATGTTTCGCTCGGCGTCAGGGTGGTTGCGCGTGGCGCTGGTCGGTCTGGTTCTGGCCATCGCTGCCGGCGCCGCTGCCGTGTATGGGTGGCTGGAACGACCCCTGGCGCTGTCCAGGCCACGCGTCGAGCTGTCGATCGAAGCCGGCACCTCGCCGCGCGAGATCGCGCAGGGCTGGGTCCAGGCCGGCGTGCTGACCTCGCCGCACTGGCTCTACGAGTGGTTCCGCTGGTCCGGCCAGTCGCGCCGGATCCGCGCCGGAAGCTACGAGGTCGAGGCCGGCATCACGCCGCGCCAGCTGCTCGCGAAGATGGTGCAGGGCGACGAGACGCTGCAGTTCGTGCACCTGATCGAGGGCTGGACGCTCGCCCAATGGCGCGCCGAACTGGCGCGCGCGCCGCACCTGCGGCCGACCACGGCGGGGCTGAGCGACACCGAACTGATGGCCGCGCTCGGCGACCCCGGAATGCCGGCCGAGGGCGCCTTCTTCCCCGACACCTACGCCTACAGCCGCAACGTGAGCGACCTGACGGTGCTGCGGCGCGCGCACCAGGCGCTGCTGCGCCACCTGGCCACGGCCTGGGCCGAGCGCGCGCCGGACACGCCGCTGAAGACGCCCGAGCAGGCGCTGGTGCTGGCGTCCATCGTCGAGAAGGAAACCGCATCGCCTGCCGACCGCGGCCGTGTCGCCGCGGTGTTCCTGAACCGGCTGCGCCTGGGCATGCCCTTGCAGACCGACCCGAGCGTGATCTACGGCCTGGGCGCGGCGTTCGACGGCAACCTGCGCCGGCGCGACCTGCTTGCCGACACGCCGTACAACACCTATCTGCACGGCGGCCTGCCGCCGACGCCGATCGCGATGCCCGGACGGGCCTCGCTGCAGGCGGTGGTGCGGCCGGACCCGACGAAGGCGCTGTACTTCGTCGCGCGCGGCGACGGCAGCAGCGAGTTCAGCGACAACCTCGCCGACCATAATCGCGCCGTGAACAAGTACCAGCGCGGCATCCCTTGAGCGGCCGCTTCATCACCTTCGAAGGCATCGACGGCGCAGGCAAGAGCTCGCACCTCGGCGCGCTCGCCGAATGGCTGCGTGGGCGCGGGCACGAGGTCGTCGTGACGCGCGAGCCGGGTGGCACCGAGCTCGCCGAGCGCCTGCGCGAGCTGCTGCTGCACGCGCCGATGGATTCGCTCACCGAGGCGCTGCTCGTCTTCGCCGCGCGCCGCGACCACCTGGTCGAGCGGATCGAGCCGGCGCTGGCGCGCGGCGCGATGGTGCTGTGCGACCGCTTCACCGACGCCACCTTCGCCTACCAGGGCGGCGGGCGCGGCTTCGACCTCAGCGTGCTCGACGCGCTCGAGGCCTGGGTGCAGCAAGGGCGCCAACCCGACCTGACGCTGTGGTTCGACCTGTCGCCGCGCACGGCCGCCGAGCGCCGCGCCGCGGTGCGCCCGCCCGACCGCTTCGAGCGCCAGGACGCAGCCTTCTTCGAGCGCGTGCGCGCCGGTTATGCGCGCCGCGCCGCGCTCGCGCCCGAGCGCGTCGTGCGACTCGACGCGACGCCGGCGCCGGACAATGTCTGGGCCCAGGTGCGCGCGGCGGTCGAGGCTCGGGCATGGGCCTAGAGCTGGTCGTCGGCGACGACGGCGCGCTGCCGCTGCCCTGGCTCGCCGCACCGCTGGCCGAGACGCTGGCCCGGCAGCGCGGTCACGCGCTGATGCTGCACGGCGTCGACGGCATCGGCGCGCTGCAGTTCGCCCTCGCGCTCGCGCAGGGCTGGCTCTGCGAAGGCGGCGGCGCGCCGCGCCCCTGCGGCCGCTGCGGCAGCTGCCGGCTGGTGCAGGCGCGGCTCCACCCCGACCTGATGGTGCTGCTGCCGCAGGCGCTGCGCCAGAGCCTGGACTGGCCGCTCGTCGACGACAAGGTCGAGGGCGAGGACGGCAAGAAGAAACCGAGCCGACAGATCCGCATCGACGAGGTGCGCGCGACGATCGACTGGGCCGCAAAGACGAGCGCGCGCGGACGAGGCAAGGTGGCCGTGCTGCACCCGGCCGAGCGCATGAACGCGCAGGCGGCGAGCGCCTTGCTGAAGACGCTGGAAGAGCCGCCGCCCGGTACACGGCTGGTGCTCGTCGTGTCCGATCCGAGCCAGCTGCTGCCGACCGTGCGCAGCCGCTGCCAGAGGGTGGCGCTGGCGCCGCCGCCGGCCGACCAGGCGCTGGCCTGGCTGGCCGGGCAGGGCGTCGAAGACGCCGAGCTGCTGCTCGCCGCGGCCAGCGGCCGGCCGCTGCTGGCGCAGGAGATGGCCGCCGCGGGCATCGGTGGCACGGGGCCTGGGCCGCCCTGCCACGTGCGGTGGCGCGCGGGCAGGGCGGCGTGCTGGCCGGCTGGCCGGTGCCGCGCGCGGTGGACGCGCTGCACAAGCTCTGCCACGACGCGATGGCCCTGGCCACCGGCGCTGCACCGCGCTACTTTCCGCGCGAGAGCCTGCCCCCGGTCGGGAGGGTCGAGCCGCTCGTCGCCTGGAGCCGCGAACTGGCGCGTGTCGCACGTCACGACGAACATCCATGGCACGAGCCGCTGCTGCTCGACAGCCTGGTCGCGCAGGGCCGCGAGGCCCTTACACTGTCACCATGAGTGACGGCATTCCTCCGACGGGGCCCGGCGCGGCGCATCCGGCCGCGGGTGGCCCGACCAGCCGGCCGAGCGTGATCCAGCTCGTGTTCCGCGAGAAGGGCGCGCTCTACGCCGCCTACATCCCGCTCTTCACCGAGGGCGGGCTGTTCGTGCCGACGACGCGCGGCTACAAGCTCGGCGAGGACATCTACCTGCTGCTGTCGCTGCCCGACGACCCGCAGCGCTACCCGGTCGCCGGCAAAGTGGCCTGGATCACGCCGGCCAACGCCTCGGGCGGGCGCACCCAGGGGGTCGGCGTGCGCTTCCCGGCCGACGAAAAGACGCGCGCACTCAAGCTCAAGATCGAGGAGATCCTGGGCACGTCGATTTCATCGTCCAAGCCGACGCAGACGCTCTGAACGGGCCGCGCGCGGCATGTTCGTCGATTCCCACTGCCACCTGTCGTTTCCCGAACTGCACGACCGTATCGCGTCGATCCGAGACGAGATGGCAGCGGCCCGGGTCGACCGCGCGCTGTGCATCTGCACCACGCTCGAGGAGTTCGAGCGCGTGCATGCGCTGGCGCTGGCCTGGGACAACTTCTGGTGCACGGTCGGAGTCCACCCCGACAACGAAGGCGTCGCCGAGCCGTCGCTGGACGACCTGCTGGCCCGCGCCGCACGCCCGAAGGTGGTGGCGATCGGCGAGACCGGACTCGACTACTACCGGCTCGGCGAGCGCAGCGTCGCGCAGATGGAATGGCAGCGCGAGCGCTTCCGCGTCCATATCCGCGCCGCGCTCGCGACCGGGCTGCCGCTGGTGGTGCACACGCGCAGCGCCAGCGACGACACGCTGGCCCTGCTGCGCGAAGAGGGCGGCGGCCGCGTGCGCGGGGTGTTCCACTGCTTCACCGAGACGCGCGCGGTCGCGCGTGCGGCGCTCGACCTCGGCTTCGACATCTCTTTCTCGGGCATCCTGACCTTCCGCAACGCGGACGAACTGCGCGCGGTCGCGCTCGAGGTGCCGCTGGACCGCTGCCTGATCGAGACCGACAGCCCCTACTTGGCGCCTGTGCCGTATCGCGGCAGGACGAACAGCCCGGCGCATGTCGCACTGGTGGCGGCAAGGCTGGCCGAGGTCAAGGGCCTGGCGCTGGCCGACGTGGCGCGCGCGACGAGCGCGAACTTCGAACGCCTGTTCGGTCTGCCGGCGCTGAACTGACCCCGGGGCCGCGGTCTTCGTGTCGGAAATCATCCGACACCCGGCATGGCGCGGCGCCGACTGGGCAGACGCTTCGCTCTGGCGTAGATTGACCGATAACGTGTCCATCCCAGCGCGTGGAGTTTCGACATGGCTCAAGCGACCCCGATCCGGAACCCGTTCATGCTGATGCTGCATCCCGAGGTCGTGCTCGCGGCCGTCGAGAATTCGGCGCGCCTGAGCCAGCTCAACCGGCACCTGTGCCGGCCGCTGGACCGGCCGGCGAGCCAGGGCGAAAGGCGCAGCGACGACAGCCCGCTGGCCGACGACAGCCCGCTGGCCGACGACGGCCTCGGCGACGAAGAACCACTCGCCGACGACGCAGCCTGACGCCGCGCGCTCAGCGGCGCGGCCGCGAGGCGACCGAGGCGCCGGCCCAGACCAGGGCCAGCGCGACCAGACTGCCCGCAAGAACCATCTTGCGGTTCTCGCGCACGAGCTGCAGCAGCCGCAGCGGCAGCCAGGCCTTGAGGTCCAGATCGTCCTGCGCGCCGGGCCGCGTGCGAGCGGCCGCATAGCCTTCCCGCGCATAGCCTGCGCCGCCGCCATTGGCGGAGATGCCGAGGGACTGATCCCTGGCCCATTCGATCTGCGGCGCCACCGCCGGCGCCTGAGGCTTGACGTTCTGGAACTCGGCACCCGAGGGGCTCGGGGCGTTCGCGCCAGCGGGCAGCAAGGCGCGCAGCTTCGGAGGCGGAACGCGCCGGTCGTCGACCGCTGCGTCCTTCGCCTGCGTCACGAGCTGGGGCTTGGCCGGCTGCAGTTCGAGCAGCATCTGGATCGTCTTCGAGCCGCTCTGGATCTCAGGCGCGCCCAGGCGGTCGATCGACGGCGTCGTCACCTTGTTCGTCGGGTCGGAGGGCGCCTGCAGATCGAGCGACGTGTCGATGCCGGGCACCTCCGCAGGCGCCGCACCGGCATCCGCGGCGACGAAGGCTCCCCAAACCACGAGCCAGGGCAGCAAACGATGGCTGAACATGGGCATTGACATCCGTGGATCGACGCAAACCGCAGCGAGTTAGCAAGACCCGGACCCCGCGCGGCAAGGCATTTGCAATCAAGGGCTTGGCGACGAATTGGAATCCGATGCCCGAACGCTTGTAAGGATATTTGACATTCGTGGTGTGAACGGCGATCAGGAAGCGCGCTTATTCGGCGGCGAGGCGGCGTTTTTTGGCCAGCGGTGGTGAGGTGCCGTTTCTGTTGATCGGCGGCGAGGT
>MEGM01000140.1:2559-21310 GCA_001725505.1 Rubrivivax sp. SCN 70-15 | reverse complement strand
CAGGCCGAAGCGCGGCTGAACGTGCCGCAGCTCGCTCTGCAGGCGTTGCACAGCGCCTACCTCGCCGCGGGCGGCCTGGACCGCAGGGCGCTTCAGGCAGCGACGCGCTGGTGGCTGGACCAGCCCTTCGAGCTGCAGGCGCTGGGTTTCAGCGCGCGCGTCGCGCGCAGCCAGTTGCCGTCCTTCGAGGCCGAAGCGCGCGCCGACGGCCTGGCGGGCTACCGGGTGTTCGAGCGCGGGCCCGTCCCCGCCGACAGCGACGACGCGGTGGCGGTCCGGCTCATCGAGCCGCTGGCCGGCAATGCCACAGCGCTGGGGGTCGACGCACTCTCGATCCCGGCCGCCCGCGACGCAATCTTGCAGAGCCGCGCCAGCGGACAGCCGGTTGCGACGCGCGGATTCGGCCTCACGCAGTCGGCCGCCGACGAGACCGGCGTCGTGATCTACCAGGCGGTGTACGACGGGCAGCCGTCGACCGCGGCCGAGCGCAAGGCCGCGTTTCGTGGCGTGCTCTTCGTCACCGTGCGCATCGGCCGGCTGCTCGCCGGGCTGGCCGGCCCGGAGCCGGGCCGCCTGGGATGGTGTCTGCTCGACACGGCGCCGGATGCGCAGCGCCCCCGACTCGCCGGGTCGCCCGGCTGTGAGCACGCCACGGGCAGCGTCTTCGAGCGCCGGCGCACGCTGGACTTCGCCGGCCGCAAGCTCGAGTTGCGCGTCTTCGCGGCACGGAGCCAGCTGCCGGGGCAGCCGCAGGCGAATGCCTGGCTGTTCTCGGTCGCCGGGATGGCCGCGGCGGCGATGCTCGGCGCGCTGCTGCTCACCGTGACCGGCCGCGCTCGGCGCATCGAGCTGGCCGTCGACGAGCGCACCGCCGAGCTCAAGCGCGAGGTGCGCGAGCGCAGCCACGCCGAGAGCGCGCTGCGCGACAGCGAGGCGCGGCTGCGCAGCATCCTCGACAACGTGCCGATCGGCGTGATGTTCCTCGACGTCGAAGGCCGCATCGTCGAGACCAACCCGCGCCTGTGCGAGATGCTCGGTCGGCCGGCCGCGGCACTGCTGGGGTCGTCGTTCGCCGAGATCTCGCCGGACGAGGAGCGCGCCGAGAGCCGGCGGCAGCTGAGCGACCTGCTCGACGGCCGGATCGAGGTCAGCCGGCGCCAGATGCGGCTGCTGCGCGCCGACGGCCAGGTGCTCTGGATCCAGGCCCATCTGACCGTGCTGCGCGACACGCAGGGCCGGCCGCTGCGGCTGGCCGGCGTCGCCGAGGACATCACCGAGCATCTGCGGCTCGAGGCGTCCGAGCGCGCGCTGGACCGCGCCGAGGCGTCGAACCGCGCGAAGAGCGAGTTCGTCTCGCGCATGAGCCACGAGCTGCGCACGCCGCTGAACGCGATGATCGGCTTCGCCCAGCTGCTCGGGCTGGACCGCGAACCGGCGCTGGCGACGCACCAGCGCGACTGGGTGCAGCAGATCCAGCGCGCCGGCTGGCATTTGCTGGAGATGATCAACGACACGCTGGACCTGGCCCGCGTCGAGGCCGGCGCGGTGCAGCTGGCGCTGCGCCCGCTCGAGCTGGCGCCGCTGGTGTCGGCAGCGCTGGCCATGGTGGCCAATGCCGCCGGCCAGCGCGGGATCGAGCTGCGCGAGGAGGCGCCCGCAGGAGCGCTGGCCGTGATCGGCGACGAGACGCGCGTCAAGCAGGTGCTCACCAACCTGCTGTCGAACGCCGTCAAGTACAACCGGGCCGGCGGCTCGGTCGTGGTCGCGAGCCGCCTGGGTGCCGACGGACGGGTCGAGATTTCGGTGCGCGACAGCGGCCTGGGCATGACGGCCGAGCAGCTGGTCGCGCTGTTCCAGCCCTACAACCGGCTCGGGCGCGAGCGCAGCACGATCGAGGGCACCGGCATCGGGCTGGTGATCAGCCGCCGTCTCGCCGAGCTGATGGGCGGCACGCTGGACGCGACGAGCGTGGCCGGCCAGGGCTCGGTGTTCACGCTGCGCCTGCCGCACGCCGAGCCGGCCGAGGCCGGCGCGGCGGCGGGCGCCGAACCCGCTGCCGGGTCGACCTACCGGCAGCGCAGGGTTCACTACATCGAGGACAACGAGACCAACGTCGAGATCATGCGGGCGATCCTCGCGCAGCGGCCGCAGGTCGAGCTGGCGGTCTCGACGATCGGGCTGGACGGGCTGGCGGCCATCCGCCGCCAGCGACCCGACCTGGTGCTGCTGGACATGCAGCTGCCCGACATCAGCGGGCTGGAGCTGCTGCGTCACCTGAAGAGCGACGACGAGGTCGGCGACATTCCGGTGATCGTGGTCTCGGCCGACGCGACCGGCGCGCGCATGCAGGAGGCGCTGACGCTGGGCGCGGCGAATTACGTGACCAAGCCGGTGGACATCCCGCGCTTCCTGCAGACCCTGGACGAAGCCCTGGGAGCCATCGAGACCCGTTGGGGTCTATGACATATGTGTTCGCACACTCACTTGTGCAGCGGCGGCGTTTAGCACTCGCAGCCTCTGAGTGCTAATATTCGGGAACTTGATCTCCGGATCTCGATCTGATACCGCCATGAACACTGCAACGACCTCTGCCCTTTCGGTTCGCGACCCCTGGTCGGTGGTGCCGTCGATCGGCAACCTGGACGCCTACATCACGGCCGTGAACCGGCTGCCTATGCTGAGTGCGCAGGAAGAGGTGTCACTGGCGCAGCGGCTGCAGAAGAACGGCGATCTCGAAGCCGCGGGCCGGCTCGTGATGTCGCACCTGCGGCTCGTGGTTTCCGTCTCGCGCCAGTACCTGGGCTACGGCCTGCCGCAGGGCGACCTGATCCAGGAAGGCAACGTCGGCCTGATGAAGGCCGTCAAGCGCTTCGACCCCGATCAGGGCGTGCGCCTGGTGAGCTACGCGCTGCACTGGATCCGCGCCGAGATCCACGAGTACATCCTGAAGAACTGGCGCATGGTCAAGGTCGCGACGACCAAGGCGCAGCGCAAGCTGTTCTTCAACCTGCGCTCGATGAAGCAGGGCTTCAAGGGCGAGGCGGCCGACGCCGACACGCACCGCAACACGCTGACGCCGGCCGAGGTGGCCGCGGTCGCGCGCGAGCTGAACGTCAAGCCCGACGAGGTCGTCGAGATGGAGACCCGGCTGTCCGGCGGCGACGTCGCGCTCGAGCCGCAGAACGACGACGGCGAGGAGAGCTACGCGCCGATCGCCTACCTGGCCGACGAGTCGGCCGAGCCGACCCAGCGCCTCGAGGCACGCCACCGCGACTGGCTCTCGGGCGACGGCATAGGCCAGGCGCTGGACGTGCTCGACGCGCGCAGCCGGCGCATCGTCGAGGAGCGCTGGCTCAAGGTCAACGACGACGCCAGCGGCGGCATGACGCTGCACGACCTGGCCGCGGTCTACGGCGTCAGCGCCGAGCGCATCCGCCAGATCGAGGTCGCGGCGATGAAGAAGATGCGCAAGGCGCTTGAGGCCGTCTGACGGACCGCGGCCGCCGAACAGGCGGCTGCGGCAGCTTCAGGACTTTTCGGCCAGCAGCGTCTTCAGGTCGCTGGCCAGCGCATCGACGCCGCTGCCGTAGCGCGTGAAGAGCCTGACCCGGCCCTGGGTGTCGAAGACGTACGAACCCGCGGTGTGGTCGATCGTGTAGGTTTCCGGCGTCGCGCCGGGCACCTTGCTGTAGAAGACCTTGAAGTTCTTCGCCGCCGCCTTGACTTCGTCGGGCGTGCCGCGCAGCGCGATGAAGTCGGGGCTGAAGTTGGCGACATAGGCCTTCAGCACCGCCGGCGTGTCGCGTTCGGGATCGACGGTCACGAAGATGCCGATCACCTTGGCGCCGTCGGCGCCGAGCGCCTTCTTCGCCTGCGCGAGCTCGAGCATCGTCGTCGGGCAGACGTCCGGGCATTGCGTGTAGCCGAAGAAGACGACCGCGATCTTGCCCTTGAAGTCCGACAGATGGCGCATGTGGCCGTCGGCGTCGGGCAGGTCGAGCTTGTTCGCGTAGTCCGCGCCGGTGATGTCGATGGCCTTGAACGACGGCTTGGGCGGCGCGTCGGGCGCGCGGTTGCACGCGGCGAGGATCAGCGGCGCGGCCACCGCCACGGCCAGGATCAGACGGCGAGGGAGCTTAGCCATGGACTCAGGTAATGGTCGACGAGCAGCGCCGCGAACAGCAGCGACAGGTGCCAGATCGAGAAGCGGAAGGTGCGGCGCGCGAGCGCGTCGCTGTATTCGCGCCAGAGGCGGTACGCGAGCGCGATGAACCAGCCGCCGAGCGCGAGCGCCGCCGCCAGGTAGATCCAGCCGCTCATCCGGTAGGTGAAGGGCAGCAGCGTCGCGGCGAACAGCACCAGCGTGTAGAGCAGCACCTGCAGGCGCGTGAATTCGGGCCCGTGGGTGATCGGCAGCATCGGCAGGCCCGAGCGCCGGTAGTCCTCGGCGCGGTACAGCGCAAGGGCCCAGAAGTGCGGCGGCGTCCACAGGAAGATGATGAGCGCGAGCATCAGCGCCTCGGTCCCGACATGGCCCGTCATCGCGGCCCAGCCGAGCACCGGCGGCATCGCGCCCGACGCGCCGCCGATGACGATGTTCTGCGGCGTCAGCGGCTTGAGCACCACGGTGTAGATCACCGCATAGCCGACGAAGGTGGCAAAGGTCAGCCACATCGTCAGCGGGTTGACCCAGAGATACAGCACCGCGCTGCCGGCGCTGCACAGCAGCGCCGAGAAGACCAGCGTCTGCAGGCTGCTGAGCTCGCCCTTCGCGCTCGGCCGCCACGCGGTGCGCGCCATGCGGCGGTCGATCTGCTGCTCGACCAGGCAGTTGAACGCCGCGGCGGCGCTGGCGACGAGCCAGATGCCGAGCACGGCTGCGCCGGCGAGCGGCCAGTCGGGCAGCCCGGGTTGCGCGAGCAGCATGCCGATCAGCGCGCAGAAGACGATGAGCTGGACCACGCGCGGCTTGGTCAGCGCATAGAACTGCGCCACCTTCGAGGCGGCCGACGTGGGGGCGGCGAGGGTCTGGCTCATGCAGCCTTCGATTCTAGGCAGCCGCCACCGCGGGCCGCAGCCCGCGGTGCACGGCCGGCTGAGGGGCGGAACGCGCGATCAGCAGGGTCAGCAAGAGGACGAAGCCACCGGCCCCGGCCGAATGCGCCAGCGCAGCGGCGAGCGGCCAGCCGAGCACGACGTTCGAGATGCCGCTGGCCACCTGGGCCGCGACCAGCGCCGCCAGGCCGAGACCGAAGCGGCGCAGCGCCGGCTCGCGCAGCAGCCGCCACGCGAGCCAGAGCAGCACCGTGGCCGCGACCGCAGCGAACAGCCGGTGCGCCATGTGGATCGCGACCAGCGCGTCGGCCGGCAGCGCGCCGCCATGGCCGGCGCGGCCGAGCTCGCGCAGCAGCGTGAAGCCCTGGCCGAAGTCCATCGCCGGCCACCATTGCGCGTTGCACTGCGGGAAGCCGTTGCAGGCCAGCACCGCATAGTTCGTGCTGACCCAGCCGCCGAGCGCGATCTGCGCGACCAGCGTCTGAACGCCGCGTGCTGGACCGCGAGCAGCGCGAGCAGGAACATGCCGCCGAGCAGGTGCGCGGTCACGACCGCCGGGTACAGCTTGAGCGTCACGGTGTACTTGCCGAACAGGCCCTGGACGACGATCCAGCCCAGCGTCAGCGTCGGCCACCAGGGCGAGAACGGGAGGCGACGCCGTTCGAGCCAGCTCGTCGCCGTGAGCACGACGATCAGCACGCCGACGGTCATCGCCAGATAGCGGTGGATCATCTCGATCCAGGCCTTGGACCAGCTCACCGGCCCGCCCGGCATTGCGGTCTGCGCGGCATGGATCTCGGCGTGCGCGCCGAGCGGGCTCGCCGAGCCGTAGCAGCCGGGCCAGTCCGGGCAGCCCAGGCCGGAATCGGACAGGCGCGTGAAGGCACCGAACACGGTCAGGTCGAAGGTCAGGAAGAGCGCGAGCGCGGTCAGCGCCGCGAGCCGCGTGGGCAGGTCGGCGCCGCGCCGGCGCAGCCAGACCCAGGACAGCGGCAGCAGCGCGATGACCAGCGCGAGCAGCGCGAGGCGGGCGATCGCAGTCGGCTCCATGGCGTCAGCGCCCCGGCTGGTCCCAGGATGCCGATGCGCGCATCAGGCGCTCGAGGTCGGCCTTGACGCGCAGCGGGTCCGGATCGGCCGGCATGCGCATCATCCACTCGCCCATCGGGTCGACCAGGTACAGGTGGTCCTGAAGCTGGTGGCCGGCGGCCGGCGCGAGCCAGCGCGAGACCGCCGCCGCGTCGGCGTGGAAGATGCGGACCGCGGGTGCGGCCTCCGCCGCGGCGCGCAGCGCGGGCGTCGGCTCGCCGCCGTCGGTGATGAGCCAGACCTTGTCCATCCGGCCACTGTCCTTGCCCAGCATTTCGCGCAGCTGGCGCTGCATGAACAGGCGCCGGTCGCAGGCCGGGTCGCAGGCCGCGGGCCCGACCACCATCAGCAGCCACTGCCCTTCGAGCGACGCGCTGGCGACCGGCTGGCCGGACAGCGTGCGCAGGCCGAGGTCGGCGGGAATCGAGCGCGTCGGCGTGATCAGCGTGCTGTAGTTCGTGCGCCCCTGGGGCCGGATCACGAAGTAGGTGAAGTAGGACGCGATCACGGGCGCGGCGCAGATCAGCAGCACGAACAGCATCATCAGCCGGCCGCGGCGCGTGCGGCGCGCGTCGATGTCGGGCTGCGGCATGCTGTGCACCGTCAGGTGCAGGGCTTCAGCGGCGGATTCGCGGACGGATGAGTTGGAACCAGGCATACAGACCGAGGATGAGCGTGGCCATCGCGAACCACTGGAAGGCGTAGCCGTAGTTGCGCTGGACATCGGCCGCGGGATGCGGCCAGTGGCGCAGCAGGCCATCGGGGGGGGTCAGTGGGCCATCCAGCTGGACGATCGACAGCGGACGCAACGCATGCCCGACCTCGACCGCAAAGGCGCCGAGGTCGAGATTCTGCCGGATCGGGCCGGTCGGCGCGCCGCCGAAGTCGTACAACCGCCCCGGCGGGGGGGCGATGCGCCCGGCCACCTGCACCGGCCCGGCCGGCAGTGCCGGCGCCGACACCTGCGTGCGGTCGAGGAAGTTGCGCGGCAGCCAGCCGCGCTGCACCGCGACGGCGCTGCCGTCGGCGAGCAGCAGCGGCGTCACGACGTAGAAGCCCTCGCGCGCGTCCATCTGCCGGTTGTCGAGGTAGACCGTGTGGTCGGCGAGCCAGCGTCCGGTGACGACGATCCTGCGGTCCTGCTGCGCCGCGGCCTGGGCGGCGTCGGTGGCCAGCGCCAAGGCGGGCAGCGGCGCGAGGGCCTGGCGACTGTCCAGCGTCTGCTGCAGCGCCGTCTTCTGCGCCGCCCGATCGAGCTGCCAGACGCCCAGGCGCGCCGTCAGCCCGGCGCCCAGCAGCGCAGCCAGCAGCACGACGAGGGATCGCGCGTTCAATGCCATGGCCGGCGGTGGATCGAATACAGTGCGCCGATGAAGATCGTCATCGTCGTCATGCTGGTCGGGATTCTGGTCGCGCTCGGCAGCGCCGGGCTGTTCATGCTGCGCCGGGGCGACAAGGCCGAGCAGCGCAGCAGCCACATGGCGCGCGCACTCGCGGTCCGCGTCGGGCTGTCGGTCGCGCTGTTCCTGTTCATCCTGCTCGCCTGGCACCTGGGCTGGGTGCGACCCCAGGGGCTGCCGATCGGTTCCTGATCGATGCAACGAAGAGGGCGCCCGCAGGCGCCCTCGGCGTCAGGCACGAAGCCGTGCCGGCACAAGCTCTACAGCCAGTAGACCAGGATGTACAGCCCGAGCCAGACCACGTCGACGAAGTGCCAGTACCAGGCGGCGCCCTCGAAGCCGAAATGCCGCTCCGGCGTGAAGTGGCCCTTCATCAGGCGAATCGTGATGAAGGTCAGCATCAGCATGCCGATGAACACGTGGAAGCCGTGGAAGCCGGTCAGCATGAAGAAGGTCGAGCCGTAGATGCCCGAGCTGAGCTTCAGGTTCAGCTCCGTGTACGCGTGGTGGTATTCGTAGCCCTGCACGCACAGGAAGGTGATGCCGAGCGCGACGGTGATCCACATCCACGCGATGGTGCGCGCACGCTTGCCCGCGATCAGCGCATGGTGGGCGATCGTCAGCGTGACGCCCGAGGTCAGCAGCAGCGCGGTGTTCAGCGTCGGCAGCGGCCAGGGGCCGACCGGCGTGAAGGGATCGATGGTCCCCGCCGGCGACGCCGTCGACGCGACACCGACGGCCGGCCACAAGGCCTTGAAGTTGGGCCACAGCACCTGGTTGTCCAGGTCGCCGAGGTTGGGCACCGAATGCACCCGGGCCCAGTACAGCGCGCCGAAGAAGGCGCCGAAGAACATCACCTCCGAGAAGATGAACCAGCTCATGCTCCAGCGGAACGAGACGTCGATGCGCTGCGAGTACAGGCCGCCCTCGCTTTCGCTGACCGCCTGGCGGAACCACTGGAACAGCGTTGCGAGCCAGATCGCGACGCCGGCCAGCAGCACGTAGGCGGCCCAGCCGGTGCCGTTGATCCACTCGGCAGCGCCGAAGATGACCAGCAGCATGCCGAACGCCACCTGGACCGGGTAGCGCGACGGCGTGGGAACGTAGTAGTACGGGGTGGCTCCCGCGGGTGTTGTGGCCGACATCTTCAATTGACTCCTCGAACCGAAAATCCGAAAAACGAAAACCGGGGTCTCAGCCGGCGACGCCGCTGCTGACGACCCAATGCACCACCAGCACCAGCACGGCGATGAAGATCAGCGCCCCGATGATCCCCGCGATCACGACGTGCACCGGGTTGAGCCGGCTCACGTCGCGCTCGTAGTCCCTGCCGCGGCGGATGCCGAAGAAGGACCAGGCGACGGCGCGAAAGCTCTGCAGCAGAGAGCCGCGACCCGACGCCGGTTGATCGGCTTGCCTCATGTGTCGGGCCCCGCCGGCGGCATCGGCGTGGACACGCCGACCTCGAAGAACGTGTAGGACAAGGTGATCGTGCTGATGTCGCGCGGCAGCTTCGGGTCGACCACGAACACCACCGGCCAGCGCTTGGATTCGCCCGGCGCGAGCGCATGCTGGCTGAAGCAGAAGCATTCGAGCTTGGTGAAGTGCGCCGCCGCCTGCATCGGGGCGTAGCTCGGGATCGCCTGCACGTTGACCTTGCGCTTCAGCGTGTTCGTGAAGTCGTACATCACCGTCGTGACCTGGCCCGGGTGAACCTTCACCGAACGGGTCTCCGGCTTGAAGGCCCAGGGGCCGTGCGCGTTGGCGTCGAAGATCACGGTCACCGTGCGCGTCGGGTCGACCTGCGTGTTCGCCACCGTCTCGCTGCCCGACCAGCTCGCGGCACGATCGCTCGAGACGGTCAGCACGTTGATGCCGAGCGCGGTGCAGATCGTCCGGTACATCGGCACCAGCGCATAGCCGAAGCCGAACATCACCAGCACCATCACGAGCAGCTTGCCCAGCATGCGCCGGTTGTCGACCCGCAGGAAACCGCGGCGCGGTGCGTTCACGGCCCGACCCACCAGACCTTGAACACGAAGCTCAGCGCGACGGCGGCCGCCACCGCGGCGAGGATCAACCCCAGCCGCAGGTTCGCCTTGCGCTGCTGCTCGCTGTGCATTGCGGGCGCCGGATCAGCCGATCACGCGGGTCGCCGTCGCGTCGAGCTTGGGCGGCGTCTCGAAGGTGTGGAACGGCGCCGGCGACGGCAGCTCCCACTCCAGCCCTTCGGCCCCTTCCCAGGGCTTCTGCGGCGCCGGCGCGCCCTTGCCGCGCATCATCGGCAGTACGACGAAGAGGAAGAAGTAGACCTGCGTCAGCCCGAAGCCGAAGGCACCGATCGACGCGATCGCGTTGAAGTCGGCGAACTGCATCGGGTAGTCGGCGTAGCGGCGCGGCATCCCGGCCAGGCCGAGGAAGTGCATCGGGAAGAAGGTGACGTTGAAGAAGATCAGCGAGAGCCAGAAGTGGATCTTGCCGCGCGTCTCCGAGTACATCACGCCGGTCCACTTCGGGCCCCAGTAGTAGACGCCACCGAACATCGCGAACAGCGAGCCGGCGACGAGCACGTAGTGGAAGTGCGCGACGACGTAGTAGGTGTCGTGGATCTGGATGTCGATCGGCGCCATCGCCAGGATCAGGCCGGTGAAGCCGCCCATCGTGAAGACGAAGATGAAGCCGATCGCCCACAGCATCGGGGTCTCGAAGGTCATCGAGCCCTTCCACATCGTCGCGACCCAGTTGAAGATCTTCACGCCGGTGGGCACCGCGATCAGCATCGTCGCGTACATGAAGAACAGCTGGCCCGTTACCGGCATGCCCGACGTGAACATGTGGTGCGCCCAGACGATGAACGAAAGGATCGCGATCGACGCGGTCGCGTAGACCATCGACGCGTAGCCGAACAGGCGCTTGCGCGCGAACGCCGGGACGATCGCGCTGATGATCCCGAACGCAGGCAGGATCATGATGTAGACCTCGGGGTGGCCGAAGAACCAGAAGATGTGCTGGTACATCACCGGGTCACCGCCGCCGGCGGGGTTGAAGAAGCTGGTGCCGAAGTGGCGATCGGTCAGCGTCATCGTCACCGCGCCGGCGAGCACCGGCATCACCGCGATCAGCAGGAACGCGGTGATGAGCCAGGTCCAGCAGAACAGCGGCATCTGCATCAGCTTCATACCCGGTGCGCGCATGTTCAGCACCGTGACGATGATGTTGATCGAGCCCATGATCGAGCTCGCGCCCAGGATGTGGATCGCGAAGATCGCGACGTCCATCGACGGCCCCATCTGCAGCGTCAGCGGTGCGTACAGCGTCCAGCCGGTGGACGGCGCGCCGCCGGGCATGAAGAACGTCAGCATCAGCATCAGCGCGGCCGGGATCATGAGCCAGAAGCTCAGGTTGTTCATCCGCGCGAAGGCCATGTCGGAGGCCCCGATCTGCATCGGGATCATCCAGTTCGCGAAGCCGACGAAGGCCGGCATGATCGCGCCGAAGACCATCACCAGCCCGTGCATCGTCGTGAGCTGGTTGAAGAACTCGGGGTTCATGAACTGCAGCCCGGGCTCGAACAGTTCGGCGCGGATCAGCAGCGCCATGATCCCGCCGCTGATGAACATCGTGAACGCGAACAACAGGTACATCGTGCCGATGTCCTTGTGGTTGGTCGCGAACAGCCAGCGCCGCCAGCCGTGCGGGTGGCCGTGGTCGTGGTCGTCGGCGTGATGGCCGGGGTGGTCAAGAACTGCGCTCATGGGAACGGCCTCTCTCTCGGCAATATCGGGGACTGGCTTACTTGCGGGCGGCAACGACATCGGCCGGCTGAACGATCTCGCCGGTGTTGTTGCTCCAATGGTTCTTCGTGAACGTGATCACGGCGGCGATCTCGGTGTCGGACAGCGACTTCCACGAAGGCATCGCGGTGCCGGGGCGGCCGTTGAGCACGACGTTGATCTGGTCGGTGATGTTCTTGTCGAGCACGACCGGGCTGCCGTCGAGCGGCTTGATCGGGCCGCCGCCCTTGCCGTCGGGCCGGTGGCAGACCGCGCAGTTGGTGTTGTAGACCTTCTCGCCGCGGGCCTCGAGGTCGGCCAGCGTCCAAACCTTGGTCGGGTCGTCGGCCGCGGCAGCCATCGCCTTCATCTGCTGGTCGACCCAGGCCGCGTAGTCGGCCTGGCTGACGACCTTGACGTTGATCGGCATGTAAGCATGTTCCTTGCCGCACAGCTTGTCGCACTGGCCGTAGTACATGCCGACCTTGTCGGCGCGGAACCAGGTGTCGCGCACGAAGCCAGGAATTGCGTCCTGCTGGACGCCGAGCGACGGCACCGCGAACGCGTGGATCACGTCGCCGGCGGTGGTGATGATGCGCACCTTGCGGTCGACCGGCACCACCAGCGGGTGGTCGGCCTTGAGCAGGTAGTCGTCGCCCTGCGGCTTGCCGCTGTTCGACATCTCGCGCTGCTTCAGGTCGATCATCGACAGGAAGTTGATGCCCGCGCCCGGGCCGTCGAGGTAGTCGTAACCCCACTTCCACTGGTAGCCGGTGGCCTTGATCGTCAGGTCGGCGTTCGTCGTGTCCTTCATCGCGACCACGGTGCGCGTCGCCAGCGCGCCCATGAAGACGACGATGATGAACGGCACGACGGTCCACGCGATCTCGACCGTCACGCTCTCGTGGAAGTTGGCCGCCTTGTGGCCGAGCGACTTGCGGTGCCTGAGGATCGAATAGAACATGACCCCGAACACGGCGACGAAGATCACCAGGCAGATGATCAACATGATGTTGTGCAGCGACTGGATCTGGTCCGCGATGCCGCTCGCCGGGGGCGACAGGTCGATTTGGTTGACCGCCGGCCCGCCGGGCAGGTCGTTCACCGCTCTTGCCGCCTGGGACATGAGCATCACGCCCAGGGCCAGACCGGCTTGCGGCAGCTGTCGCCAAAGAGAGATCGTTTTCTTCATCGTCGTCACTTCAGTTCCGAATCTTGTCCTGTCCCGGGACCACCGGCGCGGCGCAGGGCGCGCCGCAGTTCCTGCGCGAACACGGCGCGCAACTCGGGCCGCAGGAAGCGGCCCACGCGCAGGGTCTGACCACGGCTCGAGAGCTGCACCAGCGAGCCCTGCCCGGCCGACGGCTCGACCGACAGCCAGTCCGCACGAAAGTCGGCCCGCTCGACGCGCGCGCCCAGGTGCTGTTCGACGGCCAGCGAGCGCCCCGCCAGCGTGAGCACCTCGCGATCGCCGGCATGGCGCGCGTAGGCAAGCAGTGCCAGCCCGACGAGCAGCAGCTCGACGCCGGCGAACGCGCCGACGATCGGCGCGCCGCGCATCCAGAAACCGGCCGAGATCAGCGCCGAGACGAGCCAGAGCGCGCCGTAGACGGCCGCGAGCTGGCGTGGCGTGATCGAGCAATTGCGCGCCAGCACCCATTGCAGCGCGGTGCGCACCGACCCGTCGGCGTCGACCGCCACCTCGCGGCCGAAACGCCACGCCGGACCGGAGCGCGCGCCTTGCGGCGCAGCCCAGGAATGCGGAGCAACGGTGACGGACATCGACGTGGACGCGAAAAGGCTGCAGGGTGCGGACCACGGAGGTCCGATGGGCCGGGCGCGAATCGGGTGCTCGCTTGCCGGCGGGCAAGTATCACTGTTCGCTGATTCTAGCCCAGCCCAAACGGGGTCTTGATCGGCATCAACGATCCGCGCGCAACATCGCGCGCAGGTCGGCGAGCGGCAGCGTCGTGCTCTCGGCGACGCGCGCCCGCGGCGGCGGGCGGAAGGCGTGGCCGTAGACGAGTTCGACCTGCAGCGACGGCCGGCCGTCGCTCGCAGCGCCTTCGGCCAGCGCCTGCAGCAGCCGGTCGCGCCAGCGCGGCGTGCGCAGGCCGGCGTGACGCTGCGGGTCGACGTTGCCGCCCAGACCGCGGAGCTCGCCGAGCAAGGCGCTCGCGTCGGGCCAGCTCAGCGTGATCGTCTCCTGGTCCATCACCGGATCGGCAAAGCCGGCCTCGATCAGCATGTCGCCGAGGTCGTGCATGTCGACGAAGGGCGCGAAGGGTGCCGGCCAGCCCTGCGCGCGGTAGATCGAGCGCAGCCGCTCCAGACTGCCCGGTCCGAGGGTCGAGAACATCAGGAAGCCGTCGACCGCGAGCGCCCGGTGCCACTGCGCCATCACCGCCTGCGGGTCGACCGCGCCGTGCAGCATCATGTTCGACCAGACGAGCTGCGCGCTGCCGTCGGCGACGGCGGCCTCGGCGACCGGCTCGACGCCGTCCTTCGCCAGCCGCCGCGGCCACCAGCGTCGCGCGGGCTCAGCAGTTGCCACCTCGGGCTCGACCGCGACGACGCGCGCACGCGGGTAGGTCCGGGTCAGCAGTTCGCGGCTCGCGCCGAGCTGCGACCACCAGTCCAGCACCTGGTCCGGCTGGCGCCGGATGACCGGCAGCCGCTCGGCCATGCGGCGTGCCGTTTCGCCGTGCAGCCAGGGCGCCGCAGGCGCGCGGCGCAGGCGCTGCAGCACATGCGACAGCGCCCGCTCGTCGAGCGGACGGCGGGCGCTGCGGGCGGCGGAATCCATCACCGGCCAGTATATTGAGCCCATGCTGTCCCTCCTGTCGGCACGCGCGTCCAGCCAGTGCGACGTCTGCCGCCAGTGGGGGCGCGGGCGGGTCTGCGCCGACTGCGTCGACCGCTACGCGGCACCGGTGCCGCGCTGCCCGCGCTGCGCGCTGCGCTTGCCCGCACCGGCACCGTCGTGCGGCCGCTGCCTGCACGAACCGCCGCTGCAGGAGCACACGGTCTGCGTCGCCGACTACGGCTTTCCCTGGGACCGGCTGATCGCCGATTTCAAGTTCCGCGGCCAGCCCGAGCTCGCAATCGCCTTCGCCGAGCTGATGGCCGGCGCCGTGCGCGCCGCGGCGCAGGCCTTGCCGGCGCTGGTGCTGCCGGTACCGCTGGCGCCACGCCGGCTCGCCGAGCGCGGCTACGACCAGGCCTGGGAACTGGCGCGCCGCGTCGCGCGCGGGCTCGCACTGCCGGCGCGCGCCGATCTGCTGCGGCGCCCGCGCGACACCGCGCACCAGGCCGATCTGCCGCGGGCCGAGCGCCTGGCGAATCTGCGCCATGCCTTTGCCGTCGCGGCGCCGGCGCCGGCCGCGCTGGCCGGACGGCGCGTCGCGCTCGTCGACACGTGCTGACCACCGGCGCGACCGCGCGCGAAGCCGCGCGCGCGCTGCTCGACGCCGGCGCGGCCGCGGTCGACGTCTGGGTCATCGCGCGCACCGCCGAGAATTGAGCGATGTTCAACATCGTTCTCGTCCACCCGGAGATCCCGCCGAACACCGGCAACGTGATCCGGCTGGCGGCCAACACCGGCTGCCGTCTGCACCTGGTCGAGCCGCTCGGCTTCTCGATGGACGACCGGCTGCTGCGCCGCGCCGGCCTCGACTACCACGAGTTCGCCGAGGTCGCGCGCCATGCGTCCTGGCAGGCGCTGCTCGACGCCGAGCAACCCGACCCGGCGCGCTGCTTCGCGTTCACGACCCGCGCGACGCGCCCGTTCACCGACGTCGCCTGGGCGGGTGGCGACTGGCTCGTGTTCGGCAGCGAGACCGCGGGGCTGCCCGCGCCTCTGCGCGAGACCTTCGCGCCGGACCGGCGCCTGCGCCTGCCGATGCGCGAAGGCCAGCGCAGCCTGAATCTGAGCAACGCGGTCGCGGTCGCGGTGTTCGAGGCCTGGCGCCAGAACGGCTACGCCGGCGCGCCTTCGGCGCGCGCCTGACGCAGCATCAGCCGCTGCATCGCCTGCTCGGGCGCGAGCCGGCCCTCGATCACGTCGACTACCGCCTCGGTGATCGGCATCTCGACGCCGAGCGCGCGCGCGCGCTGCAGCACGGTGGCCGCGCTGAGCACGCCTTCGGCGACATGGCCGAGCTCGGTCAGGATCTGCGCCAGCGCCCGTCCCTCGGCCAGCATCAGCCCGACGTGCCGGTTGCGCGACAGCTCGCCGGTCGCGGTCAGCACCAGGTCGCCCATGCCGGACAGGCCCATGAAGGTCGTCGCCTGCGCGCCGAGCGCGACGCCCAGGCGCGTCATCTCGGCCAGCCCGCGCGTGATCAGCGCGGCACGCGCATTCAGCCCCGTCGTCGGCAGGCCGTCGGCGATGCCGGTCGCGATCGCGAGCACGTTCTTCACTGCGCCCCCGACCTCGACGCCGACGATGTCGCTCGAGCTGTAGACGCGCAGCGCGTCGCCGTGGAAGGCCTCGACCGCAGCCGCCGCGAGCGGCGCCGATTCGCTCGCCGCGACCAGCGCGGTCGGCTGGCCGCGCGCGACCTCGATCGCGAAGCTCGGCCCCGAGAGCACGCCGCAGGGCACGCCGGGGCGCAGCTCGCGCGCGATCTCGTGGCCGAGCGCGCCGCTGCCGCTCTCGAAACCCTTGCACAGCCAGAGCGCCGCGCGCCCTCGGGGCAGCGCGCGCAGCCGTTCGCGCAGGGCGGCCATCGGCGTCGCGATCACGAGCAGCTCGGCCGCGGCGACGGCGGCGTCGTGGTCGGCACTGACGTGCAGCGAGGCCGGCAGTTCGGCCTCGGCCAGGTAGCGCAGGTTGTGCCGCGTCTGCACCATCGCCGCCGCCTGCGCCGCGTCGCGCACCCAGAGCGTGACCTCGTGGCGCGCCGCGGCGGCGATCGCCAGCGCCGTGCCCCAGGCACCGGCGCCGAGCACGGCGATCTTCATCGCCGGCGGGTCAGTTGATCGAGGTGATGATGCCCGAGCCGTTGCCACCCTGCGCGGCCTGCGCCTGCTGGGCCTCGAACATCGCCTGGAAGTTGACCTCGGTGAGCAGGATCGGCGGGAAGCCCGCGCGCGTGCAGATGTCGGAGACGATCGCGCGCAGGTAGGGGTAGATCATCTGCGGGCAGACGATGCTGATCAGCCCCTGCATCTGCTCTTCGGGCACGTTGCGGATCTCGAAGATGCCGGCCTGCTTGGCCTCGACGAGGAACAGCACCTTGTCGCCCACCTTGGTCGTGACGGTGGCCGTGACGGTGACCTCGTAGACGCCGTCGGCGATGCCCGACGCGCCCATGCCGAGGTTGATGTCGACCTGCGGCTGCTGCTGCTCGAGCAGGATCTGCGGCGAGTTCGGTTGCTCCAGCGACAGGTCCTTCAGGTACATGCGCTGGATCTGGAAAACGGGGGTGCTCTCTTCGGCCATGGGGAGTTTCCGGGTGACGCGGCGCCCGCCGCCGGGTGGCGGCGCAAGCAAGGTCCGCCGTCGCAACGGCGGCGAATCGCGGGCGGCGATTATCGCCGAGCGACGATGACGCTCCAGCGTCCTCAGGCCGCGTCGCGGCCGAGCAGCGGCAGCAGGCCGCCGCGCTGGTCGAGCGCGATCAGGTCGTCGCAGCCGCCGACATGGGTCTCGCCGATGAAGATCTGCGGCACCGTGCGCCGGCCGGTGCGGTGGATCATCTGCTCGCGCGCGGCGGGGTCGAGATCGACGCGGATCTCCTCGATCTGCTCGACGCCGCGCTGGCGCAGCAAGGCCTTCGCGCGCACGCAGTACGGGCAGACCTGGGTCGTGAACATCTTGACGGGGTGCATGCATCCAACCTCAACCCGCGCCGATGCGGCACGGTCGGCGAATTGTCGTACGGCGCCGAAATCCCTGTCCGGCGAGCGACCTCGCGCCGAGCTCAGGCAGCCTTCTCGATCGGCAGGCTGGCTTCGCGCCAGGCCGCGGTGCCGCCGGTCAGCGCCACCGCGTTCGCGTAGCCGGCCTTGTGCAGCCGGGCCACCGCGCGCTTGGCGCGCATCCCGCTCGGGCACATCACGACCACCGGCAGCGCCTTGTTCGTCGGCAGGCTCTTGTGGTTGTCGAGCGAGCCCAGCGGCACGTTGCGCGCGCCGGCGGCATGGCCGGCGGCGAACTCGCCCGGCTCGCAGACGTCGATCAGCACGCCCTTCTCCTTGTTGATCAGGCGCACCGCCTCGGCCGTGCCGACCGAGGCGCCACCACCGCCGCCGCGCAGGACCGGCCCGAGCAGCATGCCGCCGGAGGCCGCGGCCACGAGGACCAGGATCCAGTTCTCTTCGAGGAATTTGACGAGGTTCACGGGTGGGGGCTGCGCGGCGCGACTCAGAGGGGGCGGATTATAGAATTCGCCCCCATGCACAAGCTCGTTCTGCTCCGCCACGGTGAATCGACCTGGAACCTCGACAACCGCTTCACCGGCTGGACCGACGTCCCGCTCACCGAGACCGGCGTCGCGCAGGCGCGATCGGCCGGCCGTCTGCTGAAGGAGGCGGGCTACGAGTTCGACATCGCGGTCAGCTCGGTGCTCAAGCGCGCGATCTGGACCCTCTGGCACTGCCTGGACGAGCTCGACCGCACCTGGCTGCCGATCGTCAACGACTGGCGCCTCAACGAACGCCATTACGGCGCGCTGCAGGGCCTGAACAAGGCCGAGGTGGCGCGCCAGTACGGCGACGCGCAGGTGCTCGCCTGGCGGCGCAGCTACGACCTGCCGCCGCCGCCGCTGCCCGAGGGCGACCCGCGCAGCGAACGCAACGACCCGCGCTACGCCGCGCTGCCGATCGGCCAGGTGCCGCTCACCGAATGCCTGAAGGACACCGTCGCGCGCGTGCTGCCGTGCTGGAACGAGCGCCTCGCGCCGGCGATCCGCAGCGGCCAGCAAGTGCTCGTCTCGGCGCACGGCAACAGCATCCGCGCCCTCGTGAAGTACCTGGACGGCGTCAGTGACGCCGACATCGTCGGGCTGAACATCCCGAACGGGATCCCGCTCGTCTACGAGCTCGACGCCGATCTGAAGCCGCTCAAGCATTACTACCTGGGCGATACCGAGGCCGCCGCGAAGGCCGCGGCCGCGGTGGCCGCGCAAGGCCGGGGCTGAGCGGAGCGTCCGGCTAGGGCGCGCGCAGCGCGGCCGCGAGCAGCGGCACGACGCTGAGCGCGTTGCTCGGGTGCGGCACGCAGTCGGTGCTCCAGATCCTGTGCACGCCGGCCTCGCGCAGCCGCGCCACCGCATCGTCGACGAACAATCCGTGCGTGACCGCGACGTCGACGCTCGCGGCGCCGCCGGCGAGCACGCCGCGCGCCGCGGCGATCAGCGTGCGGCCGGTGCTCGCCACGTCGTCGAGCAGCACCACGGCGCGGCCCTGCACCACCACGCCCGGCAGCGC
>MEGM01000140.1:0-2532 GCA_001725505.1 Rubrivivax sp. SCN 70-15 | reverse complement strand
CCCGGCAGCGCGACCTCGACCTCGTGGTCGCCGTGGCGCAGCTTGCGGCACACCGCATGCTCGAGCCCGGCCCGGGCCGCGGCGACGGCGACCCATTGCGCCGACTCCGCATCGGGCCCGACGAGCAGCGCACCCGGCACCTGGCGGGCGATGAATTCGCCGAGCAGCGGTGCCGCGGTCAGCGCCACGCCGCGCCGGCCGGGAACGACCTCGTCCATCGTCGCGACCCGGTGCAGGTGCGGGTCGACGGTGACGACGGCGTCGAACCAGCCCGCCAGCGCGCGGCCGAGGTGGCGCTGGCTGACCACCTCGCCGGGCGTGAACTCGATGTCCTGGCGCATGTAGGCGAGGTAGGGGCTGACGAGCGTGAGCTGCTCCGCACCGAGTTCGCGCGCGCCCGCGGCCGCGAGCATCAGCTCGGTCAGCTTCTCGTTGGGCTGCTGCAGCCCGCGCAGCAGCGCCACGCGCGGCGGCAGCCGCGGCGGCAGGCGCAGCCGCGTCTCGCCGTCCGGGAAGCGGTGCCGGTCGACGAGGGCCAGCGGCCAGCCGAGCGCGGCCGCCAGCGCCTGCGCGAGCGCAGCCTCGTCGTCGAAAGCGAGCAGCAGGCTCACGCGGCCACCCCGTTCGCGGCGTCGATCCGGAACGCGTTGTCGTGCCCCGCCATCCGGCGCGCGAAGTCCAGATCGGCCTCGAACTGCGCGTGCAGCCGGTACAGCGGCTGGCCGGCCTGCACCGCATCGTCGAGCCTGACGAACAGGTCCAGCCCCGCGCCCGGCACCTGCGGCGCGCCGGTCAGGCGCGCGATGCGCGCCAGGCGCAGGTTGTCGATACCGGTCACGCGGCCGGCCTGCGGCGCGAGCACGTCGAACGCGCGCGACGCCGGCGGCGGCGGCATGCGCCGGCCCTGCGCGTCGATGATCGCCTCCATGCTCGCGAGCGCACGGCCCGAATCCAGGATCTCGCGCGCGATGCGCTCGCCGCCGCCGCCGCGCACCGCCGGGTCGAACTCGATCACGCGGCCGGCGAGCAGCAGCGCCTTCTCGCGCAGGTCCTGCGGCGCGGCCGCTTCGCCGCGCAGCACCTGCATCACGTCGCGTGCCTCGAGCACGGGGCCGATGCCGCGGCCGATCGGCTGGCGGCCGTCGGTGAGCACGACGTCGAGCTGCAGACCGAGCCGTTCGGCGACGTACTCGAACAGCCGCTTCAGCCGCTGCGCGGCCGGCTCGCTGCGCACCTTGGCGGTCGGGCCGACCGGGATGTCGAGCACCAGATGGGTCGAGCCGGCGGCGATCTTCTTCGACAGGATCGAGGCCACCATCTGGCCCGGCGAGTCGATCGCGAGCGGGCGCTCGACCGAGATCAGGATGTCGTCCGCCGGCGACAGGTCGGCCGCGCCGCCCCAGGCCAGGCAGCCATGCGTCGCGCGCACGATCTGCTGCAGCCGCGCGAGCGGCAGCTCGACCTCGGCCAGCACCTCCATCGTGTCGGCGGTGCCGGCCGGCGAGGTGATCGCGCGCGACGAGGTCTTCGGGCACAGCAGCCCATGCGCCGCGACGATCGGCACCACGAGCATCGAGGTCCGGTTGCCCGGGATGCCGCCGATGCAATGCTTGTCGACGACCAGGCCGCGGTGGTTGTTCTCGCTCTGCCAGTCCAGCCGCTGGCCGACCGCGATCATCGCCTCGGTCAGGTGCAGCACCTCGTCGCGGTCGAGCTCGTACTGCTGCGTCGCGACGATGAACGCGGCGAGCTCGATCTTCGTGTAGCGCGCCGCGGCGATGTCGCGCACCACCGCGTGCAGCTCGTTGCGGCCAAGGTGCTCGCCGGCGATCTTGCGCTGCAGCGCGGTGATCGACGCCGGCGGCTCGGCATGCTCGATGCGCGCCGCGTGCCCCTCGGCGACGGCGAGGCGCGCGAACGCGTCCTCGCTCAGCCCGAGCTCGCAGGGCTCGACGATGCGCGCGTCGTCGACGACGTTCAGCACCGCGGCGATGCTGCGCCCGTTCGCCTGCACCGTGACCTTGGACAGCGCCTGGAACCCGGCCGCGCGCACGACGGGGCAGTCGCGGTGCAGGAACGCGACGTTCTCGCGCCAGGTGTCGATGCCGATGCGGCGGATCGCGAGCGTCGCGCTCGTCATGTCATTGCTTCGGTGATCAGTTCGCGCAGGCGCGCGGCGAGCGCGCGCCGGTCGGCATGCGCGCTGCCCTGCGCCTCGACCACGCGCAGGTGCACGACGACACCGTCGCCGCGCGCGAGCTTCCACAGGCTTTGCGCCAGCGTCGTCGTCCCCAACCATTGCGCGGCCGGGCTGACCGCGTGGCGCGCGTCGGCATAGCGCAGCGCGACCGGCTGCACCGGCGTCTCGGTCGCGATCGCCGCCTGCAGCAGGTTGGCGTGGAAGGGCAGCAGCGCGTGGCCGTCGCCGGTGGTCCCTTCGGGAAACACCGCGACGGTGTCGCCGCTGCGCAGCGCGTCGGCCATCTGGTGCACGACGCGCAGCGCATCGCGGGCGCGCTCGCGTTCGATGTA
>MEGM01000139.1 GCA_001725505.1 Rubrivivax sp. SCN 70-15 | reverse complement strand
GGCGCTGGCCGAGTCCGAACGGCAACTCAGCGGCCGCGTCGAGGTCGACGACGCCTACCTCGGCGGGGAGCGCAGCGGCGGCAAGGCCGGGCGCGGTTCCGAGAACAAGGTCCCCTTCGTCGTCGCGGTGCAGACCACCGAGGACGGTCGGCCCCATTTGGCGTGCCTGTCGGCTGAACCCCGCCGAGCGAGCAGGGCGGCGGCGGTCGGAACGGGCAGGGCCTCAGCATCATCGGGCGGCCGGTGGCATCATTCGCATCGTGGCCCAGCGCCTTGCCGGCGCTGCCCGCTCGGCCCGAACGTCAGGCGTCGGGGCCGGCTGCACCGCTCCTCCACAGCTTGCAGATGTCAATGCAAAACGCACTTCAAGGCAAACGGATTCTGGTCACGCAAGCATCAGAGCTCATGGGGCCGGCCTTCTGCGATGTGTTCGCGGAACAGGGTGCCGATGTCATCGGAAGCGACGCGGATCTCAGCGATGAAGGCGCCGCTGGCAGGGTCGTTGACTCCGCGGGGCAGATTGACGTGCTCGTCGCAAACCTCTCTATCCCGGCTCCGAGCACGCCGGCGCTGGAGGTCACCGAGCCGGAGTGGCGAAGCGTCTTTGCGGCACTGGTCGATCCCCTTCCACGACTGGTCAAGGCGGTTGTGCCCGCCTTCAAGCGGCGCGGCGGCGGGAAGATACTTGTTGTTGGCAGCGCCTCGGCGCTGCGCGGCATGAAGAGAGCTTCCACCTACAGCGCGGCCCGTGGAGCACAGCTCGCGTATGTTCAAGCTGTCGGCGTCGAACTGGCTTCGCAGAACATTCAGGTCAACGCCATCGCGCAGAACTTCGTAGACAACCCGACCTACTTTCCAGCCACGGTGCAGTCGAACCCGAGGTTCCAGGAGCGTTTGGCTCGAGAGGTTCCGCTGGGCCGGCTTGTGTCTGCGCGCGAGGACGCGCTGCTCGCCGCATATCTGTGCAGCGATGGCGCGGACTGCTTCGTGGGCCAGGTTTTCCCGTTGTCCGGGGGCGGGGCAACCAGGTAGAGGCGACGCCCGATCCCTGGCCCGCGCAGCCCTATGCCGCCCCCGCCAGCCGAGCCGCCGCCATCTCGCGCAGCTTGGCGCGCTGCACCTTGTCGCCGTTGGCGCTGTGCGTCACCGGGAAGGCATCGACGAACCACACGCGCGCCGGCACCTTGAAGGCGGCCATGCGTTCGCGCACCCAGGCGACGACCGCGGCTTCGCCGGGCGGCGCTTGGTGGTTCGCGCTGCGGATCACGAAAGCGGCGGCGCGCCGCGTGCGCTCGATCTCCACGGCCACGATCTGCACGTCGGCCACGCCGGGCAGCTGGCGGATCACCGCCTCGATCTCGGCCGGGCTGACGAGAAAGCCGCCGAGGCGGATGGCGTCGCCGGTGCGGGTCTCGAAGACGAAGCTGCCGTCTTCGCGCACGCGGCCGATGTCGCCGGTGCGGAAGAAGCCGTCATCGCGCAACGCCTTGGCGGTGGCCTCGGGGTTGTCCAGGTAGCCGACGAAGCGCGTGGCCGAGCGGATCTCGAGCTCGCCGCTTTGCCCTGGCGGCAGCAGCTCGCCCGATTCGACGTCGCGCACGCGCACCTCGGCCTGCGGCGAGACGGGCATGCCGCCGCCGAGCAGCCGCTCAGCCAGCGGCAGGTGCGCCGGCTGCAGCGAGAACAGCGCATGCACCTCGCTCGATCCGTACAGGCCGGCCACCGGCCAGCCGCGCGCCAGCGCCCGCTGTGCCATCTCTTCGTTCAGCACCAGGCCGGCCAGCCGCAGCGATGGCATCGCCGCAGCGGTCTCGTCGAGGTCGAGCAGGCGGCGCAGCATGTCGTCGGTGCCCAACAGGTGCGTCAGGCCGTGGCGGCGCACCAGCGCCGCAGCCTCGGCGGCGTCGAAGGCCTGCATCGGCACCACCGGCGCCCCAGCGGCCAGGCTGGCGAGCGCGGCGAACAGGCCGAAGGTGCCGCAGAACGGAACCGCGCCCAGCGTCGCGCTTCCCGGCGCCTCGAAGCCGAGTGCGCGCGCCACGTCGCGCGCATGCAGCGCGAGGTTGCGCTGCACGTGGACGACGAGTTTGGGGCCCTGCGTCGTGCCCGATGTGGTGAAGAAGATCGCCAGCGCGTCGCCCGAGGCCGCGCTCGGCGGCGCGGGCGTGTCGGGCAGCGCGCCGGCGTCGAAGGCGACGGTCGGCTTGCCGAGCACACGCGCCGGCAGCGCAGGGCCGGCATCGAGCACGGCCACGCGCTCCAGCGCCGTGAAGGGCGCGCCGTCCATCGTGTCGAGGATGGCGTCGAAGTCGATGCGCCGGAAGCGGCGCTGGATGACGAGCAGCCGCGCCCCCGAGCGTTCCAGCACGTGCGCCAGTTCGGCGGCGCGGAAGCGCGTGTTGACCGACATCATCGCCGCGCCCAGGCGGGCGAGCGCGAACAGGAAGGCGAGCCATTCGACGCGGTTGACCAGCCAGACCGCTACGCGGTCGCCGCGGCGCACGCCCTGCGCGTGCAGCCATGCGGCGGTGCGCGTGCACAGGCGGTCGAACTCGGCGAAGCTGACGCGGCGCTCGCCGTCGATCAGGGCCGTGGCCTCCGGCCGCGCCGCGAGGTGCGGCTCGATCAGCGACGGCAGTTCTTCCAGGGCGCTGGGCATCAGTAAAGCTCCATCAGGCGGGCGTTGTCGGCCAGCTCGGCCGGGGCGGCTTCGCGGATGATCGCGCCGGACTTCATCGCCAGCACGCGGTCGGAGATCTTCAAGGCTTCGTGCACGTTCTGCTCGACCAGCAGCACCGACATGCCGGTGGCCTGCTGCAGCGCGCGGATCGGCCGCAGCAGGTCCTGGAACAGCTTGGGTGCGAGGCCTATCGAGGGTTCGTCCATCAGCAGGCAGCGCGGGCGGCCGAGCAGCGCTCGGCCGATCGACACCATCTGCTGCTCGCCGCCGGACAGCGTGCCCGCGCGGCGCCCGCCGAACTCGCGCAGCCGCGGCAGGATGCCCAGCACCCAGTCGAGCCGCGCGCCGCGCTCGGCCGCCGGCACGCACGCCGCCCAGGCGGCCATGCGCAGCGTCTCGTCGACGGTGAGGCCGGGGAAAATGCCGCGCCCCTCGGGCACGTAGGCCACACCCGCAGCGGCCAATGCCGCCGGTGTGGGCCGTGCGAGCGGCCGGCCATCGAGCTGCACCTCGCCGGCTCCGAGCGGCACCAGGCCGAACAGCGCCTTCACCAGCGTCGTCTTTCCCGCGCCGTTGTGGCCGATGAGGCACAGCACCTCGCCCGGTCGCAGCTCGATGTCGATGCCGTCGAGCACCGGGCGGCCGCCGTAGCCGGCCACCAGCGCTCGGCCCGCGAGCACGGGTGTCGCGGTCATGGCCTGCACTCCATGCCGCCGCGCCTCATGCCGCGCGCTCGCCGAAGTAGATGGCTGCCAGCGCCGGGTCGCTCAGCACGGCCGCTGGGGTGCCGTCGGCGAGCAGGCGGCCGCGGTCGAGGAACAGCACGCGGTCGGACGCGCCGGAGACGATGTCGAGGTTGTGTTCGATCATGCACACCGTGACGCCGCCGCGCACCGCATCGCGCAGCAAGCGCAGGAAGTGCTCGTAGGAGCCGCGGTCCAGCCCCGAGGCCGGCTCGTCGAGCAGCCAGATCGGCGCCCGCGCGGCCATCACGCGGGCCAGGCTGAGGAACTTGCGCTGCGCGTACGACAGGTCGATCGCACGGGCGTCGGCGTGGGCTTGCAGGCCGGTGGCGGCCAGCACGGCGGCCACGCGGTCCAGCCGCTGCCGGCGCCGCGCCGCGCCGCCGGGCTGCCACAGCCAGGCGGCCGGCTCCATCGTCGTCAGCAGGTTGTCGCGCACCGTCATGTGCGAGAACAGGCGCAGGTCCTGGAAGCCGCGCGCCACGCCGCGCCGCGCCACCTGCCACGGCGCCAGGCCGAGCAGCGACTCGCCGCGCAGGCGGATGCCGCCGGCGTCGGGCGCGGCCTCGCCGGTGATCTGGTTGAACAGCGTCGTCTTGCCGGCGCCGTTGGGGCCGACCAGCGTGGTGACGACGCCGGCGGCCAGGTCGAAGGAGACGTCGTCGGTCACGCGCAGGCCGCCGAAGGCCTTGCGCAGGCCGCGCACCTCGAGCAGCGGCGACGCGCCCGCGTTCACGCACGCGTCCCCTTGCCGCGGCCGACCAGCCCGCCCGGGCGGAAGATCATTAGCAGCACCATCGTCGCGCCGTAGGCGATCTGCTGCACGGCGCCGATCTCGGTGGGCGGCAGGAAGCTCATGTAGCTGAACAGGCTGGGCAGCAGCATCAGCAGCAGCGCGCCCACCAGCGGCCCGAGCAGCGTGCCGGTGCCGCCGATGATGACCATCGCCATCAGCAGCACCGAGGTGTCGAGCGTGAAGCTCTCGACGTTGACGAAGGCGATGTAGTGCGCGTACAGCACCCCGGCCACGGCCGCCAGCGCCGCCGACACGGCGACTGCGAGCGTCTTGACCGCCGCGACGTTCTTGCCCGCGGCCTGGGCCGCCGATTCGCTGTCGCGCAGCGCCTGCAGGCTGCGCCCGAAGGCCGAGCGCAGCAGCGCGGTGGTCAGCGCCGTCACCAGCGCCAGGCAGGCGAGGGCGAGCAGAAGGAAGTGCGCCGGCGCGGCGACGGCGTGGCCGAACAGTTCGGCCGGCGGAATGCCGGTGAGCCCGCCGATGCCGCCCGTGACCGACTTCCACTCCGAGAACACGGTGACGGCGATCACCTGCAGGCCGAGCGATGCGGCCACGAAGTATTCGCCGCGCACCCGCAGCGCCGGCAGCGCCAGCGCCACGGACAATGCCGCGGCCAGCAGCACGGCCAGCGGCAGCGTGACGAACAGCGAGGCCGACAGCTGCGTCGCCACCACCGCCGCGGTGTAGGCGCCGATGCCGAAGAACACCGCGTGCGCGACCGAGTAGATGCCGGCGTAGCCCATCACGAAGTTCAGCGTCACGGCCAGCAGCGCGTTGATGCACACCAGCACGCCGAGGTTGACGAGGTAGGCGGTCATGGGTCGGTGCGGGTTCAGTGCGCCTGGGCGCGGCCGAAGAAGCCGGTCGGCCGCGCGAGGATGAAAAGGAACAGCACGACGAAGGTCACGGCCTCGCTCCACTGCGGCTCCAGCACCCACAGCGAGAGGTTCTCCGCCATGCCCAGCAGCAGCCCCGCGCAGGCCGCGCCGCGCAGGCTGCCGACGCCGCCGACGATGGTGGCGGCCAGGCTGATCAGCATCACGTGGTTGCCCATGGCAGGGTTGGCGCCGGTGGTGGCGACAGTGAGCGCCGCGGCAGGCACCACCAGCAGCGAGCCGAGCGCGAGGGCGAGCGTGGACAACCGGGCCGGCTCCAGGCCATAGGCGCGCACCAGCTCGGCGTTCTCGGCCAGCGCGCGCAGCGCCAGACCGCGGTGCGTGCGCTCGAGGAAGCGGTGCAGCAGCGCGAAGCAGAGCAGGGCGCAGAGCACGGCCACGCCGGCCAGCGGCGACACGAACACGCCGGGCAGCACCTCGCTGCTGCGGCTGAGCGGCGTGTTCACCACCACCACGCTGCGCCCGAAAGCGATGCCGATCAGGTTCTGCACGACGATCGCGCTGCCCAGCGAGGCGATGAACAGCGTGAAGAACGAGCCTTCGTGGCGGCGGATCGGCGCGTACACCGCGCGGTCGAGCAGCACGCCGAAGCCCATCGCCGCGGCGGCCGCGGCCAGCAGCGCCAGCGTCCAGTGCGCGTGCGCGGCCGACAGCGCGTAGAACGCGTAAGCGGCGATGGCGAAGGTGGCGCCGTGGGCGAGGTGGAAGACGCGTGTCGTGCCGAACACGAGCGAGAAGCCGGCGGCCGTCAGCGCATACAGGGCGCCGGTCTGCAGGCCGTTGACGAGCAGCTGGAGCAGCAGCAAGGCGCCGCCGCCCTTACTTCGACCGGACGACCGTCAGCGCCTTGGCCGCGCCGTCGGCGATCTCGTTGATCTGGATCGGCGCCGCGACGGTGCCGTTGGCCTCGAACGAGACCTTGGCGCCGACGAGATCGAAGCTCGCCGTGGCGTTGCGCTGCGCGAGCAGGTTCTCGCCGGTGACCGGCTTGCCCTGCTTCTGCAGCTCGGCGGCCAGCAGCACGAACACGCGCACCGCGTTGTAGTAGTTGATGGTGTAGACGTTGGCCGCCTTGCCGTGCTTGGCCTTGTAGTCGTCGACGAAGCGCTTGGTGACCGCGTCGTTCGACGCCGTGTCGACGAGCTGCGTGGTGAACAGCGCGCCGCGCGCCTCGGGCAACGCCAGGATCTCGGGGTTGGAGAACGAGCCGTAGCTGGCCAGCGTCTGCGTCACGCCGTTGTCGCGCAGCTGCTTGATGGCGGCCACCTGCTGCGCGCCGTAGGAGGCGATGTAGACCACGTCGGGCTTGGCCTCGCGGATGCGCGCCGCGACGCCGGCGAACTGCTGCGTCGCCACCGGCACCGACAGCGCCGCGACGAGCTCGCCGCCGGCAGCCGGCAGCGCCGACTCGAGTTCCTTGCGGATGCCCTGGCCGAGCGGGTCGTCCACGTAGAGCAGCGCCACGCGCTTGAGGTTGCGCTGCTTGACCAGATAGGGCACGAAAGCGCGCACCTCGGTGTTGGCCAGCGGGATCACGTTCCAGAAGTAGGGCCCCAGTTCGGCCAGGTCGGGGCCGACGCCGCCGCCGTTGACGGCCACCACCTTGGCGCGCGCGGCGATCGGCGCAATCGCCTTGGCCACGCCGCTGTACGACGAGAGCACGAAGGGCACGTTTTCGACGTTGATCAGCTTGTTGATGGCGATCACGCCGTTCTGCGGCGTCGCCTGCGTGTCCTCGATCAGCAGCGTGAGCTTGCCCTTGAGCGCGCGGTCGGCGTTGGCGTGCTCCACGGCCATCAGCGCGCCGCTGGACATCAGCTCCCCGAACGTGGCTTGCGTGCCGCTCATCGCGAGCAGCGCGCCGATGCGCAGTTCCTGCGCCTGCGCGGCCTGCGCGAGGCCGAGGGTCAGCGCGGCCGCGACGAGCCTGGATGCGATGCGAGGGAACATGCTTCGGTCTCCTGGATGTGTCTGGAATTGCTCGGGCTGTCAGTCGAGCTTGACGCCGGCCTTGCGCACCACCACCCCGTAGCGCTCGTAGTCGGTCTTCATCGTCTGCTCGAACTCGGCCGGCGTGCTGGCCACGATCTCGAAGCCGAGTTCAAGCAGACGGGCCGTCATCGCCGGCTCGCGCACGATGGCGACGATCTCGCGATTGAGCTTGTCGACGATGGCCTTCGGCGTGCCTGCCGGCGCCAGGAAGCCCACCCACACCGGGAAGTCGAGGCCGGGCACCCCCAGCTCGGCGAAGGTGGGCATGTCGGGCAGGGCCGACGAGCGCCGTGTGGCCGCCAGCGCGATGGGCCGCAGCGCGCCGGAGCGCACGTGCGGCCGCGCCAGCGGCAGGTCGGCGATGGACACCGGCACCTGGCCGCCGACGACGTCGGCGATCGCCGGTGCGCTGCCGCGGTAGGGCACGTGGACCATGTCGATGCCGGTGGCCGTCTTGATCGATTCGCCGCCCAGGTGGCCGGCGCCGCCGTTGCCCGAGGTCGCGAAACTCAGGCTGCCCGGCTTGCTGCGCGCCAGGGCCAGGAACTCGCTCAGGTTCTTCGCCGGTACCGACGGATGCACGAACAGGCCCATCGCGATCGACGCGGCATGTACGACGGGCACGAAGTCCTTGACCGGGTCGTAAGGCAGCTTGGCGTACACGTGGCCGTTGATCACGTGGCCCACGTTCACCAGAAGCAGCGTGTAGCCGTCGGCCGGCGCGCGTGCCACCTGCGCGGCACCGATGCTGCCGGCACTGCCCGGCTTGTTCTCCACCAAGGTCGGCTGCCCCCAGCGCTCCTGCAGGCGCTGCGCGATCTCGCGCGTCAGCACGTCGGTGCTGCCGCCCGCGGGGATCGGCGCGATGAAGCGGATCGGGCGGCTCGGGTAGGTGTCGGCCTGGGCCACGGCGACCAGGGGAACGAGGATCGCGCCGAGCGCCGCGGCCCAGCGCTTGAATTGCAGTCTCATGCGGAGCATCTCCTGGGTGCGCTCAATCGACCTTCAGGTTGAGCGCTTTGATCAACGGGCCCCACAGCTGCAGTTCCGCCGACACCGTGCGTGTCAGCTCGCCGGGTGCACCAAAGGCCACGTCCAGCCCCAACGCGGCCAGGCGCTCGCCGGTGTCGGGCGCCGCCATCGCCTTCTCGACCTCGCCCGCCAGCCGCCTCTGCAGTGCGGCGGGCAGGCCGCGCGGCGCCACCACGCCCATCCAGCCCTTGAACTCGTAGCCGGGCAGTGATTCGGCGATGGCCGGCGCTTCGGGGAACTGCGCGTGGCGCGTCGTCCCGGTAGTGGCCAGCACGCGCAGCTTGCCCGCCTTGACCAGCGGTGCGCTGGTGTTGGGAGCGTCGAACATGAAGCTCAGCACACCGCCCAGCACGTCGTTCATCGCCAGGGCGCTGCCCTTGTACGGCACATGCGTCATGCTCACGCCGGCTTTCATCGCCAGCAGTTCGCCGGACAGGTGGTTCGACGAACTGATGCCGGCCGAGCCGTAGGTCAAAGCGCCTGGGCGCGCCTTGGCATCGGCCAGCAGGTCGGCGACCGAGCGGTACGGGCTGTCGGCCCGCACCACCAGCAGGTTGACGTAGTTGCAAAGGCGCGCGATCGGCGTCAGGTCCTGCAGCGGGTCGTAGCCCACGTTCTTGTACAGGTTGGGGCCAATCGACATCGAGCCGGTGTGCGCGAAGCCGACGGCATAACCGTCGGCCGGCATCTTCGCCAGCCGGCCGACGCCGAGCGTGCTGCCCGCGCCGGGCATGTTCTCGAACACCACTGGCTGCCCGAGCAGTTCCTGCAGGCGCGAGCCGACGAGGCGGCTGATGATGTCCGCGGGCCCGCCCGGTGCGAAGGGGATCACGAAGCGCAGCGGCTTGGACGGATACCCGGCCTCCTGGGCCACCGCCCAACGGCCCGTGGCGGCGAGGGCGCCGGCGGTGCAGGCCAGAAGCCAGCCTCGGCGTGAAGACTGCATGGCGATCTCCTGTGTCGGCTGTGGCTCTCAAGAAACAGAACTGAAGACGGCTGATTTCATGCGGCCATCTCCACGGGGTTGATCTGGAAGCCCAGTGCGGCGGCACGGCGCTTCAAGGCGGC
>MEGM01000138.1 GCA_001725505.1 Rubrivivax sp. SCN 70-15 | reverse complement strand
ACCGCAGCCACGGCGGCAAGAGCGACGCCAGTGATGCCTACTTGCTGGCCGATCTGCTGCGCACCGACGGTCACCGCTTCAAGCCGCTGGCACCGCAGAGCGACGACATCCGGGCGCTGCGCGCCCTGGTGCGCGGTCGCGACGATCTGGTGGCCACGCGGGTGCAGTTGGCCAACCAGTTGCGTAGCCTGCTGCAGTCCTTCTGGCCCGGCGCTGCCGAGGTCTTCGCCGACGTGGACTCGCCCATCGGCCTGGACTTCATTCAGCGTTACCCCACGCCCGAGTCCGCCGCTCGGCTTGGCCCCAAGCGCATGGCCGCCTTCTGTGCCCAACACGCCTACAGCGGTCGGCGCAGCGCCCAGGAACTCCTGGACCGATTGCACCAAGCGCCGGCCATCGCACTCGGTGAGTTGGAGATGGAGGCCAAGGGCGAGTTGGCGTTGAGCCTGGCATGCACGCTGGCCCGCTTGGTCGAACACATACGGCTGCTGTCCAGCCGTATCGAGCACCACGTCGGCTCCATCGAGGATGGCCGCATCCTGATGAGCTTCCCACGTGCCGGACGCATCTGCGCAGCGCAGATCCTGGCCGAGTTGGGCAGCGTGCGCGAGCGCTTCGACAGTGACGAGCACCTGGCCGCGGAGGCCGGTGTCGCACCAGTCACCTACGCCTCGGGCAAGTCCAAGGCCGTCACATTCCGCTGGGCCTGCAACCACCGGCTGCGCGCTGCACTGACCTGCATGGCCGACAACTCGCGTCACGCCAACGCCTGGGCCGCCAGCGTCTATGCCAAAGCCAGGGCCAGAGGTTGCGACCACCCCCATGCCGTGCGGATCCTCTCGCGTGCTTGGCTGCGTGTGATCTGGCGCGCCTGGACGGACCGCAAACCCTACGATCCGGCCCGCCACGGCGGCGCTCAGCTCGTGCTCAAAACGGCCGGGGGTTGACACAGGGTGTCTCATGCGGCCTCCCCGTTCATCACGTGCGCGGCCTGCTGCACGGCGGCGACGATGTTGACGTAGCCGGTGCAGCGGCACAGGTTGCCTTCGAGCGCATGGACGATCTCGGCCTCGCTCGGCTTCGGGTTCTCCCGCAGCAGGCAGGTCGCCGTCATCATCATCCCCGGCGTGCAGAAGCCGCATTGCAGCCCGTGGCAGGCGATGAAGGCTTCCTGCACCGGGTGCAGCGTGCCGTCCTTCGCCAGGCCCTCGACCGTCGTCACCTCGCGCCCGGCGGCCTGCACCGCGAGCACGCTGCAACTCTTCACGGCCTGGCCGTCGAGCAGCACGGTGCAGGCGCCGCACTGGCTGGTGTCGCAGCCGACATGGGTGCCGGTCAGCCCGAGCGGGCCGCGCAGCAGTTCGACGAGCAAGGTGGCGGGGTCGGCGTCGGCTTGCACCACGCGACCGTTGACGGTGAGTTGGATGGGCTTCATGGGTGTGGGCGTTGTGGGATGGGTTGATCGTAGCGGCTTCAGGCCGGGTCTTGCGGCATCCGGACGACGGGCTTGATCGCGACCCCGGATTCCGAGTCCGTGATCGCCTGGTTGATCTGGTCGAGTTCGTAGAACCGGATCATCCGGTCGTAAGGGAACCGGCCCTGCCGGTGCAGCTCGATCAGCTGCGGGATGAAGACCTCGGGCACGCTGTCGCCCTCGACGATGCCGCGCAGCTTGCGCCCGGCGGTCATCAGGTGCAGCACGTCGAGCGAGACCTCGGTGCCGACGTTCGACGCGCCGACGAGGCCGCATTCGCCGCGCAGCGTCAGGCTCTCGACGGCCTGGCGGATCACCTTCGGATTCGCCGTCGTCTCGAGCGCGAAATGCACGCCGCTGCCGGTGATGCGCAGGATCTCGTCGACCACGTTCACCGCGTCGGCCTTCAGCGTGTGCGTCGCTCCCAGCTCGGCGGCGAGCGCGAGGCGCTGCGCGTTCAGGTCGACGCCGATGATCGTCGTCGCGCCGACGACGCGCGCGGCCATGATCGCCGACAGCCCGACCGAGCCGGTGCCGAACACCGCGATCGAGCGGCCGACGCCGACCTTCAGCGCGTTGATCACCGCCCCGGCCCCGGTCTGGATGCCGCAGGCCAGCGGGCCCAGCCGCTCGAGCGGCGCGTCGCGCGGCACCTTGACGACGTTGCGCTCGTGGCACAGCGCGTGGGTCGCGAACGACGACTGGCCGAAGAAGTTGCCGTGGATGCGCTCGCCGCCCTTGGCCAGCGGCGAGGTCCCGTCCGGGCGCAGGCCGGCGAAGTTGCGGCCGAAGAAGTCGTGGCAGTAGGTGGCCTCGTGCTCGACGCAGCTCGGGCAGACGCCGCAGGAGTTGTAGCTCATCACCACCGGGTCGCCGACCGCGACCTTCGTGACCGCGCGCCCGACAGCGACGACGGTGCCCGCGCCTTCGTGGCCGAGCACGATAGGCTGCGGCACCGGGAAGGCCTGGTCGCGCATCGCGATGTCGGTGTGGCACACGCCCGTCGCGAGCACACGGACCAGGATCTCGTCTTCGCGCGGCGCGGCGAGCTCGAGCGTCTCGAGCGACTGGGGGGCCCGCGCGGCGCGCGTGACGGCGGCCTTGATCTGCATGGGAAGCTCCGGTGGGGGTTCGGGGGCCCGATCTTAGAACCTATCCGTAAATAATATTGACACTCAGCGGCACCTTCCGGAAGGCGATGATGGCAGCGGCCAGGTGGTTGAGCGCGACGAAGCTGCGCTCGAGCTTCTCGTAGCGCACGAGCAGCTTGCGGAAGCGGTTGAACCAGCTATGGCACACCTCGACCACCCAGCGTCGGGCCTTTTTGCTCGGATGGCGCCGCTTGATGTCGATCTCCTTGCGGCGGTCGACGACATGGGCGATATAGCCGTGCTCTTCGATGATCCGCAGGTTCTCGGCGCTTCGATAGCCAGCGTCGGCGCACAGATGCTTGCTTCGCCGCACGGGCGGGCGCTCGCGCTTGATGACGATGGCCCTGATTACTGCGTCAAGTCGGCGGACTAAACCGCTCGCGCGGTACCCGCTCCGGGTGAGGTCAAGGTAGTTCGCGGCGCTGCTGGTTCTGCGAAGTTGGCGAGCGAGGCGATGTGCCTCGTTCACCGACGGAGCTGCAACCATGGACAAGACCATCGCGGCGGGCTCGCCGCTGCGTCAACGCATGATCGAAGACATGCGCATGCGCAAGCTGGAGCCCAGGACCCAGCAAGGCTACATCCGCGCCGTACGCAAGCTGACCGAGTTCCTCAAGCGCTCACCCGACACGGCCACCGTCGAGGACCTGCGCAACTTCCAGCTGCACCTTGTCGACACCGGTACCTCGCCCATCACGCTCAACGCGACGCTGACAGGGCTGAAGTTCTTCTTCGACACCACGCTGGGCCGTGGCGAGCTGATGGCGCGCATGCAGCCGGTGAAGCTGCCGCGCACCGTGCCCGTCGTGCTGAGCACGCAGGAGGCCACCGCACTGATCGCCGCAGCGCGCAACATCAAGCACCAGGCGGCGCTGTCGGTGGCCTATGGCTCGGGCCTGCGCGCCAGCGAGGTCTGCCGGCTCAAGGTGGGCGACGTCGACAGCGAACGCATGGCCCTTCGCGTCGAGCAGGGCAAGGGCGCCAAGGACCGCTACGCCATGCTCAGCCCTGTCGTGCTGCAGCGGCTGCGCGCCTGGTGGCGCATCGGCCATGCCCAGGGCCGGATCCTGCCCGGCGGCTGGCTCTTCCCCGGCATGGACCCGATGGACCCGCTGACCGCGCGGCAGCTCAACCGCGCCGTGCACGACGCGGCGGCGGCCGCAGGCATCGCCAAGCGCGTGACCACGCACACGCTGCGTCACTCGTTCGCCACGCACCTTCTGGAGCGCAAGGTCGACATCCGCGTCATCCAGGTGCTGCTCGGCCACAAGAAGCTCGAGACGACATCGATCTACGCCCACGTGGCCACCGACTTGCTGCGCGAGGTCATCGGCCCGCTCGAGGAGATGCCGCCGAAGTCGTGAGGCGGCCGCCGTGGGGCGGCCTGGCCTGGAGGTCGCCGACATCTTCCGTGAGCATGGTCCGGCCTGGCGCCAGGAGCAGCGCGGCCACCTGAGCCTCGCACAGCTCAAGGTGATGTCGGCCATCACCCAGTGCCGCACCGCGGCGCTGGGAGGCCATGTGCTGCGCTGCGACGGCTGCGGCGCCGACCAGGTCTCCTACAACTCCTGCCGCAACCGGCACTGCCCGAAGTGCCAGAGCACCGCCGCCCAGCGCTGGCTCGACGCGCGGCAGGCCGACCTGTTGCCGGTGGAGTACTACCACGTCGTCTTCACGCTGCCGGCGCCCATCGGCGACATCGCGTACACGAACAAGGCCGCGGTCTATGGGCTGCTGTTCGACGTTGCCGCCGAAGTGCTGCAGACCATCGCGGCCGATCCGAAGCATCTGGGTGCGCGCATCGGCGCGACGCTGGTGCTGCACACCTGGGGCTCGGCGCTGACGCACCATCCGCATGTGCATGGCATCGTGCCCGGCGGCGGGCTGTCCGCGGACGGTGAGCGTTGGGTCGCGTGCCGGCCGGGGTTCTTCCTGCCGGTGCGGGTGCTGTCCAGACTGTTCCGGCGCCGCTTCCTCGAGGAACTGCAGCGGCTGCACGCGGCGGGTCAACTGCGGTTCTTCGGCGAGCACGTCGAGTTGGCCGACACCGATGCCTTCAGACACTGGCTGGCACCGATGCGCCGGTGCGAGTGGGTGGTCTATGCCAAGCGGCCCTTCGCTGGACCCCAGGCCGTGCTGGCGTACCTGTCGCGTTACACGCACCGGGTGGCGATCTCCAACAGTCGCTTACTCGCACTGGATGAGCGCGGGGTCACGTTCCGCTGGAAGGACTACCGGGCCAAGGGGCGCACGCGCTACAAGGCCATGACGCTCGCGCCAGACGAGTTCATGCGCCGCTTCCTGCTGCACGTGCTGCCTGGCGGCTTCCACCGCATCCGGCACTACGGACTGCTGGCCAACGGCCATCGGCGTCACAACCTCGCGACGGTTCGCCGGCTGCTCGTGCCGCCTGCCAGCAACGCGAGTGCCATTTGCGATGAGGCGCAGACGAACACCGAGCAGGCCGCGGCGCCGCCCACCTTCGTGTGCCGGCACTGTGGCAAGCCGATGCTGATCGTGCGGCTGCTCGAGCCCGCCCCTGCCATCCGCGCGCCGCCCAGGAAAGTCGCCGCATGACCAGCGCGAGCACTCATCGACGCCCGCTGTCCGACGGCGCCCGGGCGGCCTCGCGCCGACCCGCGCACGGTGCATGTCTTCGGCGCCGTCTTCGCAAGAATCGCCAGAGCACCGCGGCTTACCGTCCGCATTGGCGGCCACCGCCCCCACAGCGGACGCTGCAATCTCGTGCTTCGACACATGCAGCGCGGCCGCAATCGCCATAACGACCGCGCGCTCAACAACCACCGTGGCATGCGCCGCGGTTTCCTCCCCCGAGGCTTGTCCGACACCTGCCCTCAGGCCGGTGCAGGTCGACGGCGCGCTGTCCATGCGGGCAGGTGTCCGACAACCCTAAACACTTGCCGTCATTGACGTTGGCCGCGGTCACGACGATCGACAACGGGACGCCACGGCCGTCGACCAGCAGGTGGCGCTTGCTCCCCTTTTTTCCCCCGATCCGTCGGGTTCGGACCGACGGCTTCCTGCGCCAGAGGCGCCTTCATCAGTGCGCCGTCGATGCTTTGCCATCGCCATGCGATGCCTTGCATGTCGTCGTACTCGGCCAGCCCGGCCTTCCACAGCGACTCGAAGAACCCGGCCTTCTCCCATTCGAGGAAGCGCTTGTGAATCGCGCTGGCACTGCCAAAGCGCTCGGCAGGCAACGCCTTCCACTGGCAACCCGTGCGCAGCACGTACACGATGCCTTCGAACACCTGCCGCGCTGGCTTCGGCGGCCGCCCGGCACCCCGCTTGCGAACGTACTCCTTGCTTGGCGACGGCATGCGCTGCGGAACCAGCGGCTCCACACGCTGCCAGAACTCATCCGTCACTACCCACGACTCGACTCGTTTGGCCAAGGCATCGCTCCGGCGCCGTGCTCCCTGCGGCTCGGATCAACAGTTTACCTATTTACGGATACCTTCTAAGCCAGCGCCGGGCTCTAGAGCGCGCAGCTGCGGAAACCGCAGAAGATCGTGTCGCTCGCCGGCGGCGCGAAGCGGCGCGCCTTCGGGTGGCGGCGGCGCAGCCGCGTCATCCACGAAGCGCCGCGCAGCACGCCCATCGTGCCTGGCGCCGGGATCGGGTCCAGGCTGCCCGGCCCGGCGCGGTGGCCGGGCCAGGCGCGTGCGCTGCCGGCGACCCATTCGAAGACGTCGCCCCAGACGAAGCCGCGCGCGCCGGCGCTCAGCGCGGCGAGCTCCCATTCGGCCTCGGTCGGCAGGCGGCGACGAGCGGCCCAGCGGCACCAGGCCTCGGCCTCGTAGCGGCTCGCATGCAGCACCGGCTGCCCGAGCGCCACCCGCTGCAGCCGGCCCTGGCGCAGCGCGAGCACGCCGCCGCGCAGCTGCTCGACATGGCGCGGCGCGCGCCGCGCCTCGGCGCGCGGGCCCGACTGCAGCCAGGCCCAGCCGGCGTCGGACCAGAACTCGCGCCGGTCGTAGCCACCGTCCTCGCCGAACTCGACGAACTGGGTCCAGCCGACGGGCTGCGCGTCGATCTCGAAGTCGGGCACGTCGATCTCGTGCGCCCAGCGCTCGTTCTCGGGCACCGCGCCGCCGATGGCCGAGCCGAGCTCGAAGCGCTGCGCCGGCAGCCACAGCGGGTCGCGCGCCGGGCGTGCCGGCAGCGCGCGCAGCTCCGCGGCGCGCTCGGCGAGCGCCTCGCCGAGCCGGTCCTCGTGCAGCAGCGCGAAGCGGTAGAAATGGAGCGCGGCATCGTCGCCGCCGGCCGCGGCGAGCAGCTCGAGCGTGACGTCCAGCGTCTGCGCGAGCCAGCCGCGCAAGGTGTCGGCGTCGACCGCGGGCAGGGCCCGCGCATCGGCGACCCAGGCGTCGATTGCCGCGTCGGCCGGCGCCAGCCCGGGCGCGCCGGGGTCGCAGGCCTCGCCGCGCTGGCGCTGCAGGTTGCGCGCGATCCAGCGGTCCTGCCAGGCACCGGCGCGTGCGGCCAGCCACAGCGGCGACGCGCCGCCGTCGTCCGGGGTCAGCGCTGCGCGCGCCTCGAAAGCCGCGAGCCAGCGCAGCGTGCGGTTGCGCGCGTCGATCAGCGCCAGCGACAGCAGCTCCGCGTCGGCATGGCGGATCGCCTGCGCGTCGTCGAGGGCGTTCACGCTCGCCTACTCGCCGACGAGCCCGTTGCGGATCGCGTAGACCGTCAGCTCGGAGTTGTTCGTCAGCTGCAGCTTCTCGAGCACGCGCGCGCGGTAGACCGACACCGTCTTCGGCGACAGCGTCAGCGCCTCGGCGATGTCGGACAGGCGCTTGCCCGACGCGATCATCACCAGCGTCTGCAGCTCGCGGTCGCTCAGCTTCTGGTGCGGGCTGTCGAGCGCCGGCGCCGTCAGGCTCTCGACGAGCATCTGCGCGATGTCGGGCGTGACGTATTTGCGCCCCTGCGCCACCGTGCGCACCGCCTGGACGATGAGCTGCGGGTCGCCGCCCTTGTTGACGTAGCCGAACGCGCCGGCGCGCAGCGCGCGGATCGCGTACTGGTCCTCCGGGTACATGCTCACCACGAGCACCTTGATCGGCGAGCCCTCGTCCTTCAGCGCGTGCAGCACGTCCAGCCCGCTGCGCCCGGGCAGGTTGATGTCGAGCACGAGCACGTCGCAGCGGTTCGTGCGCATCAGCGCGCGCAGCTCGCCGTAGTCGCCGGCCTCGCCGACGACGCGGATGTCGGCCGCGTCGGCGAGCGTGTCGCGGATGCCGCGCCGGATCAGCGCATGGTCGTCGCACAGCATCACCTCGATCATCGCGCTCGCCTCCGTTGCCTGCCTTGCCTCGTCACAACGAACCCCAGGCCGAGGGGTCGTGGTCGCGCTCCTCGGCGTCGTCGCCGGCCGGCTCTTCGCCGGCCGGCTGGCCGTCGTCCAGCGGCACCGACAGGATCAGCGAGGTGCCGGCGGCCGAGCTGCTCAGGTCGACCCAGCCGCCGACGGTGAGCGCACGCTCCTTGAGCCCGCGGATGCCGAAGCTCTGCGCCTTCGCGAGGTCGGTGCTCGACAGCCCGCGCCCGTCGTCGCTGATCTCGAGCGAGAGCACGCCGCCGGTGAGCGACAGGTCGATGCTGACGCGGCGCGCCTGCGCGTGCTTGCTGACGTTGGTCAGCGCCTCCTGCGCGGTCCGGTAGGCGACGAGCGGCACGCCGGGCGGCAGGCTCAGCCGCTCGTGGCGGCTGCGGAACTCGCAGGCGATGCCGCTGCGCTTCTCGAAACGGCTCGCCATCCACTGCAGCGCCGGCACCAGGCCCTGCTCGAGGATCGCCGGGCGCAGGTTGTGCATGATGCGCTGGCTCGCCTCGATCGCGTGCGTCACCGTGTCGAGCGCGCTCGCGACGCGCTGGCGCACCTCGGGCTGCGGGCTGCGCCGGCCGATCCAGTCGAGGTCGAACTTGAGCGCGGTGAGCGAGCCGCCGACGTCGTCGTGGATCTCGCGCGCGATCGCGTTGCGCTCGTTCTCGACGCTGGTCTGCAGGTGCTGCGCCAGTTCCGACAGCTGGCGCCGCGACGCCTGCAGCTCGCGGTCCGCCTGCCGGTGCGCACGCTGCGTGCGTGCGGCCGCGATCGCGTGCTCGATCGCCGGCGCGAGCCGCGCGAGGTTGTTCTTCAGCAGGTAGTCGCTGGCGCCGTTGCGCATCGCCTCGACCGCGGTGTCCTCGCCGATCTCGCCCGAGACCAGGATGAAGGGCAGCAGCAGCCCGCTGTCGCGCAGCATCTGCAGCGCTTCGAGGCCGGAGAAGCCGGGCAGGTTGTAGTCGGACAGGATCACGTCCCAGCGTCGCTGCAGCGCCTGCTCGAACTCGGCCCGGCTCTCGATGCGCTCGCTGCGCACGTCGAGCCCGCCGCGGCGCAGCTGCGCCATCGCGAGCGCGTGGTCGGGCTCGGAGTCCTCGAGGTGCAGCAGGCGCACCGGCTGCGCGACGGTGTTCACGCCAGCCCCTTGCGCTCGGGGGCGGGCCGGGGCATCGCGGGACGGGACGGGCGGGGCCTGGGCATCTTGGCGTCGGTCTCGGGTCGGCCCTGGGGCCGTTGCTGGGTCAGGCCAGTGTAGCGAGGCCGCCGGCCCGGCCGCCCGGCACACGCCGCCCCGAAACGGGTAATCTTCGGGACGGCCGCGCGCATCGACGCGACGGCCCTGCCCGGCCGAATTGGAGCGTCGCGATGAACATCCGCCTTCCCCTGCGCCCGCTGGCCCTGCTGATGCTGGCCGCTCCCGCCCTCGCCAGCGCCGCGAACTTCAACGTCCGGCCCGGCGCCTGGGAATCGACCACGACCTCGGTCGTCTCGGGCAACCTGATCCCCGCCGCCGAGCTGGCGAAGATGCCCCCCGCGCAGCGCGCCCGGGTCGAGGCGATGCTGGGCGCGCACGCCGGCGCGCCGCGGCGGATCACCGAGAAGTCCTGCATCACCCAGGCCGACCTCGACCAGGACCGGCTGATGAAGTCCGACGCCGAGCAGCATTGCACGACGAACGTCGTCTCGCGCTCGCCGACCCGGCTCGTGCTCGACCGCCAATGCCCGCAGCCGCACGCCAGCACCGCGCACGTGGCGTTCGAGGCACCGTCGCCGGAGCGCTTCACCGGCAGCGTCGACGTGACGCTCGCCGACGGCGGCAAGGTCCATCTGGACATCCAGGGCCGCTGGCTGGGCGCCAGCTGCGCCGGCCTCGGGCCGGCGACGAAGTAGCGGCCCGGGGCCGCCCCGGCCCCCCGCCCGACGCCCGCTCCGGCGTCCGCCATTGCGCCCGGGCGGTGGCCCGCGGCCGCGAACAGCGACCGGAAAGACCGCGTCTTTCCCTCAATGTTCGGCACCTTGCTGCCGAAAATCATCGGGAGACCGCCGCCCCGAGGCGCCCCGAGCCGGGGTGCGGGCTCGACCTTTCCCGCACAACAACGACCGGACTGCCGATGCAAACCCAGGACGCCTCCGAACCGGCCGCCGCCGACGGCCTGCCGCTGCTGGTGGCTGCCGACCTGCAGGACCACCTGCTCGTCGCGAGCAACGACCTCGATCGCCTGCAGCGCCTGCTCGAGGACGCGAGCGAGGCGCTGATGGGGCATTTCACCGGCGCCACCGGCCACCTCGACGCCGGCGCGCTGGCCGACGCGCGCCAGGTGCTGGGCGGGGCGATCACCGCGCTGCAGTTCCAGGACATGGCGACCCAGCTCATCGGCCACACGACGCGCCGGCTGCGCGGCTGCGCCGACCGCCTGGCGCGCGACGCCTTTGCCGACGACGAGGACGGCGCCGCGGTCGTCGAGGACGTGCCGCTGCGCCCGAACCCCGTGACGCAGGACGAGATGGACGCGGGCTCCATCGAACTCTTCTGACCCCGCCACCCGGCCGCCCCGCTGTTCCGAACTAGAAACCTTCCGGAGAACCTCATGCATTCGATCCTTGCCGTAGACGACAGCGCCTCGATGCGCCAGATGGTGTCCTTCACGCTGAAGAACGCCGGCTTCAGCGTCGTCGAGGCGGTCGATGGCCAGGACGCCTTCGAGAAGGCGAACAGCCGCGACTTCAACCTCGTGCTGACCGACCAGAACATGCCGCGCATGGACGGCATCAGCCTGACGAAGAAGCTGCGCGAGAACCCGAAGTTCAAGAGCACGCCGATCCTGATCCTGACCACCGAGAGCAGCGACCAGATGAAGCAGGCCGGCCGCGCCGCGGGCGCCACCGGCTGGCTCGTCAAGCCCTTCGACCCGGCCAAGCTGGTCGAGGTCATCGGCAAGGTCATCCGCTGAAGGAGCGACGACCATGGCCGAAATGACGAACGACAGCGGCAACAGTGCCGCCGGCATCGACCTGAGCCAGTTCTTCCAGGTCTTCTTCGAGGAAGCCGGCGAGAACCTGGACACGATGGAGCAGATGCTGCTCGCGGTGGACATCACGAACGCCGACGACGAGGAGCTGAACGCGATCTTCCGCTGCGCGCATTCCGTCAAGGGCGGTGCGGCGACCTTCGGCTTCACCGACGTCGCCGAGCTGACGCACCAGATGGAGACGCTGCTCGACAAGCTGCGCCGCCACGAACTCGCACCGACCGCCGAGATGGTCGACGTGCTGCTCGCCGCCGGCGACGCGCTGAAGGCGCAGCTCGCGCGCCACCAGGGCAACGGCGCCGACGAGATCGACACCGTCGCGCTGCTCGCGTCGATACGCGCGCTCGTCGACGGACGCCCGGCGGCCCTGCGCGCACCGGCTTCGCCGGCCGCCGCCGCGCCGGCCCCGGTCGCGGCGCCGCCGAAGACGCAGGCGCGCGCGATCGAGCTGCGCGTCGGCCCGCTCGACGACCCCGCGATGGCCGACAACCTGGCCGAGCTGTTCAAGGAGATCCCCGACCTGGGCACGATCGAGCCGCTCGACGCCGGCCGCTCGGCCGACGGCATGCGCCGCTTCAAGATCGTCACCGCCAGCTCCGACGCCGACCTGCTCGACCTGTTCGGCTTCCACGTCGCGCGCGAGCAGGTCCAGCTGTGCGAGCTGGGCCCCGGCTACGGCTTCCACGAAGGCGCCCCCGGTGCGCCCGAGGCGGCCGAGCCCGACCCCGGCTACGGCTTCTTCGACAACGCCCCCGGCTCGCCGGCCGAGGCTGGCGCCACCGCGGCCGCCGCGCCGGCGCCGGCGCCGGCCGCGACACCGGCACGCAGCGTCGCGCCCAGGGCCGACAAGCCCGCCGCCGGCGCGCCCGAATCGAGCACGCTGCGCGTCTCGGTCGAGAAGGTCGACCAGCTCATCAACCTGGTCGGCGAGCTCGTCATCACGCAGGCGATGCTGGCGCAGAACGGCAAGGGCGTCGACGCGGCGCTCTACCAGCAGATGGCGAGCGGGCTGGCCGACCTGGAACGCAACACGCGCGACCTGCAGGAAGCCGTGATGTCGATCCGGATGATTCCGATGTCGCTCGTCTTCAACCGCTTCCCGCGCATGCTGCGCGACCTCGCCGGCAAGCTCGGCAAGAAAGTCGAGCTGGTGCAGGTCGGCGAGGCCACCGAGCTCGACAAGGGCCTGGTCGAGAAGATCACCGATCCGCTCACGCACCTGGTGCGCAACAGCTGCGACCACGGCATCGAGCTCCCCGAGGAACGCCTCGCCAAGGGCAAGCCCGAGCACGGCACGATCACGCTGATCGCTAGCCACCAGGGCGGCAGCATCGTGATCGAGGTGCGCGACGACGGCAAGGGCCTGAACCGCGCCAAGCTGCTGGCCAAGGCGCGCGAGCGCGGCCTGGACGCACCGGACACGATGAGCGACCAGGAGGTCTACAGCCTGATCTTCGCGCCCGGCTTCTCCACCGCCGAGCAGGTGACCGACGTCTCCGGCCGCGGCGTCGGCATGGACGTGGTGAAGAAGAACATCACCGCCCTGGGCGGCACGGTCGAGATCGACTCGGCCGAAGGCTACGGCATGAGCGTCAAGGTCCGGCTGCCGCTGACGCTGGCGATCATGGACGGCATGAGCGTGGGCGTCGGCGAGGAGTGCTACATCCTGCCGCTGGCCAGCGTCGTCGAGTCGTTCCAGATCCAGCCCGGGATGGTCAAGACCATCGGCGGCAGCGGCCGCGTCGTCGAGGTGCGCGACGAGTACATGCCGGTCGTCGACCTGGAGAAGGTCTTCGAGGTGCCGCGCTTCGACTTCGAGCACGTCAGCAACATCATGGTCGTCGTCGAGGCCGAGGGCGGCCGCATCGCGCTGCTCGTCGACGAACTGCTCGGCCAGCAGCAGGTCGTCGTGAAGAACCTGGAATCGAACTACCGCAAGGTCGACGACGTCTCCGGCGCCACGATCATGGGCGACGGCCGCGTCGCGCTGATCCTGGACATCGGCTCGCTGGTGCGCCGCTCGCGGCATTGAGTCCGCTGCCGCACCGCCGGCTGCGCCACCCAACCCAACCCCGAACAACATGCGAATCGACAATCTCAAGACCGGCACGCGTCAGGCTCTCGGCTTCGGCGCGGTGATCGCGCTGATGGCCCTCGTCGTCGGCTTCACCGTGCTGCGCCTGCAGGCGCTGGGCCGCGACAACGAACACCTGCTCGAACTTCAGCACCGCGCCGCGATGGCCGAGCAGTGGCGCGCGATGACGCAACTGAACGCGACGCGCGCGCTGGCGATCGCGAAGTCCTTCGGCGCCGCCGACGTGGCGAGCTTCTTCGACGCGCCGATGAAGGAGACCACGGCCCGCATCACCGAGGTCCAGAACGCGCTCACCCACGCCGTCGAGACCGAGAACGACAAGACGCTGCTGGCGACGATCGCCACCCAGCGCAGCGCCTACCTGGCCGCGCGCCAGGAGGTGCTGGAGCAGACCAAGGCCGCCAACGCCGACGCCGCGAAGAAGGCGCTGGACGAGAAGATGGTGCCGGCCAGCCTGTCCTACGTTGCCGCGATCGAGGCACTCGCGAAGCACGAGCAGGAGCTCGCGAGCGAGGGCAGCGCGCAGATCGCGCACACGATCTCGACCGCGCAGGCGGTCGCGCTGGGCCTGCTCGCGCTCGCCGCCGGCATTGCCGCCTGGCTCGGCTGGCTGATCACGCATTCGATCACCGCGCCGCTGCGCCGCACCGTCGAGGCCACCGAGGCGATGGCCGCCGGCGACCTGACGCGCGCGGTGCCCACCGGCGGGCGCGACGAGATGGGCCAGATGCTGGCCTCGCTGACGCGCATGCAGCAGTCGCTGCGCAAGCTGATCGGCGAGGTCCGCAGCGGCAGCGATTCGGTCGTCACCGCGAGCCAGCAGATCGCCACCGGCAACCAGGACCTGAGCCAGCGCACCGAAGAGGCGGCGAGCAACCTGCAGCAGGCGGCGAGCAGCCTCGAAGAGCTCGGCAGCACCGTGCGCCAGACGGCGGAATCGGCGCAGACCGCGAACCAGCTCGCGTCCTCGGCGAGCAGCGTCGCGCAGCGCGGCGGCAGCGTCGTCGCGCAGGTGGTTTCGACGATGGACGAGATCAACGCGAGCAGCAAGAAGATCGCCGACATCATCGGTACCATCGACGGCATCGCGTTCCAGACCAACATCCTGGCGCTGAACGCCGCGGTCGAGGCCGCGCGCGCCGGCGAGCAGGGGCGCGGCTTCGCCGTCGTCGCCGGCGAGGTGCGCAGCCTGGCGCAGCGCAGCGCCGAAGCCGCCAAGGAGATCAAGAGCCTGATCGGCGCCAGCGTCGAGAAGGTCGAATCGGGCTCGAAGCTGGTGGCGGATGCCGGCAGCACGATGACCGAGATCGTCGCCAGCGTGCAGCGCGTCAGCGACGTCATCGCCGAGATCAGCGCCGCGGCGCGCGAGCAGAGCCAGGGTATCGCCCAGGTCGGCAGCGCCGTGAACCAGCTCGACCAGGCCACGCAGCAGAACGCCGCCCTGGTCGAGGAGTCGACCGCCGCTGCCGAGAGCCTGAAGGACCAGGCGCGCCAGCTCGCCCAGGTGGTGGCGCTGTTCCGCGTTGGCGAGAGCGCTTCGGCACCGCCGGCATCGACGAGCACCCCGCCGCCGAAGGCGGCAGCGACGCAGGTCATCGCCCGGGCCCAGCGCGACGCCCAGGTCAAGCCGGCCGCGAAGCCCGTCGTCCGGACTGCACCCAGGCCAGCCGCGCCGGCGCCTGCCGCCGCTCCCGACGACGCCTGGGAAAGCTTCTGACCCGCTCAACGCCGGCGATGGCTCCCACTCGCATCGCCGGTCACCGCACCTTTACGAACCTCCCTGTACCTCGACTTTTCCGATGACCGCCTCCGCCCAGTCCCTCTCGATCTCCGCCCGCCTCAAGTGAATGGCCGTCCTCGTCACCGTCGCGATGGTCGGCATGTCCGCGCTCAGCGCCTGGCGCTTCGATACCGCATCGCTCGAGCAACGCCTGGGCACCACGCGCGCCGTCGTGCAGCAGGCGATCGGCATCCTCGACAAGTACCACCAGCTCGAGAGCACGGGCCGGATGCCGCTCGCCGAGGTCCAGGCCAAGGCCGCCGCCGAGGTCAAGGCGATCCGCTACGAGGGCGACAACTACCTCTGGATCAACGACATGCAGCCGCGCATGGTCGCGCACCCGATCAAGCCCGAGCTCGAAGGCAAGGACCTCGCCGGCTTCAAGGACCCGGACGGCAAGGCGCTGTTCGTCGCGATGGTCGACGAGGTCAAGAAGGCCGGCGCGGGCTATGTCGACTACCGCTGGGCCAAGCAGAGCAACAGCGAGCCGGTGCCCAAGCGCTCGTACGTCGCCGGCTTCGCGCCCTGGGGCTGGATCGCCGGCTCGGGCGTCTACATCGACGACGTCCGTGCCGCGGCACTGCAGTTCGCCGCGCTCAGCCTGGGGGTCGGCCTGGCCGCGGCGATCGCCGTGTTCGGCTTCGTGCTCTGGACCGCGCGCACGCTGCGCGTGCGCCTGGCCCAGGCCGAAGGCGCGCTCGCAGCGCTGGCCGGCGGTGACCTGCGCAGCAACATCGAGATCGGCGCTCGGGACGAGCTCGGGCGGCTGCTCGGCGCCGTCGCCGCGACGCGCGACAACCTGGCGCGCATCGTGAGCCAGGTGCGCGATGCGACCGACGGGATCCAGACCGCGTCGACCGAGATCGCCAGCGGCAACGCCGATCTCTCGCAGCGCACCGAGGAAGCCGCGAGCAACCTGCAGCAGACCGCCAGCTCGATGGAGCAGCTGACGAGCACCGTGCGCCAGACCGCCGAATCGGCGCAGACCGCGAACCAGCTCGCCCAGTCGGCGTCGAGCCTGGCGAGCAACGGCGGCACGGTGGTCGCGCAGGTGGTCTCGACGATGGACGAGATCAACGCCAGCAGCAAGAAGATCGCCGACATCATCGGCACCATCGACGGCATCGCGTTCCAGACCAACATCCTGGCGCTGAACGCCGCGGTCGAGGCCGCGCGTGCCGGCGAGCAGGGGCGCGGCTTCGCGGTCGTCGCC
>MEGM01000137.1 GCA_001725505.1 Rubrivivax sp. SCN 70-15 | reverse complement strand
CCGTAGACTTATCCACAACCCGCCTCGAACGAGACGGGCTTCCACCCCTGGTCAATGTTCAGTCGGCACGGGTGGTCAAAGTTCGGTCGGCGCGCACAGTGATGCGCAGCGACACCCCGCCGGACGCCAGGCGCGTGCGCGCGGCAATCGCGCTGCTGCCGTTCCTGTACGCCAAGCGGCTGCCGGCGCCGCCGGAGAAGGCCGCACGCGAGCCTGCACCTGTCACGCCGATTCGCTTCAAGCCGGCCGCACCCCCGCGTCTGCAGTGACCTGACCCCCGAGCCCGCCGCTTGCGGGCTTTTTCATGCCTGCGGCTACCTGTGCACCACCGGCACGTCGAGCGGCTGCTGCTGGCCGTCCTGGCGCCACGGCGCGGGGTCTCAGTGGATCGCTGCCGCCAGCGTGGCGCAGGTGTCGGTGCGGGTGTTTTGGGAAAGGCTCGACGGCCAGATTCCATTTCCCTGGCATTTCCCAGCCGACCCAGCAACGAAAAAGGCCACCCGCTAAGGTGGCCTAACTCGTTGATTTTGCTGGTGTTTTTTGGTGGAGACGAGGAGGATCGAACTCCTGACCTTCGCATTGCGAACGCGACGCTCTCCCAGCTGAGCTACGCCCCCACGACGGAACGAAGTTTAACATCGCCGGCGGCACCCCTTGTTCAACGGAGGCATCGACGATGCGCAAGCTTCAGGACCCGGCCTGGCTCGAGACCGAGTACAACAACCGCGCCCGCGTGCCGGAGCACGGGGCGATCTTCGAGCGCTGGCGTGCGGCATCGGCGCTGGCGCGCCAGGCCGGTGCGGCGCATCTGGACATCGCCTACGGTCCGGGCGACAAGCAGACACTCGACCTGTTCCCGACCGCGGCGCCGAATGCTCCGGTGCTGGTCTTCGTTCATGGCGGTTACTGGCGCTCGCTGGACAAGGCCGACCACAGCTTCGTCGCGCCAGCTTTCACCGCGGCGGGAGCACTGGTGGTGGTGCCCAACTACGGGCTGTGCCCGGCGGTGACGATCGAGCAGATCGCGCTCCAGACGGCGGCGGCGCTGGCCTGGACCTGGCGCAACGCGGCACGCTTCGGCGGCGATCCGCGCCGGATCGTGGGGGTCGGTCATTCGGCGGGCGGGCACCTGGCGGCGATGCTGCTGTCGTGCCGCTGGAAGCAGCTCGATGCGGAGCTGCCGGCGCAGTTGCTGAACGGTGCGCTGTCGATCTCCGGCCTGTACGACCTGGAGCCGCTGCGCCACACGCCGTCGCTGCAGGCCGACCTGCGGCTCACGCCGGCCTCGGTGCGCCGGCTCAGCCCGGCCTTCTTTCCGCGCCCGCGCAGCCCGCTGTACAGCGTGGTCGGCGCCAACGAGAGCGACGAGTTCCTGCGCCAGAACCGCCTCATCCGCGATGTCTGGGGGCCGACCGCGGTGCCGGTCTGCGAGACGGTGGTCGGGCGCAATCATTTCGACGTACTCACCGAACTGGCCGACCCCGCCAGCCGGCTGCACGGGCTCGCGCTGCGCCTGCTCGGGCTGGCCTGACCCGCCGGCGGGCTATGACCCGCATTGAAGCTTTGTATTGGCCCGCTCGCGAACTGTTTGATAGTCTTCATTAATCGGCCGACGCCCAGGCGCTCGGTCGACTCGCAGTTTCCACGACCAAGGAGCACCCCATGAGCTTGAAAGGTTCGAAGACCGAGCAAAACCTGAAGGACGCCTTCGCCGGCGAATCGCAGGCCAACCGCCGCTACCTGTATTTCGCGAACAAGGCCGACGTCGAAGGCCAGAACGATGTGGCGGCACTGTTCCGCTCCACCGCCGAGGGCGAGACCGGCCACGCGCACGGCCACCTCGAGTTCCTCGAGGCCGTGGGCGACCCCGCCACCGGCCTGCCGATCGGCAGCAGCCGCCTGAACCTGGCCGCCGCCGTGGCCGGCGAGACGCACGAGTACACCGACATGTACCCGGGCATGGCCAAGACCGCGCGTGCCGAGGGCTTCGACGAAATTGCCGACTGGTTCGAGACGCTGGCCAAGGCCGAGCGCTCGCACGCGAACCGCTACCAGAAGGCGCTGGACGCGCTCGTCGACTGACGGCCCCTCGCACGCCCGTCGGCGCGGGCGTGCAGCGCAGGACAAGGGGCTTCGTGCCCCTTGTTCGTTTCGTGAACCCAACCAGGCCCATCCATGCGCGAAGGCAACCTCGAGGCACCGACCCGGCACCCGATCGACTGGAAGAACCCCGACTTCTACGACGAGACGAAGGCGCTCGCCGAGATGGAGCGCGTGTTCGACATCTGCCACGGCTGCCGCCGCTGCGTGAGCCTGTGCCAGAGCTTCCCGAACCTGTTCGACCTCGTCGACGCCACGGCCGACGGCGAGGTCCACGGGGTTGCGAAGGACGACTACTGGAAGGTCGTCGATCAGTGCTACCTGTGCGACCTGTGCTACATGACCAAGTGTCCGTACACGCCACCGCACCCGTGGAACCTGGATTTCCCGCACCTGATGCTGCGCGCCAAGGCCATCAAGCATGCGAAGGGCGAAGTCTCGGCGAAGGAGGAATTCCTCGCGTCGACCGACCTGCACGGCCAGTTCGCCGGCATCCCGATCGTCGTCGAGGCCGTCAACGCGGTGAACGGCACTTCGGCGGCGCGCGCTCTGATGAAGTCCGCGCTCGGCGTGCACCCCGACGCCTGGATGCCAGCGCTGGCCGAGCAGCGCTTCCGCTGGGGCCGCGCGATGAGCGGTGCGGCCAGCGTCGTGACGAACGGCGAGCGCACGCCGGGCAAGGTGGCGATCTTCTCGACCTGCTACGTCAACTACAACGAGCCGGGCATCGGCGAGGACCTGCTGAAGGTGCTCGACCACAACGAGATCCCCTACGTGATCGTCGAGAAGGAGCGCTGCTGCGGCATGCCCAAGCTCGAGCTCGGCGACCTGCCCGCGGTCGAGCAGGCCAAGGAGGCGAACATCCCGGTGCTGGCAAGGTACGCGAAGGAGGGCTGGGCGATCCTGAGCGCGGTGCCGAGCTGCACGCTGATGTTCAAGCAGGAGCTGCCGCTGATGTTCCCGGACGACGCCGACACGCAGGCCGTCAAGGAGGCGATGTACGACCCCTTCGAGTACCTCGTCGCGCGCCACAAGGACGGCCTGCTGAAGACCGACTTCAAGGCCGCGCTCGGACGCGTCAGCTACCACATCCCCTGCCACGGCCGGGTGCAGAACATCGGCCGCAAGACCGAAGAGATGTTCAAGCTCATCGGCCAGACGGTCGAGGTCAGGCTGAACACCGTCGAGCGTTGTTCCGGCCACGCCGGCACCTACGGCGTCAAGCTGGCCACGCACCCGGTGGCGATGAAGATCGGCAAGCCGGTGTTCAAGGCGATGGCCAAGGACGAGCCCGACGTCATCAGCAGCGACTGCGCGCTTGCCGGCCACCACATCGCGCAGGGCATGGCGCAGGCCGGCACGCCGGCCAAGGCGCTGCAGCATCCTCTGAGCTTGGTGCGCCGGGCCTACGGACTGGAGTGACGACCATGACCATCACGCGCGCGAGCCTCCTCACGCTGGAGGCCTACTCGAAGATCCGCAAGAGCAGCAAGGCCGAGGCGATCGCGCACCGGCGCCTGCGCAGCGTGCACCTGGGCGAGCACGTGACGCTGCAGTTCGAGGATGAACGGACGATCCGGCGCCAGATCCAGGAGATGCTGCACATCGAGAAGATCTTCGACGAGGAAGGCATCCAGAGCGAGATCGACGCCTACGCGCCGCTGGTGCCCGACGGCAGCAACTGGAAGGCCACGATGCTGATCGAGTACCCCGACCCGCACGAGCGCAAGCGCGAGCTCGCGCGGCTGATCGGCGTCGAGGACCGGATGTTCGTCGAGGTCGAGGGCCACGCCCGCGTCTACGCGATCGCCGACGAGGACCTCGACCGCGAGAACGACGAGAAGACCTCGTCGGTGCACTTCGTGCGCTTCGAGTTCAGCTCCGCGCAGCGCGACGCGATCCTCGCCGGCGCAGCGGTCAAGCTCGGCTGCGACCACACCCATTACCCGGCGCACGTGACCATCGCCCCCGAGACGCTGGCCAGCCTGGCCGGCGACCTTCACAGGCCCTGAACCCGGCGCGGGCGCGCCGCGTCAGCGGATGGCGCCGTCGACGTAGTACCAGCGACCGCCTTCGCGCACGAATCGGCTCGTCTCGTGCAGCCGCATCGCGCGGCCGGCGAGCTTGCTGCGGGCGACGAACTCGACCGTCGCGCGGTCGCCGTCGGTCTGGTGGCGGCGCAGTTCCAGTCCGAGCCAGCGCAGGCCGGGCTCTATCGACAGCGTGGCCGGTCGCGTGCTCGGGTGCCAGGTGGCGAGCAGGTAGGCCACATCGGCGCGGACGTAGGCCGTGTAGCGCGAGCGCATCAGCGCCTCGGCGCTCGGCGCCGGCGCGCCGGCCCGCCAGCGGCCGCAGCACGCGGCGAAGGGCGTGCCGCTGCCGCAAGGGCAGGGGGCGTCGTCATCGCCGGATCGCGTGTCGTCCATGGGTTCGCGCGGGCCATTCGGGGGCGCGAGCATCGCCCAGGCCGCGGTTCCTGGCAAACGCCCGCCTTGTCTACACTCGGCACGGATCACGAAAGGCCTGCCCATGCTCGACCCCCAAGCCCGTGCCCTGCTCGACCTGATGGTCGAGCGCCAGGTGCCGCCCACGCACACGCTGAGCCCGGCCGACGCCCGCCGGATGTACCGCGAGCGGCGCGGCTACACCCAGCCCGACGCGCCGCCCGTCGCCGAGGTGCGCGAACTGTTGCTGGACGGCACCCCGGCGCGGCTGTACCGGCCGGCCGCGGGCGTTCTGCCGCTGCTCGTCTACTTCCACGGCGGCGGCTGGGTCATCGGCGACCTCGACACGCACGACGTGCTGTGCCGCCAGCTCGCCAACGCTGCCGGCGTCGCGGTGCTGTCGGTCGACTACCGGATGGGCCCGGAGCACCGCTTCCCCGCCGCCGTCGACGACTGCATCGCCGCGACCCGCTACGCTCGCCGCGAGGCCGCCGCGCTGGGCATCGATGCCGCGCGCATCGCGGTCGGCGGCGACAGCGCCGGCGGCAACCTGGCCGCGGTGGCGGCGATCGCCGCGCGCGACGAGGGCACGCCGCTGGCCTACCAGCTGCTGATCTACCCAGGCACCGACATGCGCGCGCTCGCGCCCTCGCACCGCAGCAACGGCCAGGGCTACCTGCTCACGAGCGACAGCATCGCGTATTACCGCGGCCATTACATCGAGGACGAGGCGCACTGGTCCGACTGGCGCGCCTCGCCGCTGCTCGCGAGCGACCTCGCCCGGATGCCGCCGGCGCTGGTGCTGACCGCCGGCTTCGACCCGCTGCGCGACGAGGGGCGGCAATACGCCGACGCGCTGTCCGCGGCCGGCAACCGGGTCCAGTACGTCTGCTTCGAGCGCCAGATCCACGGCTTCGTGCCGATGGGGCGCGTGATCGACGAGGCGAACACCGCGGTCGACCTCTGCGCCGCCGCGCTGCGCCGCGCACTTGCCGTCGCGCCGGCCTGACACGAACCTGCGATCGAGCGACGAGGAACGAGGGGCCGCTCGCGCCCGGGGCGGGCGTTGGCCGCTCCGGGCCGAACGGCCCTTTGCACCGCTCTCCCGCGCCCCTGCGCGGGGGGGGCTCCAGCTCGGATGACGAGTCGGCCCACGGGCCGACCCACTCTCGAGCCCGGCGGCGCTGTCGGTACGTGCAGCCCGTCGAACGACGCACCGGCCGCGAGGCCGGCCCGACCGTCATGCAGGAGCCCCCTCGTGGAAGGGGCGGGGGGAGCCGTGCGATACGGCCCTGGCCCGGAGTGGCCAGCGGCCGCTCCGGGCCGCGAACCGACAGATGGCCCACTTCGACGGTCGATCGCCAACGGGTATGCCAGTGATGCCGGCGGTCGCGACGCCCGCCCGTGCCAACATCGGCTCTGGGTCAGGGGCGGCGCACTGCGGATCTCGACGATGAACATCGGCTTGACGAATGCCTTCAGCCGCTTCCTGAAGCGGCGCCGGCGGCTCAGGCATTTCGGGCGTCACCCGTTGCAGGATGCGTTCGCCGGCCGCGGGCCGGGCGTTGCGCTGCCTGCAGCGCAGGCGCAGGAACTGCTGCAGGTCTCGCGCGACGAACCGGCGGCCGCGCTCGCGCGGCTGAAGTCTCGTGCCGAGGGTCTGAACCCGCGCGAAGCGGCGGCGCGGCTGGCGCGGCACGGGCCCAACGTGGTCGGCCACGAAAAGCCGCTGCCGTGGTGGCTGCACCTGTGGCATTGCTACAAGAACCCGTTCAACCTGCTGCTGACGACGCTGGCGCTGGTCTCGTACGCGACCGCGGACCTGAAGACGACGATCGTCATCGGCGCGATGGTGGTGCTGAGCACCGCGATCCGCTTCGTCCAGGAGCACCGCTCGATGCGCGCGGCCGAGGAGCTCAAGGCGATGGTGAGCAACACCGCCACCGTGCTGCGGCAGACGCCGCACGAGATCCCGATCCGCCAGCTGGTGCCGGGCGATCTGGTGCTGCTGTCGGCCGGCGACATGATCCCGGCCGACTGCCGCGTGCTCGCGGCGCGCGACCTGTTCATCGCGCAGTCGGCGCTGACGGGCGAGTCGCTGCCGGTCGAGAAGTTCGCCCAGCGGCGCGCGCCGGCCGACGGCGGCGGCGCGGACGCGACGCCGCTCGAACAGCGCAACCTCGTCTTCATGGGCACGAACGTCGTCTCGGGTTCGGCCACCGCGCTCGTCGTCGCCACCGGCGAGCGCAGCTACTTCGGCACCGTCGCCGCGCGCGCGACCGCGACCGACACCGAGCCCAACGCCTTCCAGGCCGGCATCAACGGCGTGAGCTGGCTGTTGATCCGCTTTGCCGCGGTGATGGTGCCGATCGTGTTGCTGGTCAACGGCGTGACCAAGGGCGACTGGCTCGAGGCCTTCCTGTTCGCGCTCTCGGTCGCGGTCGGGCTGACGCCCGAGATGCTGCCGATGATCGTGACCTCGACGCTGGCCAAGGGTGCGGTGCGGCTGGCGCGCAGGAAGGTCGTCGTCAAGCGGCTCGACGCGATCCAGAACTTCGGCGCGATGGACATCCTGTGCACCGACAAGACCGGGACGCTGACGCAGGACAAGATCGCGCTCGAGCGCCATGTCGACGCCTTCGGCCGGCCGTCGGACGCGGTGCTGGACTTCGCCTACCTGAACAGCCACTACCAGACGGGGCTGAAGAACCTGCTCGACCGCGCGGTGCTCGACCATGTCGAGCTGCCGACCGAGCTGAAGCTGGAGCAGGATTACCGCAAGGTCGACGAGATCCCGTTCGACTTCCAGCGCCGGCGCATGTCGGTCGTGGTCTCGGAGCGCAACGAGCACCACGAGGTGATCTGCAAGGGCGCGCTCGAGGAGGTGCTGGCGGTCTGCACGCGCGTGCGCGTCGAGGCCGACGGCGGCACGCAGGAGGAGCCGCTCGATGCCGCGCGGCTCGTGCGCGTCCAGCAGGCCGCGCACGAGCTGGCCGAGGCCGGGCTGCGCGTCGTGGCCGTCGCGATGAAGGAGCTGCCGCCGAGCCAGACGGTCTACGGCGTCGCCGACGAGGCCGACCTGGTGCTCGTCGGCTACGTCGCCTTCCTAGACCCGCCGAAGGAGACCGCCGCGCCGGCGCTGCGCGCGCTCGCCGCGCACGGCGTGGGCGTCAAGGTGCTGACCGGCGACAGCGGGCTCGTCACCACCCACGTCTGCGCCCAGGTCGGGCTGACGCCGGGGCCGGTGCTGCTGGGCGCGCAGGTCGAGGCGATGAGCGACGAGGCGCTCGCGCAGGCGGTGGTCCGGCACCAGGTGTTCGCGAAGCTGGCGCCCTTGCACAAGGAGCGCATCGTGCGTGCGCTGCGCGCGCAGGGCCATGTCGTCGGCTTCATGGGCGACGGCATCAACGACGCGCCGGCGCTGCGCGCCGCCGACATCGGCATCAGCGTCGACAGCGCGGTCGACATCGCGAAGGAAGCGGCCGACATCATCCTGCTCGAGAAGAGCCTGATGGTGCTCGACGAAGGCGTCGTCGAGGGCCGGGCGACCTTCAGCAACATGCTGAAGTACATCCGGATGACGGCGAGCTCGAACTTCGGCAACGTCTTCTCGGTGCTGGTGGCGAGCGTCTTCCTGCCCTTCCTGCCGATGCTGCCGCTGCAGCTGCTGGTGCAGAACCTGCTCTACGACATTTCGCAGACCGGCATCCCGTTCGACCGGGTCGACGACGAGCTGGTGCGCCAGCCGCTGCGCTGGAACCCGGGCCAGATCGGCCGCTTCATGGTCGTGTTCGGGCCGCTCAGCTCGGTCTTCGACCTCGTCACCTTCGCCGTGATGTGGTGGGTGTTCGACGCGAACACGCTCGCGCGCCAAAGCCTGTTCCAGTCGGGGTGGTTCGTCGTCGGGCTGCTGACGCAGACGCTGATCGTGCACATGATCCGCACGCCGAAGCTGCCCTTCCTGGAGAGCCGCGCCGCTCCGGCGCTGACGCTGACGACGCTCGCGATCATGGCGTTCGGCGTCTGGCTGCCGATGGGGCCGCTCGCCGACGACTTCAGGCTGCAGGCGCTGCCGCTCGCGTTCTTTCCCTGGCTTGCCGGCATCCTGCTCGGCTACTGCGTGCTCGTCACGCTGGTCAAGCGGGTCTACGTGCGCCGCTTCGGCTGGCAGTGAACTGGCCGTGCCGGATCACCGCAGCGCCCGGGCGAACTGCAGTTCGTCCCGCGCCGAAGGCGGTTCGTCGCAAGCCGCTTTCGACACCGGCCGGCTCTGCCTAGAGTTCGCCCCATCGCAACCTTGCATCTGCCTCGGAGACGATCATGAGCCAACGCTACACCGACCGCATCGCCGCCTTCGGCCTGGCCGCGCTCGTCACGCTGGCGTTGCTCGGCGGGGTCGACCGCTACGCGAGCTCGGCGCCGATCCAGGCCGAGCTTCTGGCCGCATCGCAGGCGTCGTGCGTGGTCGGGGTGCGGTCGTGACGACGCTGGTCTTCCTCCTCGGCTGGGTCCTGCTGTTCATGCTGTCCTGGCCGGTCGCACTGGCGCTGCTGCTGCTCGCGCCGCTGGTCTGGCTGCTGACGCTGCCGCTGCGGCTGGTCGGCATCGCGCTCGACGCCGCCTTCGCACTTCTGCGCGCGTTGCTGATGCTGCCGGCGCGGTTGCTCGGCGGACGCTGACGCCCGAACTCATACCGACTTTCGATCGATCGACTAGGAATGAAGGGCCGCTCGCGGC
>MEGM01000136.1:4418-13721 GCA_001725505.1 Rubrivivax sp. SCN 70-15 | reverse complement strand
ACCGTAGACTTATCCACAACCCGCCTCGAACGAGACGGGCTTCCACCCCTGGTCAATGTTCAGTCGGCACGGGTGGTCAAAGTTCGGTCGGCGCGCACAAGAGGTCCTCGTGGGACCTCGAATGCCACTTTTACTTCGTAAAGTTGCGTCCAAAGGGGTCCCAGGAAGTCCCGTTTTCCCACCTTGACATGGTGGGGGTCGTTGGTTCGAGTCCAATCGCGCCTACCAATTTCGGTAGGAAGAACAAGCACTCGGCATCTCTGCCGAGTGCTTTTTTCTTGGCGCCACGGATCAGGCACGAGCGAGCGGACGCCGGCAAAGCCAGGCGCGGGCTGGGAATGGCTCGCGGCGTTCGCTCTTTCGCCGCGGGTGTTCAGACGCGGCGTGCCCGCCCGGCCCAGTAGGGCTCGCGCAGCTTGCGCTTGAAGATCTTGCCGGTGTCCTCGCGCGGCAGCTGCTCGTGGAAGCTCACGACCTTGGGCACCTTGTAGCCCGCGATGCGTTCGTGCAGCCAGGCGCGCACGCCGTCGGCTGTCAGCGCCGCGCCGGGGGCCGGCTGCACCGCAGCGGCCAGAGCCTCGCCGAACTCGGCGTCGGGGATGCCGAACACGGCGCAGTCGGCGATGCCGGGCATCGCCTGCAGCGCGATCTCGATCTCGGCCGGGTAGATGTTGACGCCGCCGCTGATCACCATGTCGGCCTGGCGGTCGACGATGTACAGGAAGCCTTCGTCGTCGAGATATCCGACGTCGCCCATGGTCTTGAGCCCGGCGGCTTCCATTCGCGCGCGCGCCTCGGGGTTGCCGACGTAGCTGAAGTCCGGCGTGGCCGGCTGCTCGATGTAGATCAGGCCCGGCACGTTGCGCGGCATCTCGTGGCCGTCGTCGTCGAGGATCTTCAGCACGACGCCTGGCAGGGCCGGGCCGGCCGAGCCTGGCTTGCGCAGCGCCTGCTCGCTCGTGAGCAGGGTCATGTAGCCGAGCTCGCTGGCGCCGTAGCACTCGTTGATCACCGGGCCCCACCATTCGATCATCGCCCGCTTGACCTCGGGCGGGCAGGGGCTCCCCGTCGACGAGACGAAGCGCATCGAGCCCAGGTCGTACCTCGCGCGCACTTCGGCCGGCAGGGCCAGCAGGCGCACGTACATCGTCGGCACCAGGTAGGCGTGCGTGAGCCGGTGCTCGTGGATCAGATGCAGCGTGCGCTCGGCGTCGAAGCGCTCCTCGACGTAGAGCGTCCCGCTCTCCTGCACGATGCCCAGCGCGTAGCTGTTCGGCGCACTGTGGTACCAGGGCGCGCTGAGCAATGCGCGCATCGTCGGCTCGACACCATAAGCGGTGCGCCGCATCGCGGCGTTGGCCTGTACCTGCGCCGGCGTCATCGGCGCGCGCACGATGCCCTTGGGCCGGCCGGTGGTGCCCGAGGTGTAGAACATCGCGCCGCGGGGCGCTGCCGCGGCAGCGGTGGTCGGCGCGCGGGCGTCGCGGAGTGGCTCCCACGCCGGCACGCCGGGCAAGGCGCCTCGGGTCGTCCAGACCAAGGCGCTGCCGACGTCCAGCCCGTGCAAGCCTGCCAGCAGTTCGGCATCGGCGATGAAGACCTTGGCGCCGCTGTTGCCGAGGATGTACTGCACCTCGTCGGTCTTGAAGTGCCAGTTCACCGGGCACCACTGCGCGCCCAGGTGGCGCACGGCGACCATCAGCTCGATCGCCTCGGGACTGTTGCGCAGCATCAGCGCGACGACGTCGCCGTCGCCCACGCCGGCGGCGGCCAGCGCCGCGGCCGAACGGCGCCAGAGCACCTCGAATTCGTCCGGGCCAATCGTGTGGCCCTGGAAGACGAGGGTGGGGCGCATGCTCAGATCACGGCTTCGACGAGAAAGGGTCCGGACCGCTTCAGCGCGGACGCGAGCACGTCGCCGAAGCGCTCGGCGGTGTCGGCGCGCGCCGCCTCGACGCCCAACCCTTGCGCGAGCTTGACCCAGTCCAGCGCCGGGTCGACCAGATCGAACAGCCGGCGCGCGTTCGCGCCCGGTGCGCCGGCACCGACCTGCGCGTATTCGCCATGCAGGATGGCGTAGCGGCGGTTCGAGAAGATCACGGTGACGACGTCGAGCCGCTCGCGCGCCTGCGTCCACAGCGCCGGCAGCGTGTACATCGCGCTGCCGTCGGCCTGCAGGGTGATCACCTTGCGCTGCGGCGCGGCGATCGCGGCGCCGGTGGCCAGCGGCAGCCCGAGGCCGATCGCGCCGCCGGTGAGCTGCAGGTAGTCGTGCGGCGCGGCATGCCAGCTCAGCGGGAAGAAGTCGCGCCCCGAGCTGACGCTCTCGTCGCAGACGATCGCCTGCTCGGGCATCAGCGCGACGACCGCCTGCGCCACCGCGGCCGCTGTCAGCGCACCGGTGGGCAGTGGCAGGTCACGCCGCTGCGCCAGCATCGGCCGGTGCGCATCGGCGCCGGCGCCGCAGCGCGCCGCCAGTTCGCGCAGCGCGGCGACGCCGTCCTCTTCCGGGGTCGACGCGACCACGACCGGGCAGCCCGGCGGCAGCATGCTGCTCGGCTTGCCGGGGTAGGCGAAGAAGCCGACCGGCGCCTTCGCGCCGACGCTCACCAGGCAACGCGTGTCTTTCAGCGTCGCCAGCGCCTGGCTCACGACGTAGGGCACGCGGTCGATCATCACGCGGCCCAGCCCGCGCTCGATGCGCGCGTTGGCCTGCTGCGTGAGCAGCCGCGCGCCGGTCGTCGCACAGACGCGCGCCGCGAGCGTCAGGCCTTCGTCGCGCAGCGCGCGCCCGGCGATCATCAGCACCGCGCCCGGCTGGCGCAGCGCGGCGGCGGCCTCGGCCAAGGCCGCCTCGCGCGGCGGCAGCGGTTGCGGCCGCGGGCGCAGCGGCGGGGCCGGCACGTCGACCGGGCTCCAGGCGTGGTCGGCCGGGAGGATCAGCGTCGCGATGCGCCCGGGCGGCGTCGCCGCCTCCTGCACTGCCTGCGCTGCCAGCTCGCCCAGACCGGCGGCCGAGGTGCTGCGTGCGACCCAGTGCGACATCGGCCGCGCCAGGCTCTCGATGTCGGACGCCAGCGGTGCGTCGTGTTCGGCGTGGTGCGTGGCGTGGTCGCCCACGACGTTGACCATCGGCGTGCAGGCGCGGCGCGCGTTGTGCAGGTTGGCCAGCCCGTTGGCCAGGCCCGGGCCGGTGTGCAGCAGCGTGCTCGCGGGGCGCTCGGCCATGCGCGCATAGCCGTCGGCAGCGCCGGTGACCACGCCTTCGGACAGGCCGAGCACGCAGCGCATGCGCGGCTGGCGGTCCAGTGCCGCGACGAAGTGCATCTCCGAGGTGCCGGGGTTGGCGAAGCAATGGTCCACGCCTTGCGCGAGCAGGGCCTCGCAGAGCAGGTCGGCGCCGGTACGGGCAGGTGAATGAGTCATCCGCGCAGCGTAGCCGATGTTCGCGCAGCGGCGGCCGAGCCCGGCGCCCCGGTCGCCGCGACGCGGGCGCGATTTCGCGCGGTGCCGATGGCGCTATCCTCCCGCCCATGAACGACGACCCGAGTGCCTCGACCGCCGAAGACGACGAGCCGATCGGCGCGCTGCGCCCGCGCCGCAAGGGCATCTACGTGCTGCCGAACGCGATCACGCTGTCGGCGCTTTTCGCCGGCTTCTACGCCATCGTGATGGCGATGAACGGTCGCTTCGACCAGGCCGCGATCGGCGTTTTCGCAGCCGCCGTGCTGGACAGCCTGGACGGCCGCGTCGCCCGCATGACGCACTCGCAGAGCGCGTTCGGCGAGCAGATGGACAGCCTGTGCGACATGGTCAGCTTCGGCGCCGCGCCGGCGCTGATCGTCTACGAATGGGCGCTTACCGACCTGGGCAAGGCGGGCTGGATCCCGGCCTTTGTCTACATCGCCGGCGCGGCGCTGCGGCTGGCCCGCTTCAACGTCAACATCGGCGTCGTCGACAAGCGATTCTTCCAGGGACTGCCCAGCCCGGCCGCTGCGGCGCTGGTGATGGGACTGATCTGGATGATGGACGACGCCGGGTTCCGCGGCGTCGCGTACGTGCCCTGGATCCGCAGTCTGGCCTTCGGCGTGACGCTGTTCGCGGGTCTGTCGATGGTGACGAACGTGCCCTTCTACAGCTTCAAGGCGGTCGGCGGCAAGCACACGGTGCCTTTCGTCGTGATCGTGGCGATCGCACTCGGCATCGCGATCATCAACCTCGACCCGCCGCGCGTGCTGTTCGCGATCTTCTGCGCCTACGGCCTGTCGGGCTACGGCGTCTATGTCTGGCGCAAGATGAAAGGGCGCCCGGTGAGCGTGATCGCGACCTCGACCGACGACCCCGAAGAGAAGGGACTGCATCAGTGACGGGGGCCGCGTGTTATATTGATTCGATGAACACGAAGGCCATTTCGCTAGCGCTCCTAGGAGACCCGCGGGTGCGCTGATCGCTTTCGTCCGAACCTTTTCCGATCAACGGCCCGCCAGCGCAACGCAGCGGGCCGTTCTTCATTGTGATGCTGCGTGCGAGCACCCCACCCCAGCGAGACTGCACCATGACCGACAAGCTCATCATCTTCGACACCACCTTGCGCGATGGCGAGCAGTCGCCCGGCGCCTCGATGACGCGCGACGAGAAGCTGCGCATCGCGCGCCAGCTCGAGCGGCTGCGCGTGGACGTCATCGAGGCCGGCTTCGCGGCGTCGAGCAACGGCGACTTCGAGGCCGTCAAGTCGATTGCCGACCACATCCGCGAGTCGACCGTGTGCTCGCTGGCGCGCGCGAACGACCGCGACATCTCGCGTGCGGCCGAGGCGCTGAAGGGCGCTGCGCGCGCACGGATCCACACCTTCATCGCAACCTCGGCGCTGCACATGGAGAAGAAGCTGCGCATGTCGCCCGAGCAGGTGCACGAGCAGGCGCGGCTCGCGGTCCGGTTCGCGCGCAACCTTTGCGCCGATGTCGAGTTCTCGCCCGAGGACGGTTACCGCTCCGACATCGACTTCCTGTGCCGCGTGCTCGAGACCGTGATCGCCGAGGGTGCGACGACGGTCAACATCCCCGACACCGTCGGCTACGCGGTCCCCGAGCTCTACGGCGAATTCATCCGCACGCTGCGCGAGCGGGTGCCGAACTCGGACAAGGCGGTCTGGTCGGTGCATTGCCACAACGATCTCGGCATGGCGGTCGCCAACTCGCTCGCCGGCGTCAAGATCGGCGGCGCGCGCCAGATCGAATGCACGATCAACGGCCTGGGCGAGCGCGCCGGCAACTGCGCGCTCGAGGAAGTGGTGATGGCGGTGCGCACGCGGCGCGACTATTTCGGGCTCGAGCTCGGCATCGACGCGACGCAGATCGTGCCCGCCTCGCGCATGGTCAGCCAGACGACCGGCTTCGTCGTCCAGCCGAACAAGGCGGTGGTCGGCGCGAACGCGTTCGCGCATGCCAGCGGCATCCACCAGGACGGCGTGCTGAAGGCGCGCGACACCTACGAGATCATGCGCGCCGAGGACGTGGGCTGGGCGGCGAACAAGATCGTGCTCGGCAAGCTCTCGGGCCGCAACGCTTTCAAGCAGCGGCTGCAGGAGCTGGGCGTCGAGATGGAGTCCGAGGCCGAGGTCAACGCCGCGTTCGCGCGCTTCAAGGACCTGGCCGATCGCAAGAGCGAGATCTTCGACGAGGACATCATCGCTCTCGTCGGCGACGAGAGCGTCACCGCGGAGCAGGAGCATTACCGGCTGCTGTCGCTGTCGCAGCGATCGGCGATCGGCGATCGGCCGCATGCCGAGCTGGCCTTCGCCGCCGGCGACGTCGAACACCATGCGCAGAGCGACGGAAACGGCCCGGTCGATGCCTGTCTGAAGGCGATCGAGTCGCGTGTGAAGAGTGGCGCTGAAATGCTGCTCTATTCGGTGAATGCGATCACCTCGGGCAGCACAGAATCGCAGGGCGAGGTGACGGTCCGCCTGCAGCACGGGGGCCGGGTCGTGAACGGCGTGGGTGCGGATCCGGACATCGTGGTCGCGTCGGCGAAAGCCTACCTCTCGGCGTTGAACAAGTTGCACAGCAAGGCCGAGCGCGTGGCGGCTCAGGGCTGAGCGGCGAACCCCGGGTTTGCCTGGCCCTGGGAGCCACTTGAGGAACAGCGCGCAAGTTTTTGATCTTGCGCGTGTTTTCCCGCTCGCCTAAACTGCGTTGCGGATGGTCGGGGCGGTTCGAGCAGCGAGGTCGATGTGATGGGTCTGGGCAAGCGGTTGGCGGGTTGGGTCGGGGGCGCCGTGCTGGCGCTGGCGCTATCGGTCGGTGCGTCGGCGACGGAGCCGGCGAAAGTCGAATCCAGCCCGACCCATGCCAAGACCAGCAAGTCCGTGCACAAGCCGCGGCACAAGGCCGTGCACAAGGCGAAGGCCCCGGTCCGCCACGTGGCCGCGAAGGCACGCCCGTTCAAGGCCGTGTCGCATGTCGTGCCGGCCAACCCGTCGTTCGGTGAAGAAGCCGGTCTCGGCGCCACCGCGGACCCGCTCAAGCTCGCGTCCAACGTCGCGCTGGTGATCGACCAGGACACGAACCAGGTGCTGTTCAGCAAGAATTCCGACGCCGTGCTGCCGATCGCGTCGATCACCAAACTGATGACGGCGATGGTCGTCATCGAGGCCCAGTTGCCGATGGACGAGGTGCTGACGATCACGCAGGACGACGTCGACACCGAGAAGCACAGCAGCTCGCGCCTTCGTGTGGGCACCCAGCTGACGCGCGGCGAGATGCTGCACCTGGCGCTGATGGCCTCGGAGAATCGCGCCGCGCACGCACTCGGCCGCTATTACCCGGGTGGACTGAGCGCCTTCGTCGAGGCGATGAACCGCAAGGCGCAGTCGCTGGGCATGACCGACACGCATTACGTCGAGCCGACCGGCCTGTCGAGCAACAACCAGTCGAGCGCGCACGACCTGACGCTGCTCGTGAAGGCTGCCTACGAGCAGCCGCTGATGCGTGAGCTGACCACGTCGCGCGAGGCCGAGGTCGAGGTCGGCCGGCGCCAGCTGCAGTTCCACAACACGAACGGCCTGGTGCGCAGCCCGCGCTGGGACATTGGCCTGCAGAAGACCGGCTTCATCAACGAAGCCGGGCGCTGCCTGGTGATGCAGGCGCAGCTCGCCGGGCGCAAGCTGATCATGGTGCTGCTCGACTCGGCCGGCCGCTATTCGCGCTTCGCCGACGCCGAGCGCATCCGCGCTTGGCTGATGCACGGCGGCGGCGCGCAGGCGCTCGCGGATCAGCCGCGGTAGCCCAGCGCCGCGGAGATCTGCGCCGCGGTGTCCTTCACCTTCTCGAGCCAGGACTCCTCGAGCCGGTCCGCTGGCGCCGAGACCGACAGCCCGGCGACGAGCTTGCCCTGATCGTCGAAGACGCCGGCGGCCATGCAGCGCACGCCGAGCTCGAGTTCCTCGTCGTCGCGCGCGCTGCCTTGAGCGCGCACCGTGGCCAGTTCGCGCTCGAGCCGCGCGACATCAGTGATGCTGTTGCGCGTGTGGCCGGTCAGGCCGGTGCGCGTCGCGTAGGCGCGCACGCGCTGCGGGTCCTCGTGCGCGAGGAAGAGCTTGCCGACCGACGTCAGGTGCAGCGGCGCGCGCCCGCCGACCGCGCGCACGACCTGCATCCCCGAGCGTTCGCTATAGGTGCGTTCGATGTAGACGATCTCGTCACCCTGGCGCATCGACAGGTTCACCGGCTGGTGCGTGAGCTTGTGCAGCTCGCGCATCGGCCCGAGCGCCGCGTCGCGCACGTCCAGGCGCGCCTTCACCAGGTTGCCCAGCTCGAGCAGCCGCATGCCGAGCCGGTAGCTTCCGGCCTGCGGCCGGTCGACGAAGCGCCCGATCGTCAGGTCGTTCAGGATCCGGTGTGCGGTCGAGGGGTGCAGCCCGGTGCGCTCGCTGATGGTCTTCAGCGAAACCGGGTCCTGGTGCGCCGCCAGCATGTCGAGCAGCGCGAACATGCGCTCCATCACCTGGATGGTCGGGGTCTGCGGGTCCTTGCGTGCCATGGCGTGGGTTCGGTGCGGAGCTTCGATCGGTGCGCGGCCCTCATTTTGCATCGCGAGAGGCTGGCCTGCATGACAAGATGGCCCGCAGGTTCCGATCTTCAGCGGCGCACGCCCGCCCCCGCCAGTGCGAGGACCGCCGCTTCGCCTGCGCGCACCGCACCTTCGATCGTCGCCGGATAGGGCCCGGCCACGTAGTCGCCGGCCGCGAACAGCCCTGGCGCGATCGCCGCCCCGGGCCGGCGCAGCCCCGGCGTGCAGCGGAAGGTGGCCCGCTTCTCGGCCAGGCTGCACAGCAGCGTCGGCGCCGGCAGCAGCGCGCGCGCCTGTGCGAGCACGGCGCGCTCGAGGCGGTCGATGCCGGCGTCGACCCAGCGCCGCGCGCCGCTGACGACGAAGGCGAACTGCCCGGCCTGGCCACCGAGCGCACCCAGGTCGAAGGCGAACTGCGCCGGTGCCTCGGGCCCGTCGGCGAGCGCCATCATCGGCTCGGCCAGCCTTGCGCCGAGAGCTTGCAGGTAGACGGTGACGATGGGCTCGAAGCGCAGGGCCGCTGCCGCTGCCGACCAGGCCGGCGCCACGGTCGCCGTCAGGCGTGCCGCCTCGCCCGCGGTGCAGGCCAGTACGAGCGCATCGAAGAGCTCGCCGTCGACGCACCAGCGCGCGTCGCGTCGGTCGATCGCCTGCACGCGTTGGCCCAAGCGCAGCGTGGCGCCGGCCGCACCGAGCCAGCGCGTCGCGGGGGCGGGCAGCAGCTCGCTCAGCGGCCGGCGCGGCAGCAGCAGGTCGGCCGCGCCGCGGCCACCGAGCAAGGCGTCGTGCAGAACGCGCAGAAAGACCGCCGCGCTGGCCTCGTGCGCCGGGGTGTTCAGCGCCGCCACGCACAGCGGATCGACGAGCAGTTCGCGCACCCGGGCGGGCAGGCGCCGGCAGAGCGCGTCGACGGTCAGCGCAGGGTCGCAGCGGAAACGGTGCGCCCACCAGCCGGCGGCCGTGCCGAGCAGCGCCAGCCGATCGCCCATGCTCCAGCCGCGCGCGCCGGCGACCGCGCGCGCGAAGGCGAGCGCGGCCGGGCCGCCCGGCAGGCGCAGGCCGCGGCCGTCGGCATGGCGCAGCGTCAGCGGCAGGCGCAGCAGCGCGGCCTGCGGGTCGACGCCGACGCTGCGCATCAGCGCCAGGGTGCGCGCATAGGCGCCGATCAGGATGTGCTGGCCGTTGTCGAAGGGCTGGCCACCGGCGAGGACGCTGCGCGCCCGGCCGCCGGGC
>MEGM01000136.1:0-4372 GCA_001725505.1 Rubrivivax sp. SCN 70-15 | reverse complement strand
GCCGCCATCTCGAACAGCGTGCCGCGCTGGCCGGTCTCGCAGGGGCGCACGGCCGCCGCCAGCCCCGCCCAGCCGGCGCCGACGATCGCCAGCGTGCCCGGGGCGGCCGCCATCAGCGGCCCGCCACGTGGGTGCGGGCGGCGATCCAGAGCTTGCGCAGCGGCGTCAGCGAGGTGCGCTGGTGCAGCACCTGGAAGCCCTGTGCCTCGATGTCGCGCAGCAGCGTGCGGTAGATGTTGGCCATCATCAGCCCGGGCTTCTGCGCCGCGCGGTCGGCTTCGGGGAGCAGCGCCAGCGCCTCGTCGTAGGTGGCATGCGCGCGCTCGGCCTGGAAGCGCATCAGCGCGTCGAAACGGTCGCTGTAGCCCCAGGGCGCCTCGCGGCGCAGCAGCTCGGCGGCCTTGACGCCGAAGCGCTGCAGCTCGTCCAGCGGCAGGTAGATGCGGCCGCGCCGTGCGTCGTCGCCGACGTCGCGGATGATGTTCGTCAGCTGCATCGCGCGCCCGAGCCGGTGCGCGTACTGCACGGTCGCGGCCTCGGTGCGGCCGAAGATGTTGGCTGCGACCTCGCCGACGACGCCGGCGACCAGGTGGCAGTAGCGCTCGAGCCCGGCGTAGTCGAGGAAGCGGGTCTGCTCCAGGTCGATCTGGCAGCCCTGGATGACGGCCTGAAGATGGTCCGCCCGGATATCGAACTCGGCCGTCAGCGGCAGCAGCGCCTGCGTGACGGGGTGGCTGGGTCGGCCGGCGTAGGCCTCGTCGACCTCCTGGCGCCACCAGCCCAGCTTGGCCGCGGCGACCGACGGGTCGTGCGTCTCGTCGACGACGTCGTCGACCTCGCGGCAGAAGGCGTAGAACGCGGTGATCGCCGCGCGCCGCTGCGGCGGCAGGAACAGGAACGCGTAGTAGAACGACGATCCGCTCTTCGCGGCACGTTCCTGGACGTACTGCGCCGGCGTCATCGCTGCGCGCCCATGCGCCAGGCGCGCCACAGCAGGCGCGGCGCGTCGGCGGCGCTCAGGGTCGGGCGGCTGCGCACCGTCGCATGGTCCATCGCGGCGATTTTCTCAAGAATGCGCAGCCCGCCCTGGACCACCAGGCGCAGCTCCCAGCCGGCACGCCCGGGCAGGCTCGGCGCGAGCGGCGCGCCCTCGCGCATCAGCTCGCCGGCCCAATCGCAGAGCCGACGCACCAGCGCGCGCAGCGCGGGGCTGTCCTGGCGCTGCGCGAGCTCGTCCAGGCTCAGGCCGGCAGCGCGCAGTTCGTCGCGCGGAACGTAGAAACGGCCACGCGCGGCGTCGACACCCAGGTCCTGCCAGAAGTTGATCAGCTGCAAGGCGCTGCAGATCGCGTCGGAGCGGCGCAGCGACTCGGCGTCCGCCACGCCATACAGGTGCAGCAGCAGCCGGCCGATCGGGTTCGCCGAACGACGGCAGTAGTCGAGCAGCGCCGCGCGGTCGGGGTAAGGCGGGTTGCGGACGTCCTGCTCGAAGGCGTCGAGCAGGTCGCTCAGCAGCCGGCGCGGCAGCGCGTGGCGGTGCATCTGCACACCGAGCGGCCCGAACACCGCGGGCCAGCGGCCGCCGGGCGCAGCGCCGTCGGCGACGGCGTCCAGGTCGGCGCGGTAGTCGGCGAGGTCGGCCAGGCGCTGCGCCGCCGCAGCGCTGCCCTCGTCGGCGAGGTCGTCGGCGGTGCGCGCGTAGTGGTAGATAGCGGTCACGGCCGGCCGCAGCGCCGGCGGGCAGAGCAAGGAGGCGACCGGGAAGTTCTCGTAATGTTCGACGCTCACCGGGCGATTCTCGCCTTCGCGAGCGCGGCCACCGCGACATGCCGGGCGACGCCGACGGGCCGGGCCCTGCGACTCGATCGCGGACCGGACTGCCGTCCCCGGGGCAGCAGGCTAAAATGCGCGGTTTCCCGATCAGCCCAGAATGCACGAGGGGGTGGCGCGAGCTCACCCCCTTTCGCTCTCGACCCCAAGCGCGGGTGGCGAAATTGGTAGACGCACCAGGTTTAGGTCCTGACGCCTTCACGGGCGTGCCGGTTCGAGTCCGGCCCCGCGCACCAGAGAATTCCTCCAAGCCCTAGAGACACAACATGGCCGTCAACGTCGAAACCCTCGAGAACCTGGAACGCCGCATCACCCTGACGCTGCCGGCGAGCGAGATCAGCAAAGAAGTCGATGCGCGCTTGAAGAAGCTCTCGCGCACCGTCAAGGCCGACGGCTTCCGCCCCGGCAAGGTGCCGATGTCCTACGTCGCGCAGCGCTACGGCTACTCGGTGCAGTACGAGGTCGTGAACGACCGCGTCGGCCAGGCCTTCGCCGACGCCACCAACGAGGCGCGTCTGCGCGTCGCCGGCCAGCCGCAGATCACGCAGAAGGACGAGGCCCCCGAGGGACACATGGCCTTCGATGCCACGTTCGAGGTCTATCCCGAGGTCCAGATCGGCGACCTGGCCGGGGCCGAGGTCGAGCGCATTTCGACCGAGGTCACCGAAGCGGCGATCGACCGCACGGTCGAGATCCTGCGCACGCAGCGCCGAACCTTCGCGCAGCGGCCGGCCGCCGAAGGCGCCGCGGAAGGCGACCGCGTGACGATCGATTTCGAGGGCAAGATCGACGGCGAGCCCTTCCCCGGCGGCAAGGCCGAGGGCTTCCAGTTCATCATCGGCGAAGGCCAGATGCTCGAGCAGTTCGACAAGGCGGTCCGCGGCATGAAGGTCGGCGAGAGCAAGACCTTCCCGCTCCAGTTCCCGGCGGACTACCAGGGCCAGGACGTGGCCGGCAAGGAGGCCGACTTCCTCGTCACGATGAAGAAGTGCGAGGTGCCGCACCTGCCCGCCGTCGACGAGGCGTTCGCGAAGGCGCTCGGCATCCCGGACGGCACCGTCGAAGGGCTGCGCGCCGACGTGCGCAAGAACCTCGAGCGCGAGGTCAAGTTCCGCGTCCAGGCGCGCAACAAGGCGGCGGTGATGGACGCGCTGGTGAAGGTCGCGACGCTCGAGCTGCCCAAGGCGCTGGTGGCCAGCGAGACCGAGCGCCTGGTCGCCGGGGCGCGCGCCGACCTGAAGCAGCGTGGCGTCAAGGATGCCGAGACGACGCCGATCCCTGCCGACATCTTCAAGCCCCAGGCCGAGCGCCGCGTGCGGCTGGGGCTGGTCGTCGCCGAACTCGTGCGCGCGAACAGCCTGCAGGCCCGGCCCGAGCAGCTGCAGGCGCACATCGAGGAGATGAGCCAGAGCTACGAGAAGCCCGCCGAGGTGATGCGCTGGTACCTCGGCGACCGCCAGCGCATGGCCGAGGTGGAGGCGGTGGTGATCGAGAGCAATGTCACCGACTTCGTCCTCGCACGTGCGAAGGTCAGCGACAAGGTGCTACCGTTCGACGAACTGATGCAGGCCTGACGACCGCCACGCTCGCGCCGGTCGCTGCGCTCCCGAGGGGGCGCATGCGGGGGGCCGGCGGCGTCGGATCCGCGCACGAACCTTGGATGAAGACACGATGAGCAGCTACCTGGAAACCACCGGCCTGGGCATGGTGCCCATGGTCATCGAGCAGTCGGGGCGCGGCGAGCGCGCCTACGACATCTACAGCCGCCTGCTGAAGGAGCGCATCGTGTTCCTCGTCGGCCCGGTGAACGACCAGGTCGCCAACCTCGTCTGCGCGCAGCTGCTGTTCCTCGAGAGCGAGAACCCGGACAAGGACGTGTTCCTGTACATCAATTCACCGGGCGGCAGCGTCAGCGCCGGGCTGTCGGTGTTCGACACGATGAACTTCATCAAGCCCGAGGTCTCGACGCTGTGCATGGGCATGGCCGCGAGCATGGGCAGCTTCCTGCTGATGGCCGGCGCGAAGGGCAAGCGTTTCGCGCTGCCGAACTCGCGCGTGATGATCCACCAGCCCTCGGGCGGGGCACAGGGCCAGGCCAGCGACATCGAGATCCAGGCGCGCGAGATCATCAAGACGCGCGAGCAGCTCAACCGGATCTACGCCGAGCGCACCGGCCAGACGGTGGCCAAGATCGAAGCCGACATGGAGCGTGACATGTGGCTGTCGCCGACCGAGGCCAAGGACTACGGCCTGATCGACCAGGTGCTCGACAAGCGTGTCTGAGGACCGCCCGGTCTGGCTGCATTTGCCGCCCTTTTCGGTGTCTGGCCTGCCGGTGCAGTTGGTCTATGATGCCGACGCACCTCTCGTGGAACTTCGCTCGTAAGCACAGACATGGCCGACAAGAAGGGCGCCTCCGGCGAAAAGGTTCTCTACTGCTCCTTCTGCGGCAAGAGCCAGCACGAGGTGAAGAAGCTCATCGCCGGGCCGTCGGTGTTCATCTGCGACGAATGCATCGAGCTGTGCAACGACATCATCCGCG
>MEGM01000135.1 GCA_001725505.1 Rubrivivax sp. SCN 70-15 | reverse complement strand
TGGGCCGTGCGCTTCGCGAGCGGCCGCTCAGCTTCGCGGCGATCAAAATGCCGCACGCCGGAGCGCGCGACACCACCATCGCCGCGCCCCGCCTCACGCGATCTCACACGTCCCGCCCGCGCAGGCCACCACCTGCTTCAACTCCGTGATGTCCTCCGACTCGATCAGCGCCGTGTAGTCCAGGCCGCGGGCGCCCCACAGCTTGGGATACATGCTGATGCGGGTGAAGCCGGGCAGGGTGTTGATCTCGTTGATGACCACCTCGCCGGCCGGGGTCAGGAACACGTCCACCCGGGCCATGCCGGCGATCGGCTCGCCGGTGAACAGCCCCGAGTAGATGACGAACTCGCTCGTGAAACCGTTGAGCGGCGGCAGTGCAGCGATCGCGACACCGCCGAGCAGGAAGCCGAGCGCGGTCCAGGGCATCAGGCGCGCCAGGCCGCCGAGCTTCTCGATGTCGACCGTGTGCGTCGCCTGGTGGACCGCGCCGGCGGCGTAGAAGAGCTGGCACTTGAAGAACGCATGGTTCAGCACGTGCAGCAATCCGCCCGCGAAGCCCAGCGCGACCAGCGGCGCGTTGCCCCAGGCCATGCCCAGGCAGCCGATGCCGAAGCCGATGCCGGCGATGCCCACGTTCTCGGTCGACGAGTAGCCGAGCAGCCGCTTCAGGTCGCGCTGGCCCACGGTGTAGAGCGCGCCGATCAGCGCCGAAAGCGCCGAGAAGCCGATCAGGAACCAGCCCATCCATTCGTCGGGGCGGCCGATCAGGAAGACGAAGCGCAGCAGTGCGTACAGGCCGGCCTTGTGGATCACGCCGGACATCAGCGCCGACACGTTGGCCGGTGCCGCCGCATGGGCGCGCGGCAGCCAGGAGTGGAAGGGGAAGAAGGCCGACTTCAGCGCGAAGCTGGTGACCAGCAGCAGGAAGACGAGGTTGCGCTGCGGACCCGGATGCGCGTGCAACCACAGGCCGAAGCTGCCCAGCTCCCACGACGCCGTGTGTGCATACAGGATCATGGACGCCGCGACGAGGAAGATCAGCCCGACGTGGGTGGAGACGAGGTAGTTGAAACCGGCAAACCGCACCTTCTGGTTCGTGTAGTCCCAGATCACGAGCAGCCACGCGGCGAGGGCGGCGATCTCCCAGCCGATCAGGAAGACGAGTGCCTGGTCGCCGGTGTAGACGAGTACGAAGGACAGCGACGTCAGGTTCAGCAGCGCGTAGTGCAGCCCGACGTTGCGCTTCGTGTCGAAGTACGGCCGCAGGTAGCCTACCGCGTAGACGCTGCCGAGCAGCGTCATCGGCAGCGACCAGGCGAGGAAGAAGGCGCCCAGCGCGTCGAGCCGCACGCGCAGCGTACCTACCGGGTAGCTCCAGGCGAGTTCAGCGGTGAGCGCCTGGCCGCCGAAGAGCAGCGGTACGGCAGTGGACAGGACCAGGACCGTGGCCAGAAGCTGCGAGACGACCCCGATGCCCGCGCGGGTGCGATTGCGCAACGGCAGCAGGCAGGCTGCCGCGCCCAGCAGCAGGATCAAGACCGCAGCGACGAGAGCGTTCATGTGCGCCGCGCCCTTCCCAGAGGAATGGATGCTGCCGGACAGGCGCGGGGTCGATCGGTGCGAGGCAAGGGTGGTGGCTCCAGGGCACTGGCCGCAAGGTCCGGGCTCTCCCTTTCGACCATGCAATCAAAGTCTAACTTAAGTAGACTCCAATGATAATAAAATGAAATTTCTTGTCGATCGACGGAGGTGGCATGGAACTCAAGACGGCGCGCCTGACGGTGCTGATCGACCCCGCGAAGAAGAAGGCATTCGAGGCGCTGTGCGCGCGCCAGGACGTCACGCCTTCGCAGGTGGTGCGGCGGCTGATACGGGACTACCTGGTGCAGCACGGCGTGAGCTTCGTGCCCAGCGGGACGGACGACGTCGAGGACGCCGCAGCGAAGCGCTGAGGCGTCGCGGCGCCGGCCGGTGCGCGGCGGGATCGGGCGGGCGCATCGCCTCGACGGTGCCGCGCTGCAACGGCCGCCCGGTGGGGCGCGCAAACCCTGTGCGCCGGCAGTGCATTTCGACAAATATAATCAGTGCGCTGCCCGGATCCTGACCGGTGACGGGCGGTCAGTAGGAGCGACTTTTCGGGGCCCCCTGGGGCCTCGCTTTTTTGGGCCCGCCAAGGCGGCCGTCCACCCGACCATGACAGTCCGCAACCCGAAGGCCGCCGCGGCCGTCGCGCTGCCAGCCGCCGAGGCGGGCGATTCCGCGGTGCGCGTGCTGCGCCGCTTTCGCGTTGTCTTCAACGCGGTCAAGAGCCACTTCCAGCAGGTCGAGCGCAAGTCCGGCGTCGGCGGCGCGCAGCTCTGGGCGCTGAGCGTGATCCAGGCCCATCCGGACATCGGCGTCAGCGATCTCGCGCGCGCGATGGACGTGCACCAGAGCACGGCGAGCAACCTGGTCAAGGCGCTGGTCGCGATGGAGATGGTCAGCGCCGTCAAGCAGGGCCGCGACCGGCGCAGCGTCCAGCTGCGCCTGCTGCCGGCCGCCCACCGCGTGCTGAGCCGGGCGCCGGGGCCGTTCGCCGGCGTGCTGCCCCAGGCGCTGTCGAGGCTCGAGGCCGGCACGCTCGCGCGGCTCGACCACGACCTCGGCGTCTTGATCGCCGAACTGCAGGCCGACGAAGAGGCCGGCAACATCCCGCTGGCCCAGATGTAGGGCTCCCGCGTGCGGGGCGCGGGGCGGACGTGCCTCGCGGCCCGGCCTTAATGGCAGATTAAGTCGCGCCTGCGACGATCTCGCGTGCACTTCGACAACCTGCAGCTGTTCGCCCTGATCATGTTCGCCCTGATCAACGCCCCCGCCAACCCGGCGCGCTGGACCCTGACCCTGGCATTGGCCGTCGCGCAGGGGCTGATCTGGCTCGTTCCGCTGGCCCTGTCGCTGGCCTGGCTGCGCGGTGGCGCCGAGACCCGGCGCGAATTGCTGCAGATGCTGCTCGTGGCCTTGCTCGCGCTCGGCGTCGGCCAGCTCGTCACCCGGTTCTGGCCGCAGCCGCGACCGTTCGCGCTCCACCTGGGCCACCAGTTCATGGCCCACGCCGACGACCCCGGGTTTCCGAGCGACCACGTCACCGTCTTCTGGAGCCTGGCCGTGGCCGCGCTCGGCACGCTTGGCTGCAGGCGCTGGGCGCCGGTGCTGCTCGTGCTGGGTCTGCTCGTGGGCTGGAGCCGGGTCTACCTGGGCGTGCATTTCCCGCTCGACGTGCTCGGTGCAGCGCCCGTGGCGCTGGCGGGCGTGCTCGTCGAGCGCCTGTTGCGCCGGCCGCTGGCACCGCTCTGGGCCGCTCTGCTGCGTCTCGATGACGGGCTGCACGAGCAGTTGCTGACGCTATGGAGGCGTCGGCGCTGCGCCTGAGCGCCTGCGGTGTGACGCAACGCTGCCGATGAGACTGCTGCTCGTCGAGGACGACCCGATGATCGGCAGCGCCGTGCGCGCGGGCCTGCTCGACGCCGGCTTCGCCGTCGACTGGGTGACCGACGGCCGCGCCGCCGAGCTGGCGCTGGCCAACGACGTCTACGACCTCGCCGTGCTCGACCTCGGGCTGCCGAAAGCGGACGGCATGACGCTGCTCGCGGCGCTGCGCGGTGCGGGCCGGACGATTCCGGTGCTGGTGGCCACCGCGCGCGACGCGGTGTCCGACCGCGTGGCGGGGCTCGAGGCCGGCGCCGACGACTACCTGCTCAAGCCCTTCGACATGGACGAACTCGTCGCCCGCGTGCGCGCGTTGCTGCGTCGCCATGCCGGCAGCGGCTCGCCCTTGCTGAAGGCCGGCGCGCTGGTGCTCGACCCCGTGCGCCGGCAGGTCACGCTGGACGGCACGGCGGTCGCGCTCTCGGCGCGCGAGTTCGCGGTGCTCGAGGCGCTGATGCAGCGCCCGGGGGCGGTGCTCTCCCGTGAGAAGCTGGAAGAGTCCGTCTACGGTTGGGGCCAGGAAGTCGGCAGCAACGCGATCGAGGTCCACCTGCACCACCTGCGGCGCAAGCTCGGGCCGGGCGTGATCCACAACGTGCGCGGTGTCGGCTACCGGGTCGACGCCTGATGCGCTCGATCCAGCGCACGCTGCTGGCCTGGGTGCTGGGCGCGCTCGCGCTCGGCTCGGTGGCCGTCGCGCTGACGAGCTACCTGCTCACGCTGCAGGAGATGGGCGAGGTCTTCGACACCGACCTGCGCAACGTCGCGCAGGCCGTGTCCAGCTACCACGGCAGCGTCGACGCACAACCCCAGCCGGCGCCCAAGGCACGCGACCCGGAAGACGGCGACGCCGCCGCCGATGCCGCGATCCTGACCCAGACCTGGGCTCCGGACGGGCTGCGCCGCTACCGCTCGGACACCACCGTCGCGCTGCCCATGACCCGCGTCGAGGGCCTGTCGACGCTGCGCGCCGGTGGCGAGGACTGGATCGTCTACACGCGCGTGACGGCGAGCGGCATCGTGCAGGCGGCGCAGCGTCGCTCGACGCGCGAGGCGCTGGCCGCCGAGGCCGCGAGCAAGGTGCTGTTGCCGCTGGCGCTGTTGTCGCTGGGCGTGGGCGGCCTGCTTGTCTTCGGCTTGCGGCGCGGCCTGCGGCCGCTGGACCGCGCTGCGCGCGACGTCGCGGCGCGCAGCGAGACCGCGCTCGAGCCGATCGCCACCCATGCCGTGCCGCGCGAGATCGAGCCGCTGGTGCTGGCTATCAATGTCCTGATGGCGCGTCTGGCGAACGCCCTGGCGGCGCAGCGTCGCTTCGTCGCCGATGCGGCCCACGAGCTGCGCACGCCGATCACCGCGTTGCGGCTGCAGCTGCAGCGCCTGCGCCGCAGCAGCGACGCCGCCACGCGCGAGCAGGCGCTGGGCGAACTGGAAGCCGGCATCGCGCGTTCGCAGCGCCTCGTCGAGCAACTGCTGCAAGTCGCACGGGCCGAGCCCGACGGTCGTGCGCCGCGCCGGGTCGAGGTCGACCTGGCTTCGCTCGTGCGCGCGACCGTCGGCCGCTACAGCCAGCGTGCCGAGCTGCTGGGCATCGACCTGGGCGCGCTCGCCGCGGCCGAGGTCGTCACGCGCGGCGATCCCGATGCGCTCGGGGTGCTGCTCGACAACCTGGTCGAGAACGCCTTGCGCTACACCCCGGCGGGTGGAGTGGTCGATGTCGAGGCAGCGCTGTTCCAGGGGCAGCCGCAGCTGCGCGTCGTCGATGACGGCCCGGGCATCCCGGACGCCGAGCGCGATCGTGTGTTCGACCGCTTCTACCGTGGCGAGGACGCCCAGGCGCAGGCCCGCGACGCGAGCGGCAGCGGGCTCGGCCTGGCGATCGTGCGTGCCATCGCCGATCGCCACGGCGCGACGGTGAGCCTGCACACGCCGTCCAGCGGCCGCGGGCTCGAGGTCCGCGTGCGCTTCCCACGCATGCTGCAGCACTGACCGCGCCGACGCCTTGCATGGCCCGCCACGAGCCATTCCCTGGCGGCCCGAGGTCCGCGTGATTAAGGGCTTTTTAAGTTGCCCGACGACACACTCGCCCGCGCTCCCCGACCGGGCGGGCACGCAGTGCGGTCGAGGGAAACGAAATGCGCGAGCCTGGGGAGTCTCGGACGATGTTGTTGCCGATCGCTGGCGGCGCGGGCCGCGTCGGCCGTCGCGCCGCGATGCTTCGGCTGGCCGGCGACGGGCTGGCGAACTGGCAGATCGCCTTCGGCGTGGCCGCCTTCGCCGCGGTCTGGCTCGTCGAGGTCACCCGACTCCAGCTGTCGCCGCCGAACGACAACATCGAGCAGCTCACGTGGGTGCGGGCGCTCGAGTGGGGCTACTACAAGCATCCGCCGCTGCCGACCTGGCTGCTGTGGCTACCGGTCAAGGTGTTCGGCATCTCCGCGTGGACGACTTATCTGCTTGGGGCCGCCTGCACGCTGGCGGCGATCGGCACGCTGTGGCACCTGCTGACGGCGCTGCGTGGCCGACGCTACGCCAACGTGGCGCTGCTCGCCATGCTGTGCATCAGCTATTACAACGGCCGGATCGACTATTACAACCACGAGGTGGTGTTGATGCTCTTGTCGGCGACCGGCGCTGCGGCCTGCTGGCGGGCATTCAACACGGGCCGGCTGCGCTGGTGGATTGCCTTGGGCGCGGCCATCGGGCTCGGTGCGCTGGCGAAGTACCAGATCGCCGTGACGGTGGCTTGCATCGTCGCCTACGCAGCCGGGCATGGCGGCTGGCGCGACCCGCGCCAACGCGTCGGCGCGCTGACCGCGGTACTCGTCGCGTTGGCGATCTTCGCGCCGCACCTGGAGTGGCTGCGTGCGCATGACTTCGGGCCCGTCCACTATGCGATCGATTCGTCGCTCGGAGCCGAGTTGTCCTGGCTGGGCCGCATCTCGGGTGCGCTGCATTGGTTGGCCGACCAAGCCTTCAATCGTGCGTTGCCGGCGTTGTTGCTGCTGACGGCTGCGGCCCGCAGTGCCCGCGCGAGCGCCGCGGCCGGCGTGCATGCAGCGGGCGCCGCGCAAGGCGCCGCGGAGGAACGCAGAACCCGGATCTTCCTGCAGGCCTGGGGTTGGGTACCGCTGATCTTCATGCCCGCGGTCGCGGTACTCGGCGGTTCCGCACTTCCGCTGCACTGGGGGACTTCGTTCCTGTTTCTTGCCGTGCCTGCGGCCATGGAACTGGCGCCACGACGCTGCTGGGACGGCGCGCCCGTGCATGCGGTGCTGAAGGCGTTCGTCATCGTTCAGTTCCTGCTCCTGGTGTTGGCGAACCTCACGTCGCCGCGCAGTCCGCTTGTCGTGCAGGCGCGCGGCTGGCAGGGCGTCGATTCCGTGGCCATGGCGCAGCGACTGGAGGCCGAAGTTCATGCTCTCTCTGCCGACCCGGTGCGCGTCATTGCCGGGCCGGCCGATATCGCCGGCGCGCTGGCGCTCGAGATGCCGCAGCACCCGCTGGTCCTGATCGAAGGCCGCTACGACCGCAGCCCCTGGGTGAGTCCTGAACTCGTGGGTCGGTGCGGCGAGCTGAGCTTGACGCTGAGCGACGCGGCGTCCGTCGGCGTGCCCCTGGGTTCGAGTGACTCGGGCTTGCGCTGGCGCATGGTGCCGCCTGCCGCCGGCGCCCGGCCTTGCCCACTGCATTGACTTCGACAAGGTGTGTTGGCGCGCGCGGCGCGTAAGTCGCGGATAAGTCACTGCGTCGCACAGTGGCGTCAGCCGCCGCGCATCCCGCACGGCAGCAAGCTACGGAGTGAAGTCACCCATCATGAAACGCAATCTGAAGATGTCCCTGGTCGCCATCGCGATCGTGCTCGGCGCCGGCGTTGGCGTCACCTTGGCCGCACGCGCCGCCGGCGGCGAGAACGATGCCGTTGCCACCCTGGCGCAGGCCCGCATCAACCTGGTTCAGGCGGTCGACATCGCGCTGGCGCAGACCGCCGGGCGCGCGACGCGCGCCGAACTCGGCGACGAGAACGGCCACGCCATCTACGAGATCGAGGTCGTCGCCGCGAACAACCAGGTGTTCGACATGAAGGTCGACGCGGTGGCCGGCAAGGTGCTGTCGAGCCAGATCGATAAGGCCGATCGCGACCACGAGGAAAAAGACGGCGACAACGACTGATCGCCTGCAGGGCGGGCCGCACCGGGCCCGCCCGCACGCGCGTTCACGCAAGTTGGCAACGCCACGCTTGCGCGAGCCCGCTGCCTTAAGTCGGCGCTAAGTCGGCGCCGGATACCGTCCGCGTCACACCAAGAAGATCAAAATCATGCAAAACGAATCCGGCGCCGAAGTGGCGCGCATGCTGAACAAGGTGCCGGCGGTGACGCTGGCGTTCTGGGCCGTGAAGATCATGGCCACGACCGTCGGCGAGACCGCCGCCGACTTCCTCAATGCCAACCTCGGCCTGGGCCTGGGCGGTACCTCGGCCGTCATGGCGGCCTTGCTCGTCGTCGCGCTGGGCCTGCAGTTCCGCGCCCGTCGCTACGTTCCCTGGGTCTACTGGCTGGTGGTGGTGCTGGTCAGCGTCGTCGGCACCTTGATCACCGACAACCTGACCGACCACTTCGGCATCCCGCTGGCGCTAACGACCGGCCTGTTCGCGGCCACGCTGGCGGTGACCTTCTTCACCTGGTACGCGACCGAGGGGACGCTGTCGGTCCACCGCATCGACTCGACCTGGCGCGAAGCTTTCTACTGGGCTGCGATCCTGTTCACCTTCGCGCTCGGCACCGCGGCCGGTGATTGGGTGGCCGAGACGCTGAAGCTGGGCTACATGGTCTCGGCGCTGCTGTTCGGTGTGGTGATTGCGGTCATCGCCGTGGCCCATTACGGCTTCGGCCTCAACGCGGTGCTTTCGTTCTGGGCGGCCTACATCCTGACCCGGCCCTTGGGAGCCTCGCTTGGCGACCTGCTCGCCCAGCCGGTGGGCAGTGGCGGACTGGGGCTGGGCACGGTGGGCACGAGTGCAGTCTTCCTGGCGACGATCTTGACGCTGGTCGGGACGATGACTGCCGCGCACCGGCTCGCGCTGCGCGAACTGCCGGCGACCGACGGAGATCAAGCATGAACGTGCCCCGCGAAGCGGCATCCGGGCGCCGACGCCTGGCGCGGGGCACCGGGGGCAGTGCTGCTGCGCTCCTGTTCGCCGCTGCGCTGACCTGCGGTTTCGGGCCGGCGCTCGCGCAGCCGCAGCGCGCGCTACCGCTCGCCGTCGAGAAGAACCCGCCGGGCGATATTCCCGACAGCCAGGTGTTCGTCATCTTCCGCTCGGACCAGGGCTATTCGATCAAGGCGCCCGAAGGATGGGCGCGGCGGGATCGGTCCGGTGGCGTGAGCTTCAGCGACAAGTACAACGCGTTGGATCTCGAGGTCGGGGCGCGGGCCGTTGCGCCGACCGTCGCCAGTGTGCGTGCCCAGGAGGTCGCAGCGCTGGAGCACGGTGCCGGGGCCGTCCACGTGCTCAGCGTGGCTCGGCGCGCACTGCCGGCGGGGCCAGCGATCGTCGTGGTCTACCAAGTCAATTCGGCGCCCAACGCAGTGACCGGGAAGGCGATTCGCCTCGAGAACGAACGCCTGTACATCTGGAAGGATGGCCGCCTTGCGACGCTGACGCTGTCCGCACCTGCAGGTGCCGACAACGCGGATCAATGGCGGCTCATGGCCGGGAGCTTCGCATGGCGGCCCTGAGCGCGGTCGACCTGTATCGCTTTTTCCACAATGGTGACGCCGAGACCCTGGCCTTGCGCGGCGTGAGCGTGAGCCTGGCTGCGGGCGAAATGGTGGCGCTGCTCGGCGCGTCTGGCAGCGGCAAGTCGACGCTGCTGAACTGCCTGGCTGGCCTCGACGAGCCCGATGGCGGGCACGTGGACCTGCTCGGCCAGCGTCTGACGCGGCGGCCCGAGGCCGAGCGGGCGCGCCGTCGCGCCGCCCATGTGGGCATCCTGATGCAGTCGCACAACCTGATCCCCGTACTGCGGGTGATGGACAACATGGTCCTGGTGATGACGCTGGCGAACCGGCTGGATCGGCCGCGCGCGCCGGGCCATGCCTCGGCGCGGCCGGCGCAGCTGTCCGGCGGCGAGCTGGCGCGTGCCGGGCTCGCCGTCGCGCTGGCCGCGGCGCCGTCGGTGCTGCTCGCCGACGAACCCACGGGCGAGGTCGACGCGGCGACGGAACAGCAGGTGTTCCAGGTCCTGGCGGCGCAGCGCGCCGCAGGTACGGCGATCCTGATCGCCACGCACAGCGAAGCCCTGGCCGCCAAGGCCGATCGCGTGCTGCGGATGCACGATGGGAGGTTGGTGGATGTCTGAGATTCTCGTTGCGGGGACCGGGGTCGCCAGGCGATTCCGTCAAGGTGCAGCGATGTTCGACGCGCTCCTCCCCGCCAGTTTCACCATCGCCACGGGCGACAGCATTGCCGTGGTTGGCCCGTCGGGCAGCGGCAAGTCGACGCTGCTCCAGCTCGTGGCCGACCTGGACGCTCCGTCCAGCGGTGCGCTGTCGTGGCCTGCACTGGGCGTTTCGGGCCAGCTTCGGCCGCGCCACATCGGCGTCGTCTTCCAGTCACCCAGCCTGCTGCCGGCGCTCAGTGCGGTCGAGAACGTCGAGGTGCCGATCCGGCTGCTCGGCGCGCACCCGGACCCGCGCGCGGCAGCGCTCGAGGCGCTCGAGCGCGTCGGCCTGGCGTCCATCGCCGACAAGCTGCCCGAGGAGCTGTCGGGTGGGCAGGTGCAGCGCGTCGGCCTGGCGCGTGCGATCGTGCTGAGACCGCGGCTCGTGCTCGCCGATGAGCCAACTGGCCAGCTCGACCAGCAGGCCGCAGCGCAGGCCATGGATGCGCTGCTGCAGTCGCTGGAGGGCAGCGACGCGGCGCTGGTCGTGGCCACCCATGACCCGGCCGTGGCGGCCCGATTGCGAACCCGATGGACGATCGACCACGGCCGACTGGTCACGCCGGCGCAGGAGCGGGCACGATGATCGCGCTGTGGTTGCGTGGCGTGCTCGCCGCACGCAGCGGGCGGCTGCTGGCAAGCGTGATGGCGCTGGCGCTGGCGGTGGCCTTGCTGGCGGCGCTGGGTACCTTCATCTCGTCGTCCGTGCGCACGATGACGCAGCGCGCGGTGAAGGGTGTTCCGGTGCATTGGCAGATCCTGCTCGCGCCGGGCGCCGATCGGCAGCGCGTCACGAACGCCTTGCGCCAAGCCGGCCATCCGAAAGCGCTGCAGGCCATCGGCTATGCCGACACGCTCGGGTTGGCGGCCAGCGCCGGCGGCACCACGCAGACGACGGGGGCGGCGACCGTGATCGGCGTCGACACCGACTACGCAGCGGTGTTCCCGGATCAGTTCGACACCGTCCTGGGCGCGAGTCAGGGGGTGCTGATCGCAACCCAGACAGCGGCCAATCTGCACGTGACCGTGGGCGACACCGTGAGCGTGCTGCGCCAGGGCCTGCCCCTGGCAGATCTGCGCGTCGACGGTGTCGTGAGCCTGCGCAACGCGGACTCGATGTTCCAGGCCATCGGCGTGCCACGAGGCACCGCACCCCAGGCGCCACCGGACAACGTGCTGGTGCTGCCCGCGGCGACCTGGCACGCCTTGTTCGACGCGCAGGCCGCTGTGCGGCCGGACACGGTGCGCACCGAGCTGCATGCGCGGCTCGATCTCTCGGCGTTGCCACAGGATCCGTCGACGGCCTACGCGCAGGTGCTCGCGCAGTCGCACAACCTGGAAGCTCGCGTCGCCGGAAGCGCCGCCGTCGCCAACAATCTGGCGGCGCGTCTGGACGGCGTGCGAGCCGACGCCTTGTTCGCACGCGTCATGTTCCTCTTCCTCGGCGCACCCGGCGTGCTGCTGGCGTTCATGGTGGCCCTGGCCGTGTCCAGCGCCGGCAGCGAGCGCAGGCGTGCCGAGCAGGGCCTGCTACGCATACGCGGTGCGTCGATCGCGACGCTGGTTCGACTGGCAGGTTGGGAGGCGCTGGCGATCGGCGGCTTGGCGGTCCTGGCCGGGCTGGTCGTGGCCGGTATCGTCGTGCGCTTGTCCTGGAGCGGCTCCGGTGGTGCGCCCGCGGCACCGTGGTTTGCGCTCGCTGCCGTGCTCGGCCTGGGCCTGGCCGCGGCGGCCTTCGTCGTCCCCGCCTGGCGCGACGCAAAGGGTTCGACCGTGGCAGCGGCACGCTCGGAGTTCGCGCCACGCTCGACGCCGCTTTGGCAACGTATCTGGCTCGACCTGGCGCTGCTGGTCGCGGCGGCGGTGGTGTTCTGGAACGCCTCTCAGCCGGGTTACAGCATCGTCCTGGCCACCGAGGGCGTGGCCCAGACCTCGGTGCACTACGAAGCCTTCCTGGCGCCACTGTGCCTGTGGCTGGGAACGGGCCTGCTGTGGCTGCGCGTGGCGCGCTTCGCGCTGCGCCGCGGCATCACCTCGCTGCCCGGCGCCCTGTACGACGCGAGCGGCCTGTGGCCGCTCGTCGCGGCATCGATGTCGCGGCAGCACCGACGCATCGCCGCTGCCGCGGCCCTCGCCGCGCTCGCCTTCGCCTTCGGCACGGCGACGGCCATCTTCAACACGACCTACGACGCGCAGTCCCGCGTCGACGCCGAACTCACCAACGGCGCAGACGTGAACGTGAGCGGCACGACCGCCGCTCCGGCCGCGGCCTTGATGGACCGTCTGCGCGCGATCCCCGGCGTCGCCGCGGCCGAGCCCCTGATGCACCGAATGGCCTATGTCGGTACCGACCTGCAGGATATCTTTGGCATCGACCCGGTCGGCATCGGGCGTGCGACGACGCTGGCCGATGCGTTCTTCGGCAATGGTGACGCCGCGAAGACGCTCGACGCATTGCACCGCGTGCCTGACGGCGTCCTGGTTTCGGCCGAGACCGTCAATGATTTCCAGCTCCGCATCGGGGACGAATTGAACCTGCGCCTGCAGGATGCGGTCGACCACCGATTCCGTACCGTGCGCTTCCATTTCGTCGGCATCGTGAACGAATTTCCCAGCGCCCCGAAAGACTCCTTCCTGGTCGCCAACGCGAGTTACCTGGCTGCCCAGACCCGGAGCGGGCTCGCCGAAGTCGTGCTGCTGCGCACGGCCGGAGCGGTCGGACCGGTAGCGCGTTCGGCGCGCGAGGTGGCAGCGAGCGTGCCCGGCACCCGGGTCACGACGCTGGGTGAAACCCAGGCGCTCATCAGCTCGAGCCTGACCGCGGTCGACCTGCGCCAGCTCACACGACTCGAGCTGGGCTTTTCGACGCTCCTGATCGCCGCCATCGCCGGCATCGTGCTCGGGCTGAACCTGGCCGAGCGTGGCCGCAGCTTTGCGCTGTTGACCGCATTGGGGGCACGCCGCGCGCAGGTTGGTGCGTTCATCGTCGCCGAGGGTGCGATCGTCGTCGCGGCCGGGCTGGTGCTCGGTACGGCCACGGGGTTCGCCATCGCGAAGGCCCTGGTGTCGTTGCTCGCCGCCGCCTTCGATCCTCCGCCGGCGGCACTGATCGTGCCCTGGGCCTACCTCGTCGCCACGGCCGTCGCGGCTCTGGGCAGCGCGGCACTGGCCGTGGCATTGATCCAGCGCCTGGCCTCGCGCCCCGACCTGGAGGCGTTGCGCGGCCGATGAGGGTGTCGTGGCGCGAGTCGTCGCAGCGGGGCATAGCGCGAGGGCCGGGCCTTTTCGCCCAAGGCGTCTGGGGACAATGCCGGTCGGGCTTGTCAGCGAAGCGAAAATATGTATACGTCATCATTGTCAAATTCGGCCGACTCGCCCCTGTGGAAGGTTCGCGCCACGACGCAATTGGACTGGCAGGAATGAACAGCGAGGGACGACGGCTGCCGTCGCCGTGGCGCGCGCGGGCACTGCTGGCGGCGCTGGTGGCGCTGGCGGGTTGTGCCGGCTATGCGCCTCGGCCTCTGCCTTCGGATGCGTCGCTGATCCGCTCGGTCCAGGCATTGTCGGTCGACCCCGCGCAGCTGCCGTTCCGACGCCTGGCGACACACCGCTTCGACGCCAGCGACGGGCTCGACATCGACGAGGTCGCGATGCTCGCGGTGGCGAACAACCCGGGTCTGCGCGTCACGCGCGACAAGCTGGGCATCGCCCGGGCGCAGGCCTACGCGGCCGGCCTGCTGCCCGACCCGCAGCTCGGCCTGAGCAGCGACCATCCGACGAACGGCGGCGCGGGCAACACGAACGCCTTCGGCCTCAACCTCGGCGTCGATCTGGGCGCGCTCGTGGCCCGCTCGGCACGGCGCGACGCCGCCGGCGCGGCACTGCATCAGGTCGATCTGGAGCTGCTCTGGCAGGAATGGCAGGTCGCGAGCCAGGCGCGGCTGCTGTTCACGCGCCTGCGCGCCCAGGCCCGGATGCTGGCGACGCTGGCGCAGTCCCGGGAGCTGCTGGGCCGGGTGTCTGCGCGTCAGCATGAGGCGCTGGCGGCGGGCAACGTCACCGCCGACCAGGCCGCGAGCGCGCTCGTGGCGCTGCAGGCGGTGCAGCGCCAGATCGACGACGGCCAGCGGCACGAGCTGCAGGACCGCCAGCAGCTCGCGGCCTTGCTCGGCCTGGCCGCCGATGTTCGGCTCGAGCTCGTCGGTCCGGGCCCCGGCCCAGCGCCCGACGCGGCCGCGTTGCGCGCCGCGATGGCCGAGCGCCTGGCGCGGCGCCCGGACCTGCTGGCGTTGCGCGCCGGGTACGCGGCGCAGGAAGCCAAATTCCGCGCCGCAGTGCTGGCGCAGTTTCCGGCCCTGAACCTGGGCCTGACGCGTGCGCGCGACACCAGCGGCCTGTACACGCTGGGCTTCGGATTGAGCCTGACGCTGCCGATCTTCGATGCCAACCGCGGCAACATCGCGATCGAGGGCGCGACACGCCAGCGCCTGTACGACGAATACCGGCAGCGGCTGGACAGCGCGCATCGCGAGGTCGACGCGGCGCTGGCGAACCTGGCCCTGCTGCAAGCCCAGCTCGAGCGCAGCGCGGCGGGCAGGGCCCCACTCGAGCGGCTCGCCCGACAGGCCGGGGCCGCCGCCAGCGCGGGTGACCTGACGGTCACCGACCAGGTTCGGCTCGCCACCGCCAGCCTCGACAAGTCGCTCGAGGTCCAGCAGCTCGAGGAGGCCCGCAGTGAACAGCTGCTCGCATTGGACACCCTGCTCGGTCCCGATCTCGCTTCGCGAAAGCCCTGAATGATGCTCATCGTCCGTCGCATCTGTCTTGCATACGCCATTGCGCTGTGGGTGCTGCCCGCCGGCGCGCAGCCGGCTCCGAGCGCGCAGGTGCAGACCGTGCCGCTCGAGCGCAAGACGCTCACCGATACCGTCCTGGGCTACGGTGCGGTGGCGCCGGCCACGGACAGCCTGCGCACGCTCAGCCTGCCGCGCCCGGGCCAGGTGCTGCAGCTGTGGGTGAGCACCGGGCAGTCGGTGCGGCGCGGCACGGCGCTGCTCGAATTCGGCACCGCGGCCGATGCCAGCCTGGCCTACGAGCAGGCCGTGCAGGCGGTGGCGTTCGCGCGCGGCGAGGCCGAGCGCGTGCGCGCGCTGCTTGAACAGCAACTGGCCACGCGCTCGCAACTCGCGGCGACCGAGCAGGCGCTGGCCGATGCGCAGGCGCGGCTGCGCCAGCAGCAGAGCCTGGGCTCGCACAACGCACGCGAGACGCTGCGCGCGCCGTTCGACGGTGTCGTCGTCGCGGTACCTGCCGCGCGCGGCGAGCGGCTTGCCGCGGGTGCGCCGCTGCTCCAGCTCGCTGCCGCCGGGCGCGAGCAGGTGCTGGTCGGTGTCGAGCCGGGCGACGCGCGCCGCGTTCGCACCGGGCAGACGGTCGCGGTTCGGGACACGCTCGGTAGCGCGCGCGTCATCACCGGGCGCGTGACGCAGGTGTTCGGCATGATCGATCCGCAGACCCAACTCGTCAACGTGCAGGTGTCCATCCCCGGTGACGGGCTGCTGCCGGGCACGCGCGTGACGGCGTCGATCGCCGTCGGCCAGCAGAGCGCCTGGGTCGTGCCGCGCCTGGCGGTGCTGCGCGATGCGAAGGGCGCTTACCTGTTCCAGGTCGCGCAAGGGCGGGCCCACCGCGTCGACGTGAGCACCGGGCTAGAGCAGGATGGCCTGCTCGCGGTCCAGGGTCCGCTCGTCCCGGACCGGCCGGTGGTCGGCGTGGGCAACTACGAGCTGCACGACGGCATGGCGGTGCGCGGGGGTGGTCGGTGAATTTCTCGGCCTGGATGCAGGGGCACCGCCGATCCATCCTGTTCCTGCTTGCGCTGCTCGCGCTGGCCGGCGCGCTCGCGGCGCTGCGCCTGCCGGTGACGCTGTTCCCGAACGTGGACTTCCCGCGCGTCGTCGTCTCGCTGGACGCGGGCGACCGGCCCGCCGACCTGATGATGCTGGCCGTGACGCAGCCGGTCGAGGAGGCGGTGCGCCGCGTCCCTGGCGTGCGCGACCTGCGCTCGACGACGAGCCGCGGCTCGGCCGACGTGTCGGTGAGCTTCGACTGGGGCACCGACATGGGCCTGGCGACCTCGCAGGTGAACCAGGCGATCACGCAGATCCTGCCGCGGCTGCCGCCCGGCACGCAGCTGTCGACCAAGCGCATGGATCCGACGGTGTTCCCTATCCTCGCCTACAGCCTGACCTCGGTAACGCAGTCGCAGACCGCGCTCTACGACCTCGCGCGCTACCAGCTGCGGCCGCTGCTGTCGAGCGTGAACGGCGTCGCGCGCATCCAGGTCAGCGGCGGTGCGCAGGAGGAATACGAGGTCACGGTCGACCCGGCGCGGCTGCGGGCTTACGGCCTGACGCTGGACGATGTGGCGCGTGCGCTTTCGGCGACCAACGTCGTGCGTGCCGTCGGCCGGCTCGAGGACCACTACAAGCTCTACCTCGCGATCGCCGACGCGCGCCTCGCGAACCTGGCGCAGATCGGCGCCACCGTCATCAAGACCGGCGGCAACGGCGTCGTGCGGCTGGACGACGTGGCGCGCGTCAGCGACGGCGTCGTGCCGCAATGGGTCAAGATCACGGCCGACGGCCGGCCCGCGGTGTCGGTCGACATCTACCAGCAGCCGGGCAGCAACAGCGTGCAGATCGCGCGCGACGTGCGCGCCAGGCTCGACGCCTACCGCGCGCAGCTGCCGCCGGGCGTGCAGCTCGCCAACTGGTACGACCAGAGCGTGCTCGTGCTCGATTCGGCGGCGAGCGTGCGCGACGCGATCCTGATCGGCACCGGGTTGGCCGTGCTGGTGCTGTTCGCCTTCCTGCGCAACGCGAAGATCACGCTCATCGCCGCGGTCGTCGTGCCGACCGTGCTCGCGGCGACGATCGTGCTGCTGTACGCGCTGGGCATGAGCTTCAACATCATGACGCTGGGCGGCATGGCCGCCGCGGTGGGCCTGATCATCGACGACGCCATCGTGATGATCGAGCACATCGTGCGCCGGCTGCGTGGCGCCGGCGCCGCGCACCACGGCCGGGTGATGGCCGCGGCGATGGAGTTCGCGCGCCCGCTCGCGGGTTCGTCGGCGTCGACGATCGTGATCTTCCTGCCGCTGGCCTTCCTGACCGGCGTCACCGGCGCCTTCTTCAAGGCGCTGTCGCTGACGATGGCCGCGGGCCTGGTGATCTCGTTCTTCGTCAGCTGGCTCGCGGTGCCGCTGCTCGCGGACCGCTTCCTGAACGAGCGCGACGCCGAGCAGGAGGAGGGTGGCCGCGTCACCGCCTGGCTGCACCGCGCTTACGAGCGCGTGATGCGGCGCGTGCTCGCCCGGCCCGCGTGGGTGCTGCTGATCGTGCTGCCGTTGCTGGGCGTGGGCGCGCTCGCGTTCAGCCAGGTCGGCTCGGGCTTCATGCCGTCGATGGACGAGGGCGGCTTCATCCTCGACTACCGGGCCCAGCCCGGCACCTCGCTCACAGAGACCGACCGCCTGCTGCGCCAGGTCGAGGCCATCGTCCGCGCCGACCCCGCGGTGCAGACCTATTCGCGCCGCACCGGCACCCAGCTCGGCGGCGGCATCACCGAGGCGAACGAGGGCGACTTCTTCATCCGCCTCAAGCCCGGCCCGCGGCCGCCGATCGAGACCGTGATGGACCGCATCCGGACCCAGGTCGAGACCCGGGTGCCCGGGCTGAAGATCGAACTCGCGCAGCTGATGGAGGACGTCATCGGCGACCTGACCTCGGTGCCGCAGCCGATCGAGATCAAGCTGTTTTCCGACAACCCCGACGAGCTGCAGGCCGCGTCGCGCAAGGTGGTCGCCGCGATCCACGGCATCCGTGGCGTGGTCGATACGCGCGACGGCATCAACCCGGCCGGCGATGCGCTCGAGATCCGCATCGACCCGGTGAAGGCCGCGCTCGAAGGCATGGACCCGCAGAGCGTCTCGCGCGTGCTGGACGGCTACCTGTCGGGCGTGGTGACGACGCAGATGCAGAGCGGCCCGAAGCTGATCGGCGTGCGCGTGTGGACGCCGTCGGCGTCGCGCGCGATCGTGCCCGATCTCGGCCGGCTCACGATCCGCGCCCCCGACGGCCACGTGTTTCCTCTCGCGCGCGTGGCCAGCCTCGTGAGCGTGAGCGGCCAGCCGCAGATCAACCGCGAGAACCTCAAGCGCATGGTCGCCGTTACGGGGCGCATCAGCGGGCGCGCAATGAGCTCGGTGATTCACGACATCCAGTCCGCGCTGCAGGCGCCGGACCTGCTGCCGCCCGGCATGTACTACGAGCTCGGCGGCCTTTACAAGCAGCAGCAGATCGCGTTCCAGGGCTTGATGGCGGTCTTCGCGGCGGCGGTCGGGCTCGTGTTCCTGCTCCTGCTCTTCCTCTACGAGAGCTTTCGCATGGCGCTGGCGATCCTGGCCATCCCCTTGCTCGCGGTGGCCGCGGTGTTCGTCGGGCTGTGGCTGTCCGGGATCGAGCTGAACATCTCGGCGATGATGGGCATGACGATGATCGTCGGCATCGTCACCGAGGTCGCGATCTTCTATTTCTCGGAGTTCCGCGACCTCGCCGGCGACGGGCGCGGGCTGCACGCTGCGCTCGTCGACGCGGGCAAGAACCGGATGCGGCCGATCGCGATGACCACCTTCGCCGCCGTGCTCACGCTGCTGCCGCTGGCGCTGGCCGTCGGACGCGGCTCGGCGATGCAGCAGCCGCTCGCGGTCGCGATCATCGCCGGGCTGTCGGTGCAGCTGCCACTGGTGCTGCTCGTGATGCCGGCGCTTTACTCGGTGCTGCGGCGCTCGCGCTAGTGCAGTGCGCCCGAAGTCGTTGAACCTAATTGCACCGGCATACTCCAACAGCCCAGGAGGCTGGAGCGATGCGGGTTGCCAAGACGATCGAGCTGGATGCAC
>MEGM01000134.1 GCA_001725505.1 Rubrivivax sp. SCN 70-15 | reverse complement strand
ATTGGTGCCTTCGCGCCAGCTGATCGTATGGAACGCCTGCGCCGGCAACGACAGGGCCAGCGCCTTGACGCTCATCGGTTGACGCCGGGCCGTGCGCCGTGGAATCACAGGCGGGCGGCCCATGCCGCTATAGGGCTTGGGGGGAAGGGGTTCGACCCCAGGGGGCCAGACCGAGACCGCGGAGGTCACGCCCACGGCGTACGGCAGGCCCATGTCGCTGAGCGCCTGGCGCAAGGCCGTGTTCACACCGTAGCCAGCATCCGCCAGCACGCAATGGCGCGGCGCGCCTTCGGCCAGCAAGGTGCGCAACAGCGTCAGCGCAATCTGCGCCTTCGTGGCAAAGCGCAACTCGTCTGGAACGCCGGCCTGCTGCCTTCGCCCAGGGTCCGCGGCCCACTCCTCGGGCAGGTAGAGCTGCCACGCCACTGGAACGCTGCCTTGGTCGCACGCCAACGACACGCTCACGGCGACCTGGCAGTTGTCCTGCTTGCCCAGCATCCCGCAGTATTGGCGCGCTACGCCCACGGAGTGCTTGCCCTTCTTCGGGAACCCCGTGTCATCGATGATCCACCAGCCGCCTCGGTTGAAGTCCATGTGCGGCACGACCCACTGGCAGACCCGACGCAGCATCTCCCGGTCCGACCATTCGGCCTTGGCCACGAAGTGATGCAGCGCCTGATGCCGCGCGCTGGCATGCATCGGATCAACCCGCGCGGCCATCGGCTCGACGCTCTTGCGTGCCAACGGCAGCATCAGCCCCGTGCAGTAGCCCCTGAGCCCTGCGTGACGGTCCGAATGCCCAAGCCCCGCGGACAAGTGCTCCATGTACTCATCAAACCGCTCGCTCGCACCCATCGTTCCTCATCTGAAGAATGAAGAGGTGCATATGGTGCCATGCTTTTTGTGACACAGTAAGAGTAAGTGTTGCAGGTTCGAACCCTGCACCGACCACCAGAAACTCGCTTCACGCCGCGTGCGGCGTGGACTGCAGCGCCTGCTCGAGCCTGCGCACCAGCGCCTCGCGGGCCACATCGGCGTGGCGCGCCGAGAGCTCGGCTGCTGCCGAGGCGTCGCCGGCGCGGATGGCAACCCGGATGGCATCGTGTTCGTCCCAGATGCCCTCGCGGCTGCCGCTGTGCAGCAGCACGGCGCCCATCACGCGGCGCAGATGGATCCAGTGCAGCAGGGCACTGTCGGCGATGTACGGGTTGCCGCTGGCCTCGTAGATCGCGCGGTGGAACGCGGTGTCGGCTTCGATCATCGCGCGCACGTCGCCGCCCGCGGCCGCCCGGCGTCCGGCCGCGACCAGCGAGGCCGGGATGTCCGCTCGCCGCTCGGCCGCCAGCCGTGCGGCGAGCGCGTCGAGCGCGCCGCGCACCTGGTAGAGCTGGCCGATGCGGTGCGGGTCCAGCGGCGTGACCAGCAGCCCGCGCCCCGGCGCATCCTCCAGCAGGCCGTCCTTCTTCAGCAACCGCAGCGCCTGCAGCACCGGCGATCGGGAAACGTTCAACTGCTCGGCCAGGTCCTCCTGCGTCACGCGTGCACCGGGTGCCAGCGTGCCGTCGCTGATCGCGTCCAGCAGGGTGCGGTAGACGACGTCGACGTAGTCGGTGCGGGCGGGAACTTTTGCCAGGCTCACGGCAGGCTCCTTCGGGGTCAATCGAACATGTCGGGTTGCGTCGCGGCGATGTGATCGTAGATGGGCTGGAAGTGCAGCCAGCCGATGTACTCCGAGCCGACGTGCTCCCGGCTGTAGCGCGAGCGCTCGGCCGAGACCAGTGCGGGCTTGTGGCCGCTGGCCTCGACGAGCAACTGTTGACGGCAGCAACGCTCCAACGCGATGAACCAAAAGGCTGCCGCCTCGATGCTGTGGCGGCTGGCCGTGAGCAGGCCGTGGTTCTGATGGATGGCCGCCTTCACGCCCTTGAACCAGTCGCACACCGCCATGCCGGCGCGTTCCTCGACCGCCACCTGGCCCGCCTCGTCCTTGATGACGACGTGATCCTCGAAGAACGCCGCGGCGTCCTGCGAGATCGGCTCGAGCGGCCGGCCGAGTGCGGCAAAGGCGGTGCCGTAGACGGTATGGGCATGGCACATCGAGACGATGTCCGGATGCGCCTCGTGCACCGCCGCGTGCAGCACGAAGCCGGCGCGGTTGATCGCGTGCCGCCCCTCGACGACGCGGCCCTTGTGGTCGGCGAGGATGAGGTTCGAGACCCTGACCTGCGCGAAGTGCACGCACATCGGGTTGGTCCAGTAGAGCTCGGGGTGCTCGGGATCGCGGATCGTCAGGTGGCCGGCAAAGCCGTAGTCGAAGCCCTCCAGCGCGAACGCGCGGCAGGCCGCCACCAGGCGCTGCTTGCGGTGCAGCCGCTCGGCAGCGACGCTGTCGAAGCCGGGCACCTCGGGGTAGATCAGCCCGGGCTGGGTGGGCTGGTAGATCGAATGGTTCTTCACCTGGTCGAGCATGGTCGGTCTCCGGGGACGTTCAAAGATCGAGGACGAGGAGCGGGCTGCGCGAACGCGAGACGCACAGCGTCAAGCAGCGCTGGCGCTCGTCGTCGCTAAGGATGTAGTCGTTGTGCTCCACCTCGCCCTCGAGGTAGTCCGTCTTGCACGCGCCGCACAGACCCGACAGGCACGAGGTGGGCACGCGCAGGCCGGCCAGCTCGATGGCGCGCACGATGGTCTGCTCGGGCTCGACCTGCACGCGGATGCCGCGGCGGGCGAGCAGCACCTCGAAACCACCTTCGGCCGTGGCCGGCGCCAACGCAGCGGGCGGCTTGAAGTGCTCGAAGTGGACGCTGCCGGGGGCCCAGTGGCGGGAGGCGTCGGCGCAGGCCTGCATGAAGCCGGCCGGGCCGCAGTAGTACAGGTGCGTGCCCGCCGCCGGCCGCGCCAGCAGCGCGGCGATATCCAGCCCCTGGGCCGGATCGCCGCCGTCGAAGTGCTGGTGCAGACGCCCGGCCGGCACGGTGGCGCGCAGCTCGGCGGCGAAGGCGGCGTGGCGCGGGCTGCGCACGCAATGATGAAGCTCGAACGACGCGCCCTGCGCCGCCAGTTCATGCGCCATCGCCTTCAGGGGCGTGATGCCGATGCCGCCGCCCAGCAGCACGGTGTGCGCGGCACCGGGCACGAGTTGAAAGGCGCTGCGCGGCGCGCTCACCGGCAGAACGTCGCCCACTCGGACACCGTCGTGCAGCGTGCGCGAGCCGCCGCGGCCGTCGGTCTCGCGCAGCACGCCGAGCAGCCAGTGCGAGCGGTCGCGCGGGTCGCCCGCCAGCGAATACGACCGCACCAGGCCGCCGGGCAGGTGGATGTCCACATGCGCGCCAGCATTGACGTCCGGCAGCGGTGTGCCTTCGGGGCAGGCCAGCTCGAAAGCGTGCGTGCGCTCGGCGAGCATGCGGATCGCCCGCACCTGCAGGCGCAGCAGGACCTGGGCGCTGGCACCCACGCCGGCACCGACGCCAGCCCCAGCGCTCAAGCGTTCCTCCGCGCCAACACGTCCTCTTGCAGGGCTTCCATGCGCTGGCTCACGAACGCATGGCGTTCATTGCCCCTCAGCGCCTCGGCCTCCGTGAGGATGGCCACCACCTTGCGTGCCAGGTGCCGACGCAGCGTCACTTCCTCTTCGGTGGTGCGGCCCAGCGGGAGGTCGAACACGTTGCCCGAGCAATAGCTGGTGGGCGCGCCGGCGTTGTCGCGCAGCCACTGCGCGAACTGCTCGGGCGTGGCGCGCGGGTTGCTGCCGCGCACCGCGTCGCGCAGCAGCTTGCGGAACATGTAGAGCCCGGCATCGAACTTGGTCGGGTTCTCGAGCGCATGCACTGCAATCGGTCGCTGGCTGGTGATGGCCTCGTAGTCACCCGGGGCGTACTGGCATTCCTTGTAGTTGGCGCGGGCGCGCGGGTCGGTCGGGATGGGCGGCATGTCCTCGAGCTTGTACTTGCCGAAGCGCTCGGGCCGGCGCATCGCCACCTGGCCCTCGAGGAAGTCGATGGTCTCGTAGCCCACCAGGCTCTTGTCGCCGACGCCCCGCGTGTCGATGCCCGGGCCCATGACGCGCCAGCCCAGCATCTTGCTGTTGTGGTCGTCCACCGGCACCGTCCAGCGGATCATGTGGAAGCGGCTGAACAGCTTCTTGCGCTTGCCGTCTTCCGAGGTGTAGGCATGCAGGCTCAGGTTTGGCAGCACCTGGTGCTGCACGCGGATGAACATGTGCCCGTCGTCGGCCCGGCGCGCGCCGGCGCACGCCAGGCTGCGGCCACCCTGCACGGGCACGAAGTACATGTCCGGCGGAACCTCCATCGACGCGGCGCCGACCTCGTCGAAGGTGGTGCCCTGGTAGTGCCCGCCCGTGACCTGGCGCTTGGCGTGCAGCGCCATGGTGTGGAAGTTGTCGGCCGCGTTGTCCTGCACCTGCAGCCAGTTGCAGTGCTGGAAGTTGCTGTAGGGCACGAGTTCGTCGCCCTCGGCCACGGTGAAGTTGCCCTCCCATTCGGGGAAGGGCGGCTCGTCTTCCGGCGGGCCCATGTAGGCGAACACCAGGCCATGGCGCTCGAAGGCCCTGTAGGCGCCCTGGCGGATCGAGCAGCGGTAGCGCTCGCCTTCCTCCTCTTCGCCGGCCGGGAAGGGTACGCGCAGACAGGTGCCGTCGACGTCGAACTGCATGCCGTGGTAGCAGCAGGAGATGCCGTGCTGCTCGATCTTGCCGTACTCGAGCGATGCGCCGCGGTGCACGCAGTGCGCATGCAGCAGCCCGATGCGGCCGCTGCCGTCGCGGAAGGCGACGAGTTCCTCGCCCAGGATCTTGAGGTACCGGGGCGTGTCGGTCAGCTCCATGGCCATGCAGACCGGGTGCCAGAAGCGGCGCATGTATTCGCCCAGCGGCGTGCCGGGGCCGGTCTCGGTGAGTTCGGGGTCGTGGCCGGGGACGCGGTTGCTGAAGTAGCCGCCATAGGGGACGAGCTTCTTCTCGACGGGTGACTCGGGCAGAGGGGCGTTCTTGTCTCGGATGTTCATCGGCGGCTCTCGGTTGCTTCTGTACTCTGGATACAGAATACCAAAAGGCCACCGGTCGCGCAATCAGGGCGGATGATGCCTTGGCCCGACAGTCGATCGAGCCGTCGGGGTGTCGACGGGCAAGGTCATCGCAGCTGCCCAAGTGCGCCGGTCGTCCACCCCGCGAACGTGAACGACATCAGGTGGCGGGCAGCGTGAGTACGAGACCGCGTTGCGCCGTCGACGTTCGATGCGAGATGCAATGCGACCAGGGACGAGACTCGTCTTGAGCGTAACCGGCATCGCGTGCCCGCACGCTTGCCTGCCGCGCTGCGCGCGGCCTCACGCCTGCGATACGTGCGGTGCTGGTGTGAGACCGTTGTTCGTCCGGGCTTCTATCGCGCGTACGACCGCCACCATGTCGGATTGGCCATGGCCGAGCGCCACGGTCTCCCGGTACAGCGCGTGGCAGGCATCGAGCAGCGGTGACGCGACGCCCGCTGCGCGCGCGGCTTCCGCAATCAACCGGTTGTTCTTCAGGACATCGGCGATCGCGGCCTGCACGGAAAAGTCCTGCCCGACGAGTTTTGTCGCCTTGATGCGAGACACGTCGCTGGCCATCGGCCCGACGTCGAGGGCGGCCTGGAGCCGGGCCGGGTCCAGGCCGTGCCTCTAGGCGAAGTGCATCGCCGCGAGCAGGCCGGTGACCATGCTGATCAGGAACAGATTGACCGACAGCTTCATCAGCAGTGCCGACGGGACCGCTCCGCACACGATCGTTTCCCGGCACATCGGCTGAAGCAGGGGACGAACTTCCCGGATGGCCGACGACTCGCCGGCCAGCATGGCGACGAGCTGAGCGGTCTCGGCAGGCTTACGAGAGCCGGAGACGGGCGCTTCCACGTACCGGCCTCCCGCGGCGCGAATGTCGGCTTCCAAGCCGCGCGAGTAGTCGGCGGCGGTCGTTCCCATGTGGACGATCACGTGCCGAGCGACGTTCGCACCGAATTCTGGCATTCCGCGACCCAGGGTCGAATCGATCGCACTGTCATCGGCCAGCATAAGGATCACGATGCGCGCCTGGCCGAAGACCTCGGCAGGGCTCGCGGCCACCCTTGCGCCGGCTGCGCGCAAGGGCTCGCACCTTTCGGGCGAGCGATTCCAGACGACGAGGGACGTCTCCGCGCGAACCAGATTGATCGCCATGGGTTGTCCCATGACGCCGAGACCGATGAAACCCATGTTCATGTGCACGTTGACCTCCAGTCGCTGTTGCCTGCGTGTGAATGACCCGGCCTGGCGCGAGGGATGCCGCGACCCGATAGCGAGAGTGCGGTCCGTGGGGCGGCCGTCATCCTGAACGCCGGTGCGCGGCTGTGGCCTCGCAGCATGCGTCAGACGTGCTGAAGCCGCACCGCGGCGATGGGCATGCTTGCGAAGACAACGCCGCCCGGCGGCAAGCCGGGCCTGTACCGGCCCGACGACAAGCTGCTGGCGCTTCTGAGGAGCTTGTGAGCCGGCGACGGACTATGCGCAGCGCGCGGGTGCGCTCTTCCGGGGGCAGCTTGCCGTCAACTGGACATAGTTCGGCGCGGGACATAGTTCCGCTTGGACAGCAGGACATAGGCGAAACATGCCGGCGAGCATCTGGTACGAGCTCGCGCCGTCGTGGCTGTTGATCAGGATGATCTCGTTCGCCTCGGGCCGGGTCTGCAGTTGCCCGGCGTGGCGCACGCGGATCATGTGCTTGGTGAACTCCGCCTTGCCTTCGACGCGGCTGGCGCCCTAGGCGACCATGAAGGGCTCGAATCCCTCCTTGCGCAGGCCTCGCACTGCTTGACCAAGGGTCACCCGGACTATTGAGGCGGCCTCGCTACCGGCCCAGGTCTTTCGCGCTGACGCCGGCGATGCCCCAGTTCTCCTTCGGCATCTCGTGGATCCAGACACGGACGTTGGCAATCGGCGCGCCCGTGGCCTCGACGAGCGCCTGCGAGACCTTCTCGATGACCGCCTTCTTCTGCTCTGGCGTACGCCCCTCGACCATGTAGATCTGTGCAAACGGCATGGTGATGTTCCCTTCAGGCGAAGTGCAGCGACACGCTGGAGCGAAGTTCAGCGACACGCTGCCGAGATGCTGGATGCGCAGGCCGACGTGATCACCCGGCTCCACCGAAATCGCTTCCGTGACGCCGCCCGACAGGACGACCGCGCCCGCGGGAATCTCCTGCCCGCGCCGGCCGAGATGGTTGGCCAGGGCTGCCACCGCCGCCGCCGGATGGCCGAGTACCGCCGCGCCGGCACCGATCGAGACGACCTCGCCGTTCTTTTCCATCATGACGCCGAGCGTGCGCATGTCGATCCGGTCCGGCCGCATCGCACGGCCGCCGACGACGAAGCGCGCGGCCGAGGTGTTGTCGGCCACCACGCTCTTCAGGTCGAACTTAAAGTCGCGGTAGCGGCTGTCGATCACCTCGATGCCCGGCAGTACGAAGTCTGTCGCGGCGAGCACCGCGCCGATGTGGCAGCCGGGGCCCTTGAGCGCACGCTTGAGCACGAACGCGATCTCGGGTTCGACCTTCGGGTGGATCAGCTCCTTCACCTTCACCTCGGCGCCCTCGGGCACACTGAAGCTGTCGACGAGGAAGCCGAAGACCGGTGAGTCCACACCCATCTGCTTCATCTTCGCGTGCGAGGTCAGACCGGCCTTCAGGCCGATCAGGCGCGCACCGCGGGCGAGCTTGCGGCGCAGGATGTCGTCCTGGATCGCGTAGGCATCGTCCCAGTCCATCGACGGGTGTTCGTCGGTGATTTTCAGCGTGTCGAGGGCCCGCAGTTCACAGGTCTCGAGATGTTCGGCGAGGCCGCGGATGGTTTGCTGGTCGAGTGCCATCGTGTCGTTCCTCAAGCGGCCTTGGCGAGGTTCAGGTCACGCGCCTTCGCCATCGTCAGCGCGGTGTCTTCGATCATGTCTTCCTGCCCGCCGACCATGCCGCGGCGGCCGAGTTCGACTAGCAGGTCGCGGGCCGGCACGCCGTACTTCTTCTCGGCACGTTTGGCGAACAACAGGAAGCTGCCGTAGACACCCGCGTAACCGAGCGTCAGCGCATCGCGGTCGATGCGGATCGGGAAGTCCATGATCGGCACGACCAGGTCTTCGGCCACGTCCTGAATCTTCCACACGTCGACGCCAGTCTGGATGCCCATGCGGTCGCACACCGCCACCAGCACCTCCATCGGCGTGTTGCCGGCACCGGCACCGAGGCCCGCCGCGGCGGCGTCGATGCGGGTGGCGCCGCACTCGATCGCGGCGATCGAGTTGGCGATGCCCATTGCCAAGTTGTGGTGGCCGTGGAAGCCGAGTTCGGTTTCGGGCTTGAGCGCGGCGCGCACCGCGCCGAGCCGCGCCCTCACGTCGTCGGGCAGCATGTAGCCGGCCGAGTCGGTGATGTAGAGGCAGTTGGCGCCGTAGCTCTCCATCAGCAGCGCCTGCTTGACCAGCCCCTCGGGGCTGTTCAGGTGCGCCATCATCAGGAAGCCGACCGTATCCATGCCGAGCTTGCGCGCCGCGACGATGTGCTGCTCGCTCACGTCGGCCTCGGTGCAGTGGGTCGCCACCCGGATCGTGTGCACGCCCAGTTCATGCGCCATCTTCAGGTGGTCGACCGTGCCGATGCCCGGAATCAGCAGCGCCGAGACCTTGGCCCGCTTCATCAGCGGGATCACGGACGAGAGGTACTGCTCGTCGGTATGCGCCGGGAAGCCGTAGTTGACGGAGCTGCCGCCGAGGCCGTCGCCGTGGGTCACTTCGATCAGTGGCATGCCGGCGGCGTCGAGGCCGCAGGCGATGCTCTTCATCTGCTCGAGCGTCATCTGGTGGCGCTTCGGGTGCATGCCGTCGCGCAGCGTCATGTCGTGCACGCGGATGGTCTTGCCTTTGAGTTTGCTCATCGTGTCCTCCTTACGCGGCCGCTGTTTCAACAACAGGTTCGAGCGTCAGCGAACCGGCCAGGATCTCTTCGGCGAACATCTCCGCGGTGCGGGCGGCGGCGGCGGTCATGATGTCCAGGTTGCCGGCGTACTTGGGCAGATAGTCGCCCAGGCCCTCCACTTCCATGAAGACAGAGACGCGGTTGCCGTCGAAGACGGGGCCGTTGACGAGCTTGTAGCCGGGCACGTACTTCTGCACTTCCTTGATCATGTCGTGGATCGACTTCGTGATCGCGGCCTGGTCGGGCGGGGTCTCGGTCAGGCAGTGCACCGTGTCGCGCATGATCATCGGTGGCTCGGCCGGGTTGATGACGATGATGGCCTTGCCCTTCTTCGCGCCACCGACGCGCTCGACGGCGCCGGCCGTGGTGCGGGTGAACTCGTCGATGTTCCTGCGGGTGCCAGGGCCGACAGAACGCGAGGCGACGGTGGCGACGATCTCGCCATAGGCCACGGGCTGGACACGCGACACGGCCGCCACCATCGGAATGGTCGCCTGCCCGCCGCAAGTGACCATGTTGACGTTCATCTCGCGCCGCCCGACGTGCTGTTTCAGGTTCACCGGCGGCACGCAGAACGGGCCGATGGCCGCGGGCGTCAGATCGATCATCATCACGCCGAGCGCATTGAGCTTGCGCGAGTTCTCGGCGTGCACGTAGGCGCTGGTGGCGTCGAAGGCAATCTGCACGCCGTCGGCCTTGACGTGCGGCAAGAGGCCGTCCACGCCATCGGCGGTGGTCCTGATGCCCATCTCGCGGGCACGCTTCAGGCCATCCGAATTCGGGTCGATGCCGACCATCCACACGGGTTCGAGCACCGGGCTGCGCTGCAGCTTGGCGAGCAGGTCGGTGCCGATGTTGCCCGGCCCGATCAAGGCGCATTTCACTTTCTTCATGGGAGAGTTCCTCAGACAAAACGAACTGAACAGCCGCCGATGCCGCCGATCGTCACGCGCAGGCTGTCGCCGGCCTTGACGGGCACCATGATCGCGAGCGAACCCGACAGGATCACTTCGCCGGCCTTGAGCGGAATGCCGAGCGCCCCGAGCGTGTTGGCAAGCCACGCGACCGCGTTGGCTGGGGCGCCGAGGGCGGCGGCGCCGGCGCCAGTGGCGACGATCTCGCCGTTCTTCTCGAGCACCATGCCGCAGGTGTTGAGATCGACGTCGAGCGGCGAGACGACGCGGTCGCCGAGCACGAACACGCCGCAGGAGGCGTTGTCGGCGACGGTGTCCTGGATCTTGATCTTCCAGTCGCGGATGCGCGAATCGACGATCTCGAAGCAGGCCATCACACCCTCGGTCGCGGCAATCACGTCGGCGGCGCTGACGCCGGGGCCGACCAGATCGCGTTTCAGGATGAAGGCGATCTCGCCCTCGGCCTTGGGCTGGATCAGCGTGTTCGCGGGGATCGCCTGGCCTTCGTTGTAGACCATGCCGTCGGTCAGCATGCCGAAGTCGGGCTGGTAGACGCCGAGCATGTTCATCACTGCCTTCGACGTGACGCCGATCTTCTTACCGATGATCGTCTCGCCGGCGGCGACGCGGCGCGCGTTCAGGCGCTGCTGGATGCCATAGGCGTCTTCGATCGTGATCTCGGGGTGACGCCTGGTCAGCGGGTCGACGACGCGGCAGTTCACGAGCGCGTCGTACAACTCGTCGCCGAGTGTGGTGATCAGTTCGGGGTTCATCGGCATCTCAGGCAATCAAGGGTTTCGGTTCGTCGGCGCCGGCCTCGGCGAGGAAGTTGCCGACCATTTGCGCGAAGCGCGCCGCGTGTTCGATCTGCGTCCAGTGGCCGCACTGGCCGAACACATGCAACTGCGCACGCGGGATCAGCGTCGCGAGCGTCTGCGAGGTCGAAAGCGGTATCACCTTGTCCTCGCGGCCGTGGATCACCAGCGTCTCGTGCGGGAGGCGGCGGATATCTTCTTCGCGACTCGCCATCGCGTCGACCCAGCGCTGGCGCGGGGCCGGGAACATGGCCGAGAATGATTCCTGGAAACCCGGACGGATGCTCGCTTCGTAACGCAGCCTTGCGAGTTCGTCGGTGACGAGCTTGCGGTCGTACGCGAACACGTCGAGCAGCCCGCGCATCGTTTCGAACGAGGGCTCGTAGCCCCACACCGAGTCGAGCCCCGGCGTGATCGGGAACGGCACGCCGACGCTGCCCATCAGCACAAGGCGCCGCACCCGCTCGGGCGCGCGGATCGTCAGCGCGAGCGACAGCGCACCGCCGAAGCTGTTGCCGACGAGGTCGACCTGCGGCAGGTCGAGCGCATCGAGCAGGTCGAGCGCCTGTTGCACCCAGGTATCCATCGTGTACGAGATGTCCGCGGGCCGGTCGGTGAAGCCGAAGCCGACCATGTCGGGCGCGATCACGCGGCGCTGCTGTGCGATCACCGGCATCGCCAGGCGCCAGTTCGCCCAAGCGCTGACGCCGGGGCCGGAACCGTGGATGAAGAGCACGGGCCGGCCGCTGCCGAGGTCGTGCACGTTGGACTCGAACGCGCCGGTGCGGATGCGGTGGCCGAGTTCAGGATTCGTCGTCGATGCAGCTTGGTTCATGTCGCGCGCACTCACAGTTTGATCATCACGTTGCGCAGCTCGGCATAGAACTCGAGCGAATGCACCCCACCCTCGCGCCCGATTCCCGAGGCCTTGGCGCCGCCGAAGGCGGTGCGCAGGTCGCGCAGGAACCAGCTGTTGACCCAGCACAGGCCCACCTCGATGGCGGCGGCCATGCGGTGCGCGGTGGCGAGGTCCTGTGTCCACACCGTGGTGGCGAGGCCGTAGTCGGTGGCATTCGCGAGTGCGATGGCTTCCTCTTCGTTGTCGAACGGCGCGATGTGGCAGCACGGGCCGAAGATCTCCTCGCGGATCACGCCGGCGCTCTCGGGCAGGCCGGTCCAGATGGTTGGCTGCACCCAGTGGCCTTCGGCCAGCGCCCCACTCATGCGCGGCTCGCTGCCGCCGGTGACCACGGTCGCGCCTTCGGCCTTGGCCTTGGCGTAGTAGCCCATCACCTTCTGCTTGTGCTCGGCCGAGATCAACGGGCCGAGGCTGACGCCGGGCTCCATCGGCGGGCCAATCTTCAGCGCCTCGGCCTTGGCCTTCAGCGCAGCGACGAACTTGTCGAAGATCGGCCGCTGCACGTAGACACGCTCCGTCCCCAGGCACACCTGGCCGCAGTTCTCGAACGTGCTGCGGGTGATGCCGGTCACGGCCTTGTCGAAGTCGGCATCGGCGAAGACGATGCCGGCGTTCTTGCCACCGAGCTCGAAGCTGACCGGGCGCACGCCCTTCGCTGCGGCGGCCATGATGGCCTCGCCGGTGCGTGTTTCGCCGGTGAAGGTGATGCCGTTGACGCCCCTGTGGCGGGTCAGGAACTCGCCGGCCGAGTTGGGCCCGAAGCCATGCACTACGTTGTAGACGCCGTCGGGCACGCCCACCGCTTTCATCACTTCGCCGAGCAGCGTGGCGGTGGCGGGGGTTTCTTCCGAAGGTTTGACGATCACGGCATTGCCGCAGGCCAGCGCCGGGCCGACCTTCCAGGTCATCAAGAGAAGCGGCAGGTTCCACGGGCACACCACCGCCACCACCCCGAGCGGCGTGCGCAGGCCGTAGCTGATGGCCGTGCCGCCATCGGGCGTGGTCATCTGGAAACTCTCGGTCGGCGCGTTCTTCACGATGTCGGCAAACACCTTGAAGTTGGCCGCGCCGCGCGGGATGTCGATGTGCGAGGCGAGCGAGTGCGGCTTGCCGGTGTCAGCCATCTCGGCCTGCAGGAAGTCGTCGAAGCGGCGGTTGATCTCGTCGGCCACGGCGTGCAGCAGCTCGGCGCGCTTGACCACGCTCATGCGTCCCCAGTCGCCCTTGAGCGCGACCTGCGCAGCGGTGACAGCGGCGTCGACCTCCTTCTGCCCGGCTTCGTGCACCAGGCCGATGACGTGGTTGTCGACTGGCGCGCGGTTCTCGAAGGTCTTGCCGGTAGCGATGAATTCGCCCCCGATGAAATTGAGGAATTGCTTCATGGTCTGCGCCGCTGGAAAGTAGGAGTCACTCGAGGCCGATGGCGCGCAGGCCGGCGCGGGCGCAGGCTTCGTCCTGCTCGGCCGAGGCACCGGAGACGCCGATGCCGCCGATCAGATCGCCACCCTCGCGCATCGGCAGGCCGCCGCCGAACACCACGAGGCGCGGGCGGTGCGGCATGCCTTGGCGCAGTGCATCGTCGCCGTCCAAGATCTCGGGCCACCGCGCTGTCGCGAAACCGAAGCCGGCGGCGGTGTAGGCCTTGTCGAACGCAATGCCGACCGAGTGGAAGTAGGCGCCCGGCATGCGCAGGAACGCGATCAGCGTGCCTGCGCCGTCGGTCACTGCGGCGTTGATGCGCACCCCGAGTGAGCCGGCATGCGCCACGGCCGCGGCCACGGCTCGCGCTGCGGCCTCGGCGGTGATGCAGCGCTGCGACACGCTGGCGCGCACGGGTTGTGCATTCATCGTCGGGCCGCCGGTCAGGTGTAGACGTCGGTGAACGAGGCGACCATCTCGCCCGTGTGATAGAAGATCCCGGTGCCGAGCTGGTCTTCCGTCCACGTCGTCACGGGCCGGTCGCGCTGCGCCAGGTAGCCGAGGCCGGCGAAGGTCTCGTTGCGGTTGCCGCTCGGGTCGAAGAAGTAGATCGTCTCGCCGCGCGTGATGCCGTGGCGCGTGGGGGCCACGTCGATCTTGGTCCTGTTCTTGGCCATTACGTCGGCCGCCTTCAGCACGTCGTTCCAGTTGTCGAGGAAGTAGGCGATGTGGTGCAGCCCGCTCTTCGGTCCGCCAACGAAGGCGATGTCGTGCGGCGTGGTCGTGCGCGTCATCCAGGTTGCGGCCTGCATGTCGCCGTTCGGTCCGACTAGCACCTGCTCGGTGAGGAAGAAGTCGAGCGCCTCGGTCATGAACCGGGTGTTGTCGGCGACCGTGTTGATGCCCTCCGGCGGGTTCATCTCGCACATCAGCAGCAGGTGGTCAAGCCAGTGCGCGCCGGCACCCTTGATGCCGTCCGGCCACGGGTCGGGGTTGGTGGTGCCGACCTCGGTGCCGACGTATTCCTTCATTGCGTAGAGCCGCATCTCGTGGCCGCTGGGCAGGTTGAACTGCAGCATGCGGCCGGTCGACGGTAGCGTGCCTTCGGGCAGCATCGTGGTCCTCACGCCCCACTCTTCGATGCGGCGGCGCAGGGTGTCGAGGTCGGCGTCCTTCTCGACCTTGTAGGCCACGTGGTTCAGGCCGGCGCGGTCCGACGGGGTCAGGACCAGCGAGTACTTGTCCCACTCGTCCCAGCACTTCAGGTAGGTGTTACCCGCCTTGTCGACCATGGTGGTCGTCAGGCCCAGCACCTTCTCGTAGTGCCGGACCGCAGCCACCATGTCCATCACCCGCAGGCTCGCATGGCCGATTCGCATCACGCCCATCACATGTCTCCTTGTTGCTGCGCGGTCGGCAGCGTTGCTGTGGAACCCGCCACCGTGGCGGGCTGTTTTGAAAAGGGTCGCTCGAACTTGCCGACGGCTTCGAGCCGCACGGCGGTGGCGGGCGCCACGCGGCAAGCGAGCGTGACGCCGCAGCGTTCTTCCTCGGCGCTCACGTGCGCACGGCTCACCGGCCCGAGCGAGGTGACCTGGCCTTCAACAATGCGCACCTTGCACACGCCGCAGCCGCCGTTCACGCAGCCGGCAGGGATGCCCTTGCGGCCGAGCTTGAGCATGCCGCGCAGCAGGCTTTCGGTCGTGGCGCAGGGATAGCTCTCGCCGGTCTGGGCGACGCAGACGTTCAGCTTGGGTCGGCTGTCGAAGATCATGGTCAGACGCGCCTGAATAGCGGACTGCGGGCGTTGCCCGCATCGGCCGCGGAGAGGAACTTCTCGGTGAAGATGTCGCGTTCGAACAGGCGGCCCTGCATCAACGTGCCGATGCAGGCCTCGACCATCGGCGGCGGCCCGCACAGGTAGGCCTGCTGGTCGGCAAACGTGGCGCCGAAGTGCGCCTTGGCAGCGTCGTGCACGAATCCGCGTGCGCCGGTCCACGCCGAGCCTTCGGCCTCGGTCGACAGCGTCGGCACGTAGGTAAAGTTCGGATGCTTCGCCGCGAGCGCGCGGAACTCGTCGTCGTAGTACAGCTCGTCCTTCGAACGCTGGCCGTAGATGAGCGTGATCGGCAAGGTACATCCGCCCTCGAGCATGTCGACGATCATCGAACGCGGGCTCGACAGGCCCGAACCGCCGGCCATGAACACCATCGGCCGCTTCGCCGACTGCCGTACGAAGAAGCGCCCGTACGGGCCGCTCAGATTCAGCGCGTTGCCGACTTTCAGTGACTGGTGCAGGTAGCCGGTGCCCTTGCCACCGGCGACGATGCGCACGTTTAGCTCGATCTCGCCGGTCTTCTCGACCGAGGCCGGCGAGTTGGCGATCGAGAACGCGCGGCTTTCGCCGAGGCCGGGGATCTCCAACTGCACGTACTGGCCGGCCTGGAAGTGGATCGGCCGGTCGAGCTTCAGGAAGATCGCCTTGATCGTCGGCGTGAGGGTAACGATGCGGCTCACGGTGGTGGCGAAGTCGCGCACTCGGATCACCTGCGCGTCGGGTTCTTCCTCGATGTCGGCCTCGATCGTCACGTCGCTCTGCAGCGTGCAACAGCAAGCGAGCGTCTTGCCCTCGTCGCGCTCGAACTCCATCAGCGCGAACGGGTTCGCATGGCCATGGTCCACCTCGCCATCGCACACAGACACCTTGCAGGTGCCGCACAGCCCGTGCCCGCAGGCGTGTGGGATGTAGATGCCCTGGCGCAGCGCGGCGTCGAGCACGGTCTGGCCGTCTTCGACGTCGATGACCGTTCCCAAAGGCTCGATGGTGAGTTGGTAGCTCATGGCGACGCGCCGTAGATCAGCTAAACGATTCCTTGAGGCCGTGCAGGCCCGGTGTGCGGAAACGGATGGCGTCCTTGTGCTGCAGGCCGTTCTCTGCGAGCGACTTGGCCGGGTCCGGCGTCCACGGCTTGCCGGACTTGAGCCACTCGACCTTCGGCCAGTTGATCTTCGCGAAGTCCGGGTGGTAGCCGTACACGCCGGGCAGCACCGTGGTCGGCAGCGCGCCGAACGGCATGTCGGGCGGCAGCGGCAGGCACACCGGCGCGCAGATCATCAGATGGTCTTCCCAGCCGATGAAAAGCAGCGGCGCGGGGAAGTTCTCGCGCACGTCGCGCGCCGGGAACTCGTACTTCTCGATGGCGACGACGCTCATTTGGCTTCTCCTTGCGCGTTGCGGTGCTCGAGCTCGATGCCCTTCCACTCGGCGAAGTTCTTCTGGTCCTCCGAGCCCTCGAAGTCGAAGTTGTCACGGCCGATGTTCATCTCGTAGTACTGCAGCACCGCGAGCAGCGGGTCGAAGCCCTCGGCCGTC
>MEGM01000133.1 GCA_001725505.1 Rubrivivax sp. SCN 70-15 | reverse complement strand
CCAGCCCAGGCGCATGATCTGGTCATAGCGATAGCGCGGGAACGAGGCGCGGAACCAGATGAACATCGACACCACGACGAAGGTCTTCATGCCGAGCCAGATCCAACCCGGGATCCAGTTCAGCACCGGCCAGTCGAGCGGTGGGTACCAGCCACCCAGGAACATGATCGAGGCCAGCGCCGACAGCAGGATCATGTTGGCGTATTCGGCCAGGAAGAACACCGCGAAGCCCATGCCCGAGTACTCGACCATGTGGCCGGCGACGATCTCGGATTCGCCCTCGACGACGTCGAACGGGTGCCGGTTCGTCTCGGCCAGCCCCGAGATGAAGTAGACGACGAAGATCGGCAGCAGCGGCAGCCAGTTCCACGACAGCACGCCCGCGCCCATCGCGGCGAAGGTTCCGCGCCCCTGCTGCATCACGATCTCGCTCAGGTTCAGGCTGCCCGAGACCATCAGCACGACGACGAGCGCGAAGCCCATCGCGATCTCGTAGCTGACCATCTGCGCCGATGCGCGCAGCGCGCCGAGGAAGGCGTACTTCGAGTTGCTGGCCCAGCCGGCGATGATGACGCCGTAGACCTCCATCGAGGTGATCGCCATCAGGAACAGCAGGCCGGCGTTGACGTTGGCGAGCGCGACGTCGGGGCCGAAGGGCACCACCGCCCACGCCGCCAGCGCGGGCATGATCGTCATCACCGGGCCGAGGAAGAACAGCGGCTTGTTCGCCGCGGTCGGGCGAATGATCTCCTTGAAGATCAGCTTCACCGCGTCCGCGATCGGCTGCAGCAGCCCGAACGGGCCGACGCGATTGGGGCCGAGCCGGATCTGCGTGAAGCCGATGCCCTTGCGCTCCCACAGCGTCAGGTAGGCGACGCAGATCATCAGCGGCAGCACCAGCGCGACGATCTTGACCAGGCTCCAGACGACGAGCCAGAGCGTGGCGCCGAGCAGGCCGCTGCCGAATTGGTTGACGGTGTCCAGCATGGCTCAGGCCTTCTCGACGGTGATCGGCCCGAACATCGCGCCGAGCGCGACGGTCGCCGGATGCCCGGCCGGCACGCGCACGGTGTCGGCGGCGAGCGTCGCGTCCTCGCGCGCCGGCAGCAGCACCGCGCCCTGCCCCTGGCCGACCAGCACCTTCGCGCCGGGCGCCAGGCCGAGCTGCCGCCACAGCGCCGACGGCAGGCTCGCCACCGGCGCGCGCGCGTCGGCCGTGAGCTGTAGCGACGGCGCGCGGCGCACGAGCATGTCGGTGGCGTAGATCGGCACGTCGGCGACGCGCTGCAGCCCGGGCGACACGGAGCCGACGCTGCAGGCCGCGTCGCTGCGGTTGTCCAGCCGCGCGGCCAGCGTTGCGGGGTCGCCCAGCGCCTGCGCGCGCACGTCCTCGACGGTCTCGAAATCGAAATCGGCCAGCCCGAGCAGGTTGCCGAGCACGCGCAGCACCTTCCAGGCCGGCCGCGTCTCGCCGAGCGGCTTGACGACGCCGTGGAAGCTCTGCACCCGGCCTTCGGCGTTGACGAAGCTGCCGGCGGTCTCGGTGAACGGCGCGATCGGCAGCAGCACATCGGCGTTGTCGACCAGCGCGTCCTTGAACGAGGTCAGCGCGACGACGAGACCGGACGCGTTCAGCGCCTGGCGCGCGGCCGCGGCATCGGCCGCGTCGAGCACCGGCTCGGTGTTCAGCAGCAGCAGCGCGGGCAGGCCCCGGGACAGCATCTGGCCGGCGTTCAGCCCGCCGTCGCCCGGCAGCGCGCCGACGAGCTGGGCGCCGACCGAGTTCGCCGCCTCGCCGAGGTAGCCGACGCTGGCGCCGGTGTGCGCGGCGATCCATTGCGCCAGTGCGAGCAGCGTCGAAGCCTGAGGATGCTGGGCTGCGGCATTGCCGAGCAGCACTGCCTTGCGTTCGCCGGACAGCAGCGACGCGGCGATCGCCTGCGCCGCTTCGGTGGCCACGCCGGCGGCCGGGGCCGGGACACCCTTCGCGGCGGCGACCGCGCTGGCCACGTCGGCGAGGGCCTGGTCCCAGGCCAGCGGCGCGACGGTGAGCCGGGTGGCGACGTTCATCAGCCAGTCGTCGTGCACCGCGTCCAGGCTGTGGATCTGGGCACCGTTCCGCGCCGCGTGGCGCAGCCGCAGCGCGAACAGCGGGTGGTCCTTGCGCAGGAACGAGCCGACGACGAGCGCGCGGTCCAGCGTCGACAGCGCCGCGATCGGCAGGCCGAGCCAGCGCGCCTGACCCGGCGCCGCGCGGTTCGCGAAGTCGGCGTGGCGGCTGCGGTGGTCGATGTTCTCGCTGCCCAGCCCGCGCACCAGGCGCGCCAGCAGGTGCAGTTCCTCGACCGTCGAATGCGCGCTGCCGATCGCACCGACCGCGCCCGCACCGAACTCGGCCTTCACGCGCCGGATCCCGTCGGCGACATAGCCGAGCGCGGTGGTCCAGTCGACGCTGCGCCACTCGCCGCCCTGCTTGATCATCGGCTGCGTCAGCCGCTGCTCGCCGTTCAGCGCCTCGTAGCTGAAGCGGTCACGGTCGGCGACCCAGCATTCGTTGACCGCCTCGTTCTCGAGCGGCACGACGCGCATCACCTTGCTGCCCTTGACCTGGACGATCAGGTTCGCGCCGGTGCTGTCGTGCGGGCTGATGCTCTTGCGCCGCGACAGCTCCCAGGTCCGGGCGCTGTAGCGGAAGGGCTTGCTCGTCAGCGCGCCGACCGGGCACAGGTCGATCATGTTGCCCGACAGCTCGCTGTCGACCGTGGCGCCGGCCACGGTGGTGATCTCGCTGTGCTCGCCGCGGTGAATCATGCCGAGTTCCATCACCCCGGCCACTTCCTGGCCGAAGCGCACGCAGCGCGTGCAGTGGATGCAGCGGCTCATCTCCTCCATGCTGATCAGCGAGCCGACGTCCTTGTGGAAGACGACGCGCTTTTCCTCGTGGTAGCGGCTGGCACTCGGGCCGTAACCGACCGCGAGGTCCTGCAGCTGGCATTCGCCACCCTGGTCGCAGATCGGGCAGTCGAGCGGGTGGTTGATGAGCAGGAACTCCATCACCGACTTCTGCGCCTTGGTCGCCTTGTCGCTCTTCGTGCGCACGACCATGCCGGGCGTCACCGGCGTCGCGCAGGCGGGCATCGCCTTGGGCGCCTTCTCGATGTCGACGAGACACATGCGACAGTTGGCCGCGATGCTGAGCTTCTTGTGGTAGCAGAAGTGCGGGATGTAGGTGCCGGCGGCGTCGGCCGCATGCATCACCATGCTGCCTTCGGCAACGCTGACCTTCTGGCCGTCGAGTTCGATTTCGATCATGGCGTTCAGACGTTGGCGCCGACCCTGCAGGTCTTGTGTTCGACGTGGTATGCGAACTCGTCGCGGAAATGCTTGAGCATGCCCTGCACCGGCATCGCGGCCGCGTCGCCGAGGGCGCAGATCGTGCGGCCCTTGATGTTGTCGGCCACCGAGTCGAGCAGGTCCAGGTCTTCGGCCTTGCCCTTGCCATGCTCGATGCGATCGACCAGTCGCCAGAGCCAGCCCGTGCCTTCGCGGCAGGGCGTGCACTGGCCGCAGCTCTCGTGCTGGTAGAAGTAGGAAAGACGCAGCAGGCTCCTGACCATGCAGCGCGAGTCGTTCATCACGATGACCGCCCCCGACCCGAGCATCGAGCCCGCCTTCGCGATCGCGTCGTAGTCCATCGTGATGTCCAGCATCGTCTTGGCCGGCAGCACCGGCGCCGACGAGCCGCCCGGGATCACAGCCTTGAGCGCCCCGCCCTTCACGCCGCCGGCGAGCTCGAGCAGCGTGGCGAACGGCGTGCCCAGCGGCACCTCGAAGTTGCCGGGCTGGTTGACGTCGCCGACGACCGAGAAGATCTTCGTGCCGCCGTTGTTCGGCTTGCCGCACTCGAGGTAGGCCTGGCCGCCGTGGTTGATGATCCACGGCACCGCAGCGAAGGTCTCGGTGTTGTTGATCGTCGTCGGCTTGCCATAGAGGCCGAAGCTGGCCGGGAACGGCGGCTTGAAGCGCGGCTGGCCCTTCTTGCCTTCGAGCGACTCGAGCAGTGCCGTCTCCTCGCCGCAGATGTAGGCGCCGAAGCCGTGGTGCGCGTGGAGCTGGAAGCTGAAACCGCTGCCGAGGATGTTGTCGCCCAGGAAGCCGGCGGCGCGCGCCTCGGCCAGCGCTTCCTCGAAGCGCTGGTAGACCTCGAAGATCTCGCCGTGGATGTAGTTGTAGCCGGTGCGGATGCCCATCGCGTAGGCGCCGATGGCCATGCCCTCGATCACCATGTGCGGGTTGTAGGCGAGCAGGTCGCGGTCCTTGCAGGTGCCGGGCTCGCCTTCGTCCGAGTTGCAGACCAGGTACTTCGGCCCCGGGAACGCGCGCGGCATGAAGCTCCACTTCAGCCCGGTCGGGAAGCCCGCACCACCGCGACCGCGCAGCGCGCTGAGCTTGAGCTCGGCGATGACCTGGTCGGGCGTCATGCCGGCGCCGCCGTCCAGCCCGAGGATCTTCTTCAGCGCCGTGTAGCCGCCGCGCGCGACGTAATCTGCCAGGCGCCAGTTGCTGCCGTCGAGACCAGCGTAGATCTGCGGGTTGATGTGGCGGCCGTGGAAGCAGGTCTCGCGGCCGCTGGCCTGGAACTTCGACAGGTCGGGCATCGTCACTCCTGCGCCTTCCTCAAGGTCTCGACCAGCTCGTCCAGGCGCTCGGGGCTCATGAAGCTGAGCATCTGGCGGTCGTTGACCAGCATCACCGGCGCGTCGGCGCAGGCGCCCAGGCATTCGCTGGGCTGCACGGTGAAGACGCCGTCGGCCGTGGTGCCGTAGGGCTCGACGCCGAGCTTCGTGCACAGGTGCTGCAGCGCATGCTCGCCGTCGCGCAGCTGGCACGGCAGGTTGGTGCAGACGTTGAGCTTGTACCTGCCCACCGGCTGCTGGTTGTACATGTTGTAGAAGGTCGTGACCTCGTGCACCGCGATCGGCGCCATGCCCAGGTAGGTCGCGATCCCGTTCTCGGACTCCGCCGAGACATGGCCCTGCTCCTGCTGGACGATCGCCAGGCAGGCCATCACCGCCGACTGCTTCTGGTCGGCCGGGTATTTGGCGACTTCGCGTGCGAAGCGCGCCAGGGTTTGCTCACTGAATGTCATTCGAAGAACTCTCGTGCCGCGAGCGTGATCAGGCGAGCGCCGCGGAACCGGCTCCGCCGGGCCGCTGGCGTTGCCCCCTCGGGGGGGAACGGCGTAGCCGCTGCGGGGGTGGGCCGGTTCATCGATCGATCTCGCCGAACACGATGTCCATCGTGCCGATGATCGCCACCGCGTCGGCGATCATGTGGCCGCGCGCCATCTCGTCGAGCGCGGCCAGGTGCGCGAAGCCCGGGGCGCGGATCTTCAGCCGGTAGGGCTTGTTCGCGCCGTCGCTGACGAGGTAGATGCCGAACTCGCCCTTCGGGTGCTCGACCGCCGCGTAGGCCTCGCCTTCGGGCACGTGCATGCCTTCGGTGAAGAGCTTGAAGTGGTGGATCAGCTCTTCCATGTTGGACTTCATGTCCACGCGCGAAGGCGGCGCCACCTTGTGGTTCGCGGTGATCACCGGCCCCGGGTTCGCGCGCAGCCAGGCCACGCATTGCTCGATGATGCGGTTGCTCTGGCGCATCTCCTCGATGCGCACCAGGTAGCGGTCGTAAGTGTCGCCGTTGACGCCGACGGGCACGTCGAAGTCCATCCGGCCGTAGACGTCGTAGGGCTGGGTCTTGCGCAGGTCCCAGGCGATGCCCGAGCCGCGCAGCATCGGGCCGGTGAAGCCCAGGTTCAGCGCCCGCTCGGGGCTGACGACACCGATGCCCACCGTGCGCTGCTTCCAGATCCGGTTGTCGGTGAGCAGCGTCTCGTACTCGTCGACGTAGCCCGGGAAGCGCTTCGTGAAGTCGTCGACGAAGTCGAGCAGCGAGCCGCTGCGCGCGTCGTTCAGCGCCTTGATCGCGCGCTCGCTCTTGATCCGGCTCGGCTTGTACTGCGGCATCGTGTCCGGCAGGTCGCGGTAGACGCCACCGGGGCGGAAATAGGCCGCGTGCATGCGCGCGCCCGAGACCGCCTCGTACATGTCGAACAGGTCCTCGCGCTCGCGAAAGCAGTAGATGAAGATATTCATCGCGCCGCAGTCCAGCCCGTGCGCGCCCAGCCACAGCAGGTGGTTCAGCAGCCGGGTGATCTCGGCGAACATCACGCGGATGTACTGCGCGCGCTCGGGCACGTCCACGCCGAGCAGCTTCTCGATCGCCAGGCAGTAGGCGTGCTCGTTGCACATCATCGACACGTAGTCGAGACGATCCATGTACGGCAGCGCCTGGATGAAGGTCTTGCTCTCGGCCAGCTTCTCGGTCGCGCGGTGCAGCAGCCCGATGTGCGGGTCGGCGCGCTGGATGACCTCGCCATCGAGCTCGAGCACCAGCCGCAGCACGCCGTGCGCCGCCGGGTGCTGCGGACCGAAATTCAGCGTGTAGTTCTTGATCTCAGCCATCAGTGGCTCCCCCCCGAAGCGCCTTCGGCGCCCCCCCCGAGGGGGGCGACGCCGGCGGCCCGGCAGAGCCGGCTCCGCGGCGTCCGCTTGTGAAGAACGCGCACGCCGCTCATTTCAAGCCACCGTAGTTGGGTTCGCGCACGATGCGCGGAGTGATCTCGCGCGGCTCGACGCTCACCGGCTGATAGATCACGCGCTTGCTCTCGGCGTCGTAGCGCATCTCGACGTTGCCGGTGGTCGGGAAGTCCTTGCGCATCGGGTGGCCGATGAAGCCGTAGTCGGTGAGGATGCGGCGCAGGTCGACATGGCCGTCGAAGAGGATGCCGTAGAGGTCGAAGGCTTCGCGCTCGAACCAGTTCGCCGAACTCCACAGATCGGTCAGCGAGGGCACCGAGGGCAGTTCGTCGTCGGCGCAGAAGACCTTCAGCCGCACACGCCAGTTCAGGCTCACCGACAGCAGGTGCGTGACGACGCAGAAGCGCACCCCATCCCGCGGCTCGTTGCGGTACTCGGCGTAGTCGAGCCCGCAGAGGTCGACGAGCTGCTCGAACTTCAGCGAAGCATGGTCGCGCAGCGTGCGCGCGGCATCGAGGTAGCGCTCGGCGGGCACGGTGACCGTGATCTCGCCGCGCGAGCGCACCAGGGTCTTGATCGAATCGCCGAGCGCCGCTTCGAGCGCCGATTGCAGGGTGTCGAGTTTCTGGGTCATGCAGTGCTTGAGCAGGCTGGCCGTCGGGTCGGGCGCCTAGCGCGCGATGGTGTTCTCGCGCCGGATCTTGGCCTGCAGCTGCAGGATGCCGTAGAGCAGCGCCTCGGCCGTGGGCGGGCAGCCGGGCACGTAGACGTCGACCGGAACGATGCGGTCGCAGCCGCGCACCACCGAGTAACTGTAGTGGTAGTAGCCGCCGCCGTTCGCGCACGAGCCCATGCTCAGCACCCAGCGCGGCTCGGCCATCTGGTCGTAGACCTTGCGCAGCGCGGGTGCCATCTTGTTGCACAGCGTGCCGGCGACGATCATCAGGTCGCTCTGGCGCGGGCTGGGCCGGAACAGCATGCCGAAGCGGTCGATGTCGTAGCGCGCCGCACCGGCATGCATCATCTCGACCGCGCAGCAGGCCAGCCCGAAGGTCATCGGCCACAGCGAGCCTGTCTTGGACCAGTTGATCAGCTTGTCGACCGAGGTGGTGACGAAGCCTTCCTTCAATACGCCTTCGATGCCCATGTCAGCAGCTCCGCCGCGACTCGTGCGATCCGCGACGCGCATCGATCAAGTTTCCCGCCACGGATCCGGCTGCGCCGGTCCATCGGCGGACGGCCCCCTCGGGGGGTAGCGAACGAAAGTGAGCTCGGGGGTCCATATTCATTCCCAGTCAAGGGCGCCCTTCTTCCATTCGTAGACGAAGCCGACGACGAGGATCGCGAGGAACAGCATCATGGCCCAGAAGCCCGCCGCCCCGATCTCGCGCAGCGCCACTGCCCAGGGGAAGAGGAACGCGATCTCGAGGTCGAACAGGATGAACAGGATCGCGACGAGGTAGTAGCGCACGTCGAACTTCATGCGCGCGTCCTCGAAGGCCTCGAAGCCGCATTCGTAGGGGCTGTTCTTCTCGACGTCGGGCCGGTTAGGACCGAAGACGAAACCGATCAGCTGCGGCGCCACGCCGACCGCCACGCCGACGAGGATGAACAGGATCACGGGCAGATAGGGTTGCAGATCCATCGTGTGTTCAAACGTTCCGTCCGGTCTCGCATGGCCGCAAAAAAACGCGCCTCGCACAGCCTTCGAAGACTGCACGACGGGCGCGCCCTGTTGCCCCTTCGGGGCGCCGCCGCCGCCGGCCCGAAGGGCCGCCAACGACAATCCGACTCGTTCTTGGTGCCGACGGCGAGACTCGAACTCGCACAGCTTTCGCCACTACCCCCTCAAGATAGCGTGTCTACCAATTTCACCACGTCGGCACGACGTCAACATCAGCGCAAATCGTCCGGCTTGCATGAGGTACTGGCTCGCCGGACAGCTTGAGATTCTAGCTCGATTCGAAGGGCTTTCCCCTATCGAGCAGCAGTCACTTCACCGGGATCGCGCCTGTCGCCTGCGAGGCGGCCGGCGCGGGCGCGGAGCTCGGCAGGACCACCGTGGCCGAGGCCGCCGGCGCAGCCGGCAGCGCGCCCGGAATGGCCCCCGGGATGGCGCCGGTCGCCGGCGCGCTGGCCGGCAACGCGGCGCGATCGAGCACGCTGCCTCCGCTGTCGCCGCGGCCGACGCTGTTCGACATGAAGGCCAGCGTCAGCGTGCAGACGAAGAACACCGTCGCCGCCGCCGCGGTCGAGCGCGACAGGAAGTTCGCACTGCCGGTCGCGCCGAACAGGCTGCCCGAGGCGCCACCGCCGAACGATGCGCCCATGTCGGCACCCTTGCCGTGCTGGATCAGCACGAGGCCGATCATCGCCAGCGCCGACAGCAGCTGCAGCACGTGGATCACGGTCAACCAGATTTGCATGATTCGAGGACTCCGAAAGATAGTGGTCAGGCCGCGCGGCCGATGGCGATGAAGTCGGCCGCCTTCAGCGAGGCGCCGCCGATCAACCCGCCGTCGATGTCGGGCTGGCCGAACAGCGCAGCGGCGTTGTCCGCCTTGACGCTGCCGCCGTAGAGGATGCGCATCCGATCGCCGTGGCCGGTGGCGGCCTGCAGCTGCGCGCGCAGCACCGCATGCACCGCCTGCGCCTGCTCGGGGCTCGCGGTGCGGCCGGTGCCGATCCGCGAGCCGGTGGATCACGGCCGAGAGCTGGCGCTTGACGACCGCCTCGGTCTCGCCGGCGTCGCGCTGCGCCAGCGTCTCGCCGACGCAGACGATGGGCGTGACGCCGCGCGCGAGCGCCGCCTGCGCCTTCTCGGCGACGAGCGCATCGCTCTCGGCGTGGAACGCGCGGCGCTCCGAATGGCCGACGATCACGTAGCGGCAGCCGCATTCGGCGAGCATCGCCGCCGACACCTCGCCCGTGTAGGCGCCCCGCTCGTGCGCCGAGACGTCCTGCGCGCCCCAGCGGATGTCGCTGCCGGCCAGCTTCGCAGCGGTCTCGGTCAGGAACACGAAGGGCACGCAGACCGCCAGCTCGGCCGCGAACGGCCGCGCCGCGAGCAAGGCGGCCAGCAACTCGGCGTTCGCCGGCCGGCTGCCGTGCATCTTCCAGTTGCCCACCACGAGCTTGCGTCGCATCTCGGTCTCCTTGGCTACCAGGTCAGGACGATCTTGCCGACATGGGTGCTCGATTCCATCAGCGCATGCGCCTGCGCCGCCTGCGCCGCCGGGAACACCTGGTGGACCACCGGCTTGACGCGGCCGGATTCGAGCAGCGACCAGACCTCGGCGCGCAGGTCCTGCGCGAGCAGCGTCTTGTAGGCGACGCTGCGCGGCCGCAGCGTCGAGCCGGTGATCGTGAGGCGCTTGCGCAGCAGCAGGCCCGCGTCGAAGGCGCTCTTCGTCCCGCCCTGGACGGCGATGATCGCCAGGCGTCCGTCTTCGGCCAGGCACTCGACCTCGCGCGCCACGTAGTCGCCCGCGACCATGTCGAGCACCACGTCGACCCCGCGCCCGCCGGTCAGTCGCCTGACCTCGGCAACGAAGTCCTGCGTGCGGTAGTTGATCGCGTGATCGGCACCGAGGGCGACGCAGGCGGCGCATTTCTCGTCGCTGCCCGCGGTCACGATGACGCGCGAGCCGAGGGCCTTGGCGAGCTGGATCGCGGTGACACCGATGCCGCTGGAGCCGCCCTGGACGAGCAAGGTCTCGCCCGGCTTGAGCCTGGCGATGGTGAACACGTTCTGCCAGACGGTGAAGAAGGTCTCGGGCAGGCTCGCCGCCTCGACCATGCTCAGGCCCTTGGGCAGCGGCAGGCATTGCCCGGCCGGTGCGACGCAGAACTCGGCATAGCCGCCGCCGGCGACGAGCGCGCAGACCGCGTCGCCGATCGCCAGGCCGGCGGCGGCCAGATCGGCGACCGATCCGCCTGCCACGGTGCCGGCGATCTCGAGGCCCGGCAGGTCGGACACGCCGGGCGGCATCGGGTACAGACCCTTGCGCTGCAGCACGTCGGGGCGGTTCACGCCCGAGGCCTGCACCGCGATCAGCAACTCACCCGCCTTCGGCTCCGGCGCCGGCCGCTCGCACGGCCGCAGAACTTCGGGGCCGCCCGGCGCGGAGATCTCGATCGCGCGCATCACTCGGGCTGCTTCGGGGTCTCGTCGGCCGCCGCCGCGGTCTCGGCACCGGTGTCGGCCGGCGCGGCGTCGCGGCGCGGGCGGTCGTCGCGGTCACGGCGCGGCGGGCGATCGCCACGATCGCTGCGCTCGAAGCGCTGCTCTTCCATGCCCTCGGGACGCTCGAGCAAGGCCTTCATCGACAGCTTGATGCGGCCCTTCTCGTCGGTCTCGAGCACCTTGACCCTGACGACCTGGCCCTCGGTCAGGAAGTCGGTGACCTTCTCGACGCGCTCGTGCGCGATCTGGCTGATGTGCAGCAGGCCGTCCTTGCCCGGCAGGATGTTGACGAGCGCGCCGAAGTCCAGGATCTTGGTCACCGGGCCTTCGTAGGTCTTGCCGATCTCGGCCTCGGCCGTGATCTCGGTGATGCGCTTCTTCGCGAACTCGGCCTTGTCGGCGTCGACACTGGCGATCGTGATCGTGCCGTCCTCGCCGATGTCGATCGTGCAGCCGGTTTCCTCGGTCAGCGCGCGGATCGTCGCGCCGCCCTTGCCGATGATGTCGCGGATCTTCTCCGGGTTGATCTTCATCGTGTACAGGCGCGGCGCGAACTGGCTGACCTCGGCCTTCGCGCCGCCGACGGCCTCGACCATACGCCCCAGGATGTGCAGGCGCGCCTCCTTGGCCTGCGCCAGTGCGACCTGCATGATCTCCTTGGTGATGCCCTGGATCTTGATGTCCATCTGCAGCGCCGTGATGCCGCTGCCGGTACCCGCGACCTTGAAGTCCATGTCGCCCAGGTGATCCTCATCACCCAGGATGTCGGTCAGCACGGCGAAGCGGCTGCCTTCCTTGATCAGGCCCATCGCGATGCCGGCCACGTGCGCCTTCAGCGGCACACCGGCGTCGAGCATGCTCAGGCAGCCGCCGCAGACCGAGGCCATCGACGACGAACCGTTGCTCTCGGTGACTTCCGAGACGATGCGGATCGTGTACGGGAATTCTTCCTTCTTCGGCAGCACCGCGATCAGCGCACGCTTGGCCAGGCGGCCGTGGCCGACCTCGCGCCGCTTGGGCGTGCCGAAGCGGC
>MEGM01000132.1 GCA_001725505.1 Rubrivivax sp. SCN 70-15 | reverse complement strand
CGCCTGTCACTGTGGGAATTGCGGCGGCTTCATGGGTGTTCATTGAGAAGCCTTCGCTGGCGCTGAAAGGCCGAATAACCGGCAGGCAGCTGATTCCGGCAGTCGGGCTCGGTCAGTAAAGTTGTTCGCCGCAATTTTGAATTGCGCTATCCATTGCCATCTCTATTGCAGGTGAAAGTTGGAGTTATGGCGAATGGTTGGACACCAGAGCGCCGGGCACGGCAGGCCGAGATGATCCGCACTTGGCGGCCGTGGGAGAAGTCAACGGGGCCGCGTACCCCGGTGGGCAAAGCGACGGCGGCAAGGAATGCCGACATGGCCCGCGGCTACACGCCGGAGGTGAAGGCCGAGCGCGATGCGGTGCGCGAGTTCGTGCGCGAGTCGAAGGAACTGCTGCGGCGGCATCGGGATCTGCTGCGGCGCGCCGGTGGTTAGGCGTCTCGATGGGGGTGCTGCGCGGGCTGTCGCTGCTGCGGCGCGCCGATGGGCACGCGGGCGCTTGAAGGGTCCTTCCTGCGGGCTGCCTGCGCGGGTGATTCGGACGCCAGTCCCGGACTGTTCAGCGAATGCGGCGTGCGGGGTTGTGCGGTAGGGGGCCGCGCGCCGGTCGTTCATCGCTTCAAAGCGACTCATCCCGGTGCATTTTCTAGATGGTGGGTTCTATGATGGGTAAGCGTCAAAAAGTGGCGCATTCTCATGGGTAAACGTGGCGGAAGGGGCGGGATTCGAACCCGCGGGGGGCTGTTAACCCCCACACGCTTTCCAGGCGTGCGACTTAAACCGCTCATCCACCCTTCCGTGAAAGCGGGGCGGATTCTAGCCCGCGGCCCGGTCGGTCGATGGCAGCGCGCTCTTGCGCAGCCAGTCGAGCAGCACGTATTCGAGCGCCCGCGCGTGGGTGCTCTCCAGCACCACCGGCGGCGCGCAGCCGGCCTCGTAGGCCTGGCGCCAGCGCAGCGCACACACGCACCAGCGGTCGCCCGGCCTGAGGCCGGCGAATCGCTGCGCCGGCCGGGCGGTGATGAGGTCGTTGCCTAGTTCCATCTGATGGTTCAGGAACTCGACCGTCACCTTGGCGCAGATCACGTGGCTGCCGCGGTCCGTCGCGTCGGTGTTGCAGCAGCCGTCGCGCTGCCAGCCGGTCAGCGGGTCGAAGGAGCAGGGCACGAGCGGCGTGCCGAGCACGTTCAGCGCCTGCGTCACTGGACGGCCCTGCGCGCGGGGTGCCGCGGGATTCGCGCCCGGGGGCCGCCCGGCGCACTCATGTGCGGCCCCCCTTGAACAGCGCCATCGCGGTGCCGATCAGCCCGGCAACCTCGCCCATGTGGCCGGGCACGATCATCGTGTTGTTCTTCTGCGCCAGCTGCGCGTAGGCGTCGACCGCCTTCTCGGCGACCTTGAGTTGCACCGCCTGCTCGCCGCCGGGCTGCTGGATCGCGGCGGCGATCTTGCGGATCGCGTCGGCCGTCGCGTCGGCCACCGCGGTGATCGCGGCCGCTTCGCCGGCGGCCTTGTTGATCTCGGCCTGCTTAGCCCCTTCGGAGCGCGCGATGAAGGCCTCGCGCTCGCCGGTGGCGATGTTGATCTGCTCCTGGCGCCGGCCCTCGGACGCCGCGATCAGCGCGCGCTTCTCGCGCTCGGCCGTGATCTGCGCCTGCATGCTGCGCAGGATCTCGGCCGGCGGGGTCAGGTCCTTGATCTCGTAGCGCAGCACCTTGACACCCCAGTTCAGCGCCGCCTCGTCGAGCGACAGCACCACCGAGGCGTTGATCTGGTCGCGTTCCTCGAAGGTCTTGTCCAGCTCCATGCGGCCGATCACGCTGCGCAAGGTGGTCTGCGCGAGCTGCGAGATCGCGACGATGTAGTCGCTCGAGCCGTAGCTTGCGCGCATCGGGTCGGTGACCTGGAAGAACAGGATGCCGTCGACGGTGAGCTGGGTGTTGTCCTTGGTGATGCAGACCTGGCTCGGGATGTCCAGCGGCACTTCCTTGAGCGAATGCTTGTAGGCCACGCGCTCGATGAAGGGCACCAGGAACTTCAGGCCCGGCGTCAGCGTGCGGTCGAACTTGCCCAGGCGCTCGACGACCCAGGCATGCTGCTGGGGCACGATCTTGAAGGTGCGGACGATGAAGACGACCGCGATGACGACGAGGACGATGGCGAATTCCATGGGGTGCTTTCAGTTCGACTGCGCTGCGACCTGCAACGTGCTGCCTTCGACGGCAACGATCATGTGTTCCCCGGGCGTCGGCGTGCCCGGGCCGGCGAACTTCACCGACCAGCTCGAGCCGCGGTAGCGCACGCGCGCGGTGCCGTCGTCGGCCCAGGCCTCGACCTTGACGGTCTGGCCGATGTCGAGGTTGACGTCGCGGTTCGATGCCGCCGGCGCCGAGCGCGGCTGGCGCGCTCGGCGCCAGTGCCACAGCGCGGTCGCGCCGAAGCCCAGCACTGCGGCCGCGCTCCATTGCGCCGCACTGCCCAGGCCGAGGTGGGCGGCGAGCGCGCCGGCCACGCAGCCCAGCGAGAGCATCAGCAGGTAGAACGTGCCGGTGGCCAACTCCAGCGCCACCAGCACGCCCGCGCCGACCCACCAGGGCGTTGCTGCAGTCCAGTCCATTCGTCTCTCCCGGCTTCGCGCCGAGTGTAGCGAGTCGCCCCTACACTTCTCGCTCTTCGCTCCGATGCCCTCCCCGGGCGACCGCCATGCTGCGCTTCCATTTCCCGATCGTCATCATCGACGAGGACTTCCGCTCCGAGAACGCCTCGGGCTTCGGCATCCGCGCGCTCGCCGCGGCGATCGAGAAGGAGGGCTTCGAGATCCTCGGCGCCACCAGCTACGGCGATCTGAGCCAGTTCGCACAGCAGCAAAGCCGCGCCAGCGCATTCATCCTGTCGATCGACGACGAGGAATTCCAGGGCGGCCCCGAGCTCGACCCGGCGGTGCTGAACCTGCGCAAGTTCATCCAGGAGATCCGGTTCCGCAACGCCGAGATCCCGATCTACCTCTACGGGGAGACGCGCACCAGCCAGCACATCCCGAACGACGTGCTGCGCGAGCTGCACGGCTTCATCCACATGTTCGAGGACACGCCGGAGTTCGTCGCGCGCCACATCATCCGCGAGGCACAGAGCTACCTCGACGGCCTGGCGCCGCCGTTCTTCAAGGCGCTGATGGGCTACGCGCAGGACGGCTCGTATTCCTGGCACTGCCCCGGCCACAGCGGCGGCGTCGCGTTCCTGAAGAGCCCGGTCGGCCAGATGTTCCACCAGTTCTTCGGCGAGAACCTGCTGCGCGCCGACGTCTGCAACGCGGTCGAGGAACTCGGCCAGCTGCTCGACCACACCGGCCCGGTCGCGGCGAGCGAGCGCAACGCGGCGCGCATCTTCAACGCCGACCACTGCTACTTCGTCACCAACGGCACCAGCACCAGCAACAAGATCGTCTGGCACCACACCGTGGCGCCCGGCGACGTCGTCGTCGTCGACCGCAACTGCCACAAGAGCGTGCTGCACTCGATCATCATGACCGGCGCGGTGCCGGTGTTCCTGACGCCGACGCGCAACCACTACGGCATCATCGGCCCGATCCCGGAAAGCGAGTTCTCGCCCGAGGCGATCCGACGCAAGATCGCGGCGAATCCGCTGCTCGCGGACGTCGACGCGGCGACGGTCAAGCCGCGCATCCTGACGCTGACGCAGAGCACCTACGACGGCGTGCTCTACAACACCGAGACGATCAAGCATGCCCTCGACGGCTACGTCGACGCGCTGCACTTCGACGAAGCCTGGCTGCCGCATGCCGCGTTCCACGCCTTCTACGGCAGCTTCCACTCGATGGGCAAGAAGCGGCCGCGGCCGAAGGACCAGCTCGTCTTCGCGACGCAGAGCACGCACAAGCTGCTCGCCGGGCTGAGCCAGGCGAGCCAGGTGCTGGTGCAGGACGCGCAGGATCGCAAGCTCGACCGCCACCTCTTCAACGAGGCCTACCTGATGCACACCAGCACCAGCCCGCAGTACGCGATCATCGCCAGCTGCGACGTCGCCGCGGCGATGATGGAAGCCCCCGGCGGCTCGGCGCTGGTCGAGGAGAGCATCCTCGAGTCGCTGGACTTCCGGCGCGCGATGCGCAAGGTCGAGGCCGAGTTCGGTGGCGACTGGTGGTTCAAGGTCTGGGGGCCGGACGCGCTGGCTCCCGCAGGCATCGGCGAGAGCGGCGACTGGGTGCTGCGCGCCGAGAACAACTGGCATGGCTTCGGCGCGCTGGCCGAGGGCTTCAACCTGCTCGACCCGATCAAGTGCACGATCATCACGCCGGGGCTGGACCTGGCGGGCAATTTCGCCGCGACCGGCATCCCGGCCAGCATCGTCACCAAGTTCCTCGCCGAGCACGGCGTCGTCGTCGAGAAGACGGGTCTGTACTCGTTCTTCATCATGTTCACGATCGGCATCACCAAGGGCCGCTGGAACACGATGCTGACGGCGCTGCAGCAGTTCAAGGACGACTACGACAAGAACGCGCCGATGTGGCGCATCCTGCCCGAGTTCTGTTCCGCGCACCCGCGCTACGAGCGCCTGGGCCTGCGCGACCTCTGCCAGGCGATCCACGAGACCTACGCGAAGGGCGACATCGCGCGCCTCACGACCGAGATGTACCTGTCCGACCTGCAGCCGGCGATGAAGCCGAGCGAGGCGTTCGCGCACATCGCGCACCGCAAGACCGAGCGCGTCGGCATCGACGAGCTCGAGGGCCGGATCACGACCGCGCTGCTGACCCCGTACCCGCCCGGCATCCCGCTGCTGATCCCGGGCGAACGCTTCAACAAGCGCATCGTCGACTACCTGCGCTTCACGCGCGAATTCAACGCCGCGTTTCCCGGCTTCGACACCGACGTCCACGGCCTCGTCGAGGACGACACGCCGGGCTCGGCGCGGCGCTATTACGTCGACTGCGTGCAGGCCTGATCGCCGCGGCCCGGCACCCGATGAGCACGATGCACGAAGAGACCGTCCTGAGCGTCCATCACTGGACCGACCGCCTGTTCACCTTCACGACCACGCGCGACCCGGCGCTGCGCTTTTCGAACGGACATTTCACGATGATCGGGCTGAAGGTCGACGCCAAGCCGCTGCTGCGCGCCTACAGCATCGTCAGCGCGAACTACGAGGACCACCTCGAGTTCCTCAGCATCAAGGTGCCGGACGGGCCGCTGACCTCGCGGCTGCGGCACGTGAAGCCGGGCGAGCGCATCATCGTCGGCCGCAAGCCGACCGGCACGCTGGTCATCGACTACCTGCTGCCGGGCAGGCGGCTCTTCCTGCTCGCCACCGGCACCGGGCTCGCGCCGTTCATGAGCATCGTGCGCGACCCCGACACCTACGAGCGCTTCGAGCAGGTGATCCTGGTCCACGGCGTGCGCCGCAAGGACGAGCTCGCCTACCACGACCTGCTCACCGAGCATCTGCCACGGCACGAACTGCTCGGCGAGACGGTCGCGCGCCAGCTGCGCTACTACCCGACGGTGACGCGCGAGTCGTACCGCAACAACGGCCGCATCACCGAACTGATCGAGTCCGGCCGCCTGTTCGCCGACCTCGGGCTGCCGGCGCTGGACGCCGTGCAGGACCGCGTGATGATCTGCGGCAGCCCGCCGATGCTGCGCGACCTGAAGCACCTGCTCGAGGCGCGCGGCTTCGCCGAGGGCAACACCTCGACGCCGGGTGCGTTCGTCGTCGAGCGCGCGTTCGCCGAGCAGTGACGCGCGTCGCGCCGGGCTATGCGTCCGGGTTGCCGGCCATCACGTGGCTGAAGCCGCCGTCGACATAGGTGATCTCGGCGGTCACGCCGGCGGCCAGGTCGGAAAGCAGGAACGCGGCGACGTTGCCGACATCGTCGATCGTCACGTTGCGGCGCAGCGGCGCGTTCGTCGCGACCACGTCGAGGATCTTGCCGAAGCCCTTGATGCCCGATGCGGCCAGCGTCTTGATCGGCCCGGCCGAGATGCCGTTCACGCGCACGCCCCTGGGACCCAGGCTGGCGGCCAGGTAGCGCACGCTGGCTTCGAGCGAGGCCTTGGCCAGACCCATCGTGTTGTAGCTCGGCACGACCCGTTGCGCGCCCAGGTAGCTCAGCGTCAGCAGCGCCGCGCCCGGCCGCAGCCGCGGTGCGGCCGCCTTGGCCAGCGCCGGGAAGCTGTAGGCCGAGATCTCGTGCGCGATGCGGAAGGCCTCGCGCGACAGGCCGTCGAGGAAGTCGCCGGCGATCGCCTCGCGCGGTGCGAAGCCGATCGAGTGGACGAAGCCGTCGAACTCGGGCCAGGTGGCTGCGAGCTGGTCGAACATCGCGGTGATCTGGGCGTCGTCGCCGACATCGCAGTCGAACACCAGTTCGGAGTCGAATTCGCGCGCGAATTCGACGCTGCGCTCGCGGAAGCGCTCGCCGACGTAGCTGAAGGCCAGCTCGGCCCCTTCGCGCCGGCAGGCGCGGGCGATGCCGTAGGCGATCGAGCGGTTGGACAGCAGCCCGGTGATGAGCAGGCGTTTGCCGGCGAGGAAACCCATGGTGTGTTCGGTCAGTGCGAGGGCTGCGGATTCTCTCACCCCGTGCCGGTCGTGGCGCGCGCCTTGCCGGGCCCGTGGCTGCGGTCTATAATCCGCCTTTCCCGAGTAAAGCTGCGTGGGCGGATTCTTCCAGCCCATTTTTTTTGGTCGATCGCGTTTGCGGTCGGTGCGCGGCACGGGCTCGGGCACGGGGCTGGCGGTAACGGTACGGTACGGGGCATTTTGACAGGCACGCACGAAGAAATCAGCAAGCCGGCGGGCGACGGCGCACAGGGCGCACGCCTGGGCTGGCGTGACGCGATCGAGCAGACGGTCACCGGGTTGGGTTACGACCTGGTCGACATCGAGCGCTCGGGGCGCGGGCTGCTGCGTGTCTACATCGACCGTGTTCCGGGGCGCGACTACCCGAGCGGCGACGGCGAGTTCGTCACCGTCGAGGACTGCGAGCAGGTGACGCGCCAGCTTCAGTTCGCGCTCGAGGTCGACAGCGTCGACTACGAGCGCCTCGAGGTCTCGTCGCCGGGGCTGGATCGCCCGCTCAAGCGCGCCGCCGACTACGAACGTTTTGCGGGTCAGGAGATCAGCCTGACGCTGAAACTGCCGTTCCAGGGCCGCAAGGTCTGGCGCGGCGTTCTCGCGCGCGTCGAGGACGGTGCATGGAACCTCGTCTTCAACGATGGCAAGGCCGAGCAGGTGCTGGCCTTCGCGCTCGACGAAGTGCGCGAAGCCCGGCTCGTGCCGGTGGTGGATTTCAAGGGGCGGCGCGGCAAACCTGCCGGCGCTGCACCGACAGGGGTTGACGGAGGTCAGGAGCGATGAACCGCGAAATGCTGATGCTGGTGGACGCCATCTCGCGCGAGAAGACGGTGGAGCGCGATGTCGTCTTCGGCGCCGTGGAGGCTGCTCTCGCTTCGGCGACGAAGAAGCTGCACGGCGGCGAGGTCGACATCCGCGTCGCCGTCGACCGCGACACCGGCGACTACGAAACCTTCCGCCGCTGGCATGTCGTGCCGAACGAGGCCGGCCTGCAGAACGCCGACGCCGAAGTGCTGCTGTTCGAGGCGCAGGAACAGATCCCCGACATCGAGGTCGACGACTACATCGAGGAGGCGATCGACTCGGTGCCGATCGGTCGCATCGGCGCGCAGGCGGCCAAGCAGGTGATCCTGCAGAAGATCCGCGACGCCGAGCGCGAGCAGCTGCTCAACGATTTCATGTCGCGCGGCGACAAGATCTTCGTCGGCACCGTCAAGCGCCTGGACAAGGGCGACATCATCGTCGAGAGCGGTCGCGTCGAAGGGCGCCTCAAGCGCAGCGAGATGATCCCGAAGGAGAACCTGCGCACCGGCGACCGCGTGCGCGCGTTCATCCTCGGCGTCGACCCGACACAGCGCGGCCCGCAGATCATGCTGTCGCGCAGCGCGCCGGGCTTCATGATCGAGCTGTTCGCGCAGGAAGTGCCCGAGATCGAGCAGGGCCTGCTCGAGATCAAGAGCTGCGCCCGCGACCCCGGCAGCCGCGCGAAGATCGCCGTCGTCTCGCACGACCGACGTGTCGACCCGATCGGCACCTGCGTCGGCGTGCGCGGCTCGCGCGTCAACGGCGTCACGACCGAACTCGCCGGCGAGCGCGTCGACATCGTGCTCTGGTCCGAGGACCCGGCGCAGTTCGTGATCGGTGCGCTCGCGCCGGCCAACGTGCAGAGCATCGTCGTCGACGAGGAGCGCCACGCGATGGACGTCGTCGTCGACGAGGAGAACCTCGCGATCGCGATCGGCCGCGGCGGGCAGAACGTGCGCCTCGCGTCGGAGCTGACGGGCTGGCGCATCAACATCATGACCGCCGAGGAATCGAACGCCAAGCAGGCGACCGAGTCCGAAGGCGCGCGCGCGCTGTTCGTCGACAAGCTCGACGTCGACGAGGAGGTCGCCGACATCCTGATCGCCGAGGGCTTCAACAGCCTCGAGGAAGTGGCCTACGTGCCGCTGCAGGAAATGCTCGAGATCGAGGGCTTCGACGAGGAGACCGTGCAGGAGCTGCGCACGCGTGCGAAGGATGCGCTGCTGACGATGGAGATCGCGCGCGAGGAGCAGGTCGAGGAGGTATCGCAGGACCTGCGCGACCTCGAGGGCCTGACCCCCGAGCTGATCGCCAAGCTCGCCGCCGGCAACATCCACACGCGCGACGACCTGGCCGACCTTGCCGTCGACGAATTGACCGATCTGACCGGTATCGACGAGGCGCAGGCCCGCACGCTGATCATGAAGGCCCGCGAGCACTGGTTCACCGCCTGAGCACCGCCCGCCAAACCCCGAGGAAAACCGCCACATGGCCGTGACCACCGTCGCCCAGTTCGCGCTCCAGCTCAACCGCCCGACCGCCGCGTTGCTCGAGCAGTTGCAGTCGGCCGGCGTCGCCAAGGCGTCACCCGACGACGCGCTGACCGAAGCCGACAAGGAACGTCTGCTCGAGTTCCTGCGTTCGTCGCACGGAACCGGCGGCGCCGAGCGCAAGAAGATCACGCTGACGCGCAAGTCGACCACCGAGATCAAGCAGGCCGATGCCAGCGGCAAGGCGCGCACGATCCAGGTCGAGGTGCGCAAGAAGCGCGTCTTCGTCAAGCGCGACGACGCCGGCGCCGAGGCTGCGGCCGGGCCGTCGGACGAGGACCTCGAGCTGCAGCGACGCGAGGAGGAGGCGAGCGCGCAGGCCGAGGCGATCCGCCAGCAGGAGGCCGAGATCGCCGAAGCGCGCCGCGTGCGCGAGGAACAGGAGCACGCCGCGCGCGAGGCCGCCGAAGCTGCAGCCGCGGCTGCAGCTGCGGCCGCCGAGGCTGCCGCCCGGGCCGCTGCCGAAGCCGCTGCGAAGGCCGCGGCCGAGGCCGCGCAGGCCAAGCCCGCTGGC
>MEGM01000131.1 GCA_001725505.1 Rubrivivax sp. SCN 70-15 | reverse complement strand
CGCAGCCGCGGCGGGTGCTGCAGGCGCGGCGGCCTCCCGCATCGCCGTCTCGCCATCGACGCCGCCCTCGCCCACGGCCATGCCGCTCCGGTCTTCAGCCCGCATCCTGCGGCTCTGGTTCAAGCCCTGGGAAGACGCCGACCGCGACCTCCACGACCAGGGCTACGTCTACGTCCGGGTCGACGATGGCCAGTGGCTCGTCGAGCACGCGCAACGGCAGATCCGCGATGCCTACGCGCCGTTGCGGCCTCCGCCGCCCGCAACCGCACGTCCTGCCGGCGGCGCCACCGACTCGCGCGACCCCAGGACATCGAACCAGTCCGGTCGGACAGATCAACCGAGTGGTTCGCTGTCCCTGCCCGGCCTGACACCTCCGGCGGGCCGGCCGCAGATGCCCGTCGATCCGCGTGGCAACGAACCCAACGACTGATCTGACACCTCTTCCTGCCATCCCTGCGAGGCACCCTCCATGCCCACTCCGTTCGCCCCGACCGCTTCGACCCGATCCGCCGCCTCTCCTGGCGGCAGCCGCCCCGGCCACGGCAGCCTGGGCTGGCTGGGCCTGGGCTCGCCTCCGGACACGCCGGCCGAGCAGTTCGCGTCTTGGCTGCCGTACTCGGCCTACCTCGCCGACGAGAAGCTCTTCGTCAACCGCGACAGCCTGGGCTTCATGCTCGAGCTGATGCCGCAGTCGGGTGCCGACGACCGCATGGCCGAGGTGCTGATCTCGCTGTACTCGACCTGCCCGCCAGCCACCGGGATCCAGTTCCACCTCTTTGCCTCGCCGCACATCCGCGAGCAGCTGCGCCGTTATGCCAACCTTCGCGTCGAGGATGCCGACCAGGCCGACAAGGCCAAGCACTGGGGTCGCCCGGCGCGCAACGACAACCTGTTCCACCGCCTTGCGCGGCAGCGTGTGGGGCACCTGCTGCACGGCGCGCAGCAGTCGCTGACCACCGGCTTCCACTACACGATCCGCGACTTCCGGCTGATGATGAGCGTGTCGGTGCCCGGCGGCGTGGAACAGGCCGGCGACCTGACCCGGCGCGACGAACTGGTCGCGCTGCGCGAGTCCATGGCGTCCACGCTGCGCTCGGCGTCGCTGCCCAGCCGTGTCTGCGACGCCGCCGACCTGATCAACTGGTGTGCGCTGTTCACCAACCCGGACCGGGTCTCCCAGACCGACGCCCCCAACCTCCACTACGACGACGGCCGCGAGATCCGCGACCAGATCGTCGACTTCGACACCATCCAGGACCCGCATCCTGCCGGCCTGACCCTCTGGAAGGAGGGCCACGAGGGATCGCTGGAAGCACGCTTCTACTCGATCAAGTCCTTCCCCGAGCGCTTTGCACTGTGGCAGATGGGCTCTCTGATCGGCGACCTGATGCAGCCGGCGCTGCAGTACAGCGCGCCCTTCCTGCTGACCATGGGCGTGCACGTGCTCGACCCCAACGTCATGAAGTCCGTGGTCACGGCCAACCACGTGCGCGCGACCCAGAACGCACGCAGCAAGATGGCCGAGGTGATGCCCGACGTGGGCAAGAAGCTGCAGGACTGGACCGCGGCGGCCAACGCCATCGACGTGGGCAGCAGCCTGGTGAGCCTGTACCACCAGCTGGCGATCTTCTCGCCGCCCGAGAAGGCCGTGTCCGCCCAGGAGACCGCCAACGCGATCTGGCGCGGCCGGGGCTTCCAGCTCAACGCCGATGTCTACATGCACCGGCAGGCGCTTCTGGCCAGCCTGCCGATGACGCTCTCGGAGGCCTTCCACAAGGACCTGGCCAAGATGCGCCGCGTCTCGCGCAAGACGATGGCCAATGCCATCCACCTGGCACCGCTGATCGCCGAGTGGCGCGGCACGCGCACGCCGGCCCTGGTCTTCGGTGGTCGGCGCGGCCAGCTGATGACGCTGGACATCTTCGACAACGACCTGGGCAACTACAACTTCGCGATCATCGGCGCGCCCGGGTCCGGCAAGTCGGTGCTGATGAACGAGATGGCATGGTCCTACCGCGCCATCGACGCCAAGGTGTGGATGCTCGACCTCGGCCGGTCGTTCGAGAAGCTGTGCCGCAAGGCCAAGGGCACGTACATCGAGTTCCGGCCCGACGTCGACATCTGCCTCAACCCCTTCACGCACATCGTCGACATCAACGAGGACATCGACATGCTGGTGCCGGCCATCTCCAAGATGGCCTCGATGTCCCGGCCGCTGGACGAGGTCCAGTACAAGGCCATCTCGGCGATGGTCATCAAGCTGTTCCGCGAGCACGGCAACGCGCTCACGGTGACCGCGCTCCGCGACGCCTTCAAGGCCGGCACCATCGAGGAGCTGGGCGTGCGCGAGGACCCGCGCATCCGCGACCTGGCCGTGATGCTGAACCCCTACGCCCGCGGCGGCCAGTACGAGCGCTTCTTCGAGGGGCGCAACAACATCGACTTCGGCAACGACTTCGTCGTCATCGAGAACGAGGAGCTGAAGCGCCGGCCCGACCTGCATGCGGTCGTCAACATCCTGCTGCTGCATCAGATCACCGGCGAGATGTACCTGACGCGCAACCGGCGCAAGGTGCTCTTCATCGACGAGCTCAAGCAGCAGCTGGGCGACATCGGCGCCGACGACCCCGTGAAGGCGGCCGTGGTCGAGGAAGCCGCGCGTCGTGCACGCAAGTACGGCGGATCGCTCGGCACGGCCACTCAGAGTGCCGACGACTACTACGGATCGGCCCAGATGGAGGCGGCCTTCAACTGCTCGGACTGGGTGTTCCTGCTGCGGCAGAAGCCCGAGTCGATCGAGATGCTCGACCGCAAGGGGCGGCTGTCGATGGACGAGCCCAAGAAGCGGCTGCTCAACTCGCTGCGCACGGAGCCGGGCGTCTTCTCGGAGGTCTACATCTCATCGCCGGTGGGCGAAGGCGTGGCGCGCAACATCCTCGACCCGGCGACCCACCTGCTGTTCTCCAACAAGCTGGAGGACAACGCCCCGATCGACGAGCTGCGTGCGCAAGGTCTGAGCATCGACGACGCGATCACCGAGCTGCTGCGGCGGCGCGGACAAGCCGTGTGACCCTGGCGAGGCTCCCATGGACGTCGACGCCAGCGCCATTCCGGGCCAGAAACCCCAGCCGCCCCTTGCCGGGCCCGTGGGCGTAGCGCCCATCCTCCTGCACGCGTCATTCGCGCTGCTGATCGTGCTGGGCACGCTGGCCGCCTACGACCGCGTGGTGGTTCGCCCGGCCCAGCGGGTCGGCGTCGTCGATGTCGGCGAGGTGTATCGGCAGAAGGAGGCCGAGTTCACCCAGCTCCTGACCCGCGCCACCAACGACGCCGACCGCGAGAAGGCGTTTGCGCTGGCCCGGAGCTTCTCGCAGCGGCTGCCGGCCGCTCTCGAGGAACTGCCGCGCGACTGCGCCTGCCTGGTGGTGCTGAAGAGCGCCGTGGCCGGCCGGACACCGCGAACCGTCGATCTGACGGCACTGCTGCATCAGAAGCTGGGCCATCCCCAGACACCCCACAGGAACGACCCCGAGGAGGCCCGATGAACCGCAGCCTTCGCACCCAGGCCATCGACTTTGCGATGCACATGCGGCGACGCTGGTACCTCTACCTGCCCGTCTTCGTGATCTGGGCCTTCGCCTACACGCGGCTCTTCATCGACCCGACGCCGCGCGTGCCGGTCCTCTTCAACTGGACGGGCAGCCTGCCGTACCGGGTGGCCTGGCTGCAGCACGGCGAGCATCCGCTGCAGCGCGGCGAGTTCGTCATCTTCTCGTTTGCGGGCGAGGCGCGAACCGCGTACCCCGGACTGGACGGTCAGCCGTTCTTCAAGGTCGTGCGCGGCCTGCCGGGGGACGTGGTGACGGTGTCGGACCGCACCGTGTCGGTCAACGGTGTCGTCGTCGGCACGGCCAAGGCCCAGGCCTTCGACCGGCGCCCGCTGGATCCGATTGCGCCGACGGTGATCCCGCCGGGCCACTACTACGTGCAGGGCACGGGTCCGGACTCGTTCGACTCGCGCTACCGCAGCAGCGGGCTCGTGCGGGCCGAGCAGGTGCTGGGCACCGTGGTGCCGCTGTTCTGAGGGGCTGCCATGGATTCCGATCTGACGCTGCCTTGGCCGGTGCGCCTTCACCCGGTCCAGCTGACCTCCCTGGCCTCGCTGGCTTCCCGTGTCGCCCTGACCGCGTTTGCTGTGGCGTTGCCGGCGCTGGCGCAGACATCGTCCGAGTCGGCTGTCACGGGCGACGTGCCGATGGCCGACTACCTTGCGCTGCTCCAGCAGATCTCCCCTGCGGCACACCAAGGGGCGCGGGCCTATCTGCAGGCGCACGAGCGCCGGTGCCGCCGGAGTCTTTCGAGCCGCGAGCTTCGACAGGCGATGGCGGAAGGAGACGGCGATCCGCTGCTGATGGCGATGATCCGGGCCAGCCACCTTCAGGACGGGCCAGGGCTGACTCGGCTGGGCGAGCAGGTCTCATGCACCCGGAAGGCGGCAAGGTGAAGTTCGAACCGCCACTGCCTCAGGCAGGCTGCACCAGCCCGGCGGCACGCGTCATTCGGTCGCTGCTGGTGGCCGTCGCCATGATCCTGGGCACGGCCACCCACGCCGTGGACCTGGGGACCATCGGCCCGACCTACGGCATTGCCGAACCCCACCTGCTGCAGTTCATCCAGCAGCGCCTGCGTGAGAAGGAACGCACGGGCGAACTGCAGCGTCTGATTGAAGAGGCCCGCAACCGCGGTGTGGCCGCCGTGCGCCAGCCCGCTCCGGTGGAGGGCATACGAAGCACCGAGACGGCACGGTCCTGGACCATCGATCCCACCTTCACGCTCGACCGCAACATCGTCGATGCGCAGGGCAGGCTGCTGTTCCCGGCCGGGACGCGCAAGAACCCGCTGGAGGTGGTGTCGCTGTCCAAGCGGCTACTGTTCTTCGATGCCCGTGACGGCCGACAGGTCGCTCGGGCCCGCGAGCTGATCGCGCGCTACGACGGAAAGGTCAAGCCCATCCTGACCGGTGGCTCGTACCTGGACCTGATGAAGGCCTGGCGCGTGCCGGTGTACTACGACCAGCAGGGGACGCTGACCCGCCGTTTCGGCATCAGGCAGGTGCCCGCCCTGGTCTCGCAGGAAGGCATGCGCCTGCGCGTCGACGAGGTGCTCGTGCAATGACCACCCTGCCCTCCCTGATCCGCTGGCTTGCCGCACCGAAGATGCCCGCGCTTCGCCGATGGGCCAGCCGGGTGCTTGCCCGCGCTTTGCTGGCTGCCGCCCTGCCCTGGGTGACGCCCGCGCAGGCCGCCGACAGCCTGACCTGCACCGGCCGCTTCCCCAACCCGATCACCGAGATCTGCTGGAGCTGCATCCTGCCGATCAGCATCGGTAGCGCCACCATCGCCAACTTCGATGGGCAGGAGGACATCGCCAACCCGTCCAATCCGGTCTGCAGCTGCGGTGTGAACCCCACCATCGGCCTGTCGATCGGATTCTGGGAGCCTGCCCGGCACGTGGAGGCCATGCGCAAGCCGTTCTGCCTGGCGTCGCTGGGCGGCATCGACCTCGACCCCGGTATCCCGGCGCCGGCGGCGGCAAGGTTCACACGCCCCGAAGGCGATGGCGACGGCGGCAGCTTCTACCAGGCGCACTTCTACGTGAACCCGGTGCTGTACTGGCTGGAGGTGGTGACCGACTTCCCGTGCCTGGAGCGGGGCTCGTTCGACCTGGCCTACCTGACCGAGGTGGACCCGCTGTGGAACGACGACGAGCTGACCCTCATCCTCAACCCCGAGGCCGTGCTGTTCGCCAACCCGGTGGCGGTGGCGGCCTGCGCGGCCGATTGCGTGGCCGCGACCGCGGGCTTCGGCATCGCCGAGATGTTCTGGTGCGCCGGCTGCCAGGGCGGCATCTACCCCTTCGATGGCCACGTGCCGTACCACATGGGCGGGGTGCGAACGGCGGCCCTCATCGCGCAGCGGCTGACCGCTAAGATGCACCGCGAGCTGCTGGCCTGGGGCTGGCATGGCCGGCCAGGCCTGTGCGGCCCCTACTTCCTGCCGGCCATGGACAAGACCGCCTACAAGACCCAGCTGACCTACCCGGTGGCCAACACCGCCAAGGACGGCGGACGCTGCTGCCAGCCCTTCGGCCGCAGCACCATCGTCTGGGGCGCCGGCAAGGAGTACCCGGTGCGCGGAGAGGACTTCGCGTTCATGCTGTTCAGGAAGAGGAACTGCTGTGTGGGCTACTGACAGGGCATCGTTCATCGGACGGACGCTCGGCGCGGGAGTCGCCGTTCTCCTTCTTGCCCGCAGCGTGCTGGGTGCCCCTGCGACGCCACCCGCGGTGACAGACGCCGACATCGAGCGCGCGCGCCAGCAGCATCGGATGCCGACAGAGGCCGAGCTGGCGAAGGTGCCGGTTCCGGGCACACCGCGAATCGAGAACCTGCCGCAGCCGGTGACCCGCATGCCCATCGACCTTGAGGCCATCTCCAAGGGCTTCGACCTGCAGAACGGCGCGCAGGCGGATGCGATAAGGTCTGGCAAGGCAGGGCCGAAGGTGTTGATCTTCGTGAGCTTCGCCATGCCGGAGGCGACGCTCCAGCGCTTAGTCGACCAGGCAGCGCGGGCGGGCGCGACTCTCGTGCTGCGGGGGTTGGTCAACGGATCGATCCGAGACACGGTGACCCGTATGCAGGCGCTGATCGGCAGCCGCCGCGTTGCTGTCCAGATCAATCCGGAAGCGTTCGATCGCCATGGGATCACGAGGACTCCGACGTTCGTCCTGGTTATGGACGGCGCCGGGACCGAGGCCTGTCCATCCCGCCTGTGTGGCGCGTCGGCGCAGTTTGTGAAGGTCGCTGGAGATGTGACCCTGGACTATGCAATGCGGTACCTGAATCGGGACCCCCAAGCTTCAGTACGTACAAAGCGGTAGTCCCCGCTCTCACCGCGCCTCACGCCCAAGGGCAGCAACCGGCCGCAGAAGACTGGTCAGAGTCATTCGATCTTGCCAGGTGAACGTCGGCGGCCTCCGGAACCGGTCCTTCGAGGGCGAAGGCCTCGAATGTCCGCTGAACGCTGAAAGAGAGCCATCGGAGCCTCGGCGGCTGGCCAGTGCCGCGGGAATGACTGCTCCCTCTCCCGACGAACTCAACAGTCCGACCCTGAGCCGACATCTGCCGTCCTGATCTCGCCGCCCTGAAGCGGCCCGTCGCTCGTACCCAGTCACCCATTGGAGGCCCCACGGCGGAGGGCATACGTCGGCACGCATCCTTTGGAGCGATTGAGGCGAGGACCACGGCTTGAGACCGTGCGGGCTCACCCCTTCGGAAGCCTCGCGTGCACGCCATCGGCCGGCAGCCCCAGCGGGCGCCCGATGGCGCGCCGCTCCACTACGAGCGCCACCGCCCCGAGCAGACCACGCTGTATCGCCTGGTCCAGCAGCACGCCGCCAGCTTCATCGCGCACACCGAAGCCAGCACCGGTGCCGATTTGCCGCGCTTCATCAAGGACGAGTTCGACGCCTTCCTCGAGTGCGGCATCCTGGCGCATGGCTTCCTGAGGCTGCGCTGCGGCGACTGCGGCCACGACAAGCTGCTGGCCTTCAGTTGCAAGCGCCGCGGTTTCTGCCCATCGTGCGGTGCGCGGCGCATGTCGCAGACGGCGGCGCACCTGGTCGATCACGTCATCCCGCATGTGCCGGTGAGGCAATGGGTGCTGTCCCTGCCGATCCCGCTGCGGGTACTGATGGCCGCGCAGCCCGAGCTGGTCACGCCGGTGCTGCAGGTGGTGCAGCGTGTGATCACGCGCCATCTGCTGGATGACGCCGGGCTTTCGGGCGACGAGGGTCAGGGCGGCGCCGTCACGCTGATTCAGCGGTTCGGATCCGCCGCCAACCTCAACATCCACCTGCACTGCCTGGTGCTGGACGGGGTGTACCGCAGCGGCGCCGATGGCTCGCCGGCCTTCATCGAGGCGGGTACGCCCACCGACGACGAGTTGCACGCGTTGCTGCAGACCGTCATCAGCCGGCTGATGAAGATGCTCACGCGCCGGGGTGTACTGGTCGAGGACATGGGGCAGACCTGGCTGGCCGAGCCGGATGCCGACGGCGAGGAGGCGCGCACGCTGAGGCCGCTGCAGGCGGCGGCTGTTACCTACCGCATCGCTTTCGGACCGCGGGCAGGGCAAAAGGTGCTGACCTTGCGAGGCGCGATGCCGCGTGAGGCCACGGCACGTCAGCCCCTGTGCGCCGACATCGACGGATTCAGCCTGCACGCCGCTGTGCGGGTCGAGGTACATGACCGCAAGCGGCTGGAGCAGTTGTGCCGCTACATCACGCGGCCGGCGCTGTCCGACGAACGCGTACAGCTCAACGCCGCCGGCCAGGTCGAGCTCAAGCTGAAGACAGCCTGGCGCGATGGAACGACGCACCTGGTCATGAGCCCGCTGGAGTTCATGCAGCGGCTGGCGGCGCTGGTGCCGCGGCCGAGGTTGCACCTGATCAGGTTCCACGGCGTCCTGGCCCCGAACGCGAAGCTTCGGCGTCTGGTGGTGCCGCGGACACCGCAGGTGCAAGAGCAGGGGACCGAAGCCTCGGCAGCCGCCGAGTGCGAAGTCGAGACACTCCAGGCGCGGCCGAACCGCATCAGCTGGGCGCGGCTGCTCAAGCGCGTGTTCGACATCGACATGCAGCACTGCCCGAACTGCGGCGTCGGGGAGCTGAAGATCATCGCGGCCATCCTCGAGCGGCCGGTCATCGAGAAGATCCTCACCCACCTGGGGCTGGATCCCCAGCCACCGCCTCGGGGACGGGCGCGTGAGGTCGAGCGAGACTGACGCCCCCCAGAGCCGCGCCGGCCGACATCGACACCACATCCGCAGGCTGCGGCGCCGCAACGCAGCCGGGGCGACGCTGCGCGCGGGGTTGGCGCGGCGTCACCGAGTGAGGGTCAACCCGGAGGCCGAGGCCAACGATCAAGGCCGCAGGAGCCTCAGGCGAAACGTCGAGGCGGGCCGGATGGCGCCTGAGCAATGGTTCAACTGCCGCAGCCACGCTGGCCAAGCCGGCCGGGCCGGTCTCGGCTCCCGCGTCGAGGTTTCGAGGGGGCGTTTGAAAATCCTATGCGCCGTCCGTCGACGGGGCGTGAAGGTCCGCCAGGGGCCGGCCGCGCGAGGCCGGTTCCCGGCGAAGCGGACGCGGCCCGAGGCCGGCGCGTGCGTCGACGTCGGGCGCGCCGCGCTACGGCCGGCGCGGGTTCAGCAGCCGCTCGCGCAGCCCCTCCTCGACGTGGCGCTCGCGCCGCAGGCGAACGATGTCGCTCAGCGAGACGACGCCGACCAGCCGGCGCGACGCCGGCGCGTCGACCACCGGCAGCCGGTCCAGGCCCTGCAGCGCCAGCCGCTCGGCGACGGCGCGGCAGCTCTCGCCGGGCAGCGCGACCGCCGGCGGGTCGCCG
>MEGM01000130.1 GCA_001725505.1 Rubrivivax sp. SCN 70-15 | reverse complement strand
CTGCTCGTCGCGCGCCACAACGTGAAGGGCGGCGAGACGCGCGTCTTCGACGCGCGCGGCCCGCAGGGCACACGCTTCACGCTCGCCGAGCCGTGGAGCGCGCTGCTGCTCGACGACGAGCGCGTGATCCACGAGAGCACGCCGATCCAGCCGCTGGACGCGGCGCGCCCGGCCTGGCGCGACACGCTGGTGCTGACGCTGCGCCAGCACGGTTTCCAGGGCCCGAAGGAGTGAGACCATGAACGAACTCGCGATCGCCTTCGACGACATCCGCGCCGCCGCCGGGCGGCTGGCCGACATCGCGCTGCGCACGCCGGTGCGCTGCTCGCGCGTCGCCGACGACCGCACCGGCGCGCAGCTCTACTTCAAGTGCGAGAACTTCCAGCGCATGGGCGCGTTCAAGTTCCGCGGCGCCTACAACGCGCTCGCGCAGTTCACGCCCGAGCAGCGCCGCGCCGGCGTGATCGCGTTCTCGTCGGGCAACCACGCGCAGGCGGTCGCGCTCGCGGCGCGGCTGCTCGGGATGCCGTCGCTGATCGTGATGCCCAAGGACGCGCCGCCGGCCAAGCTCGCCGCGACGCGCGGCTACCAGGCCGGCCAGCCAGGCAGCGAGATCCTGCTCTACGACCGCTACACCGAGGACCGCGAAGCGATCGGCCGGCGCATCGCCGCCGAGCGCGGGATGACGCTGATCCCGCCCTACGACCACGCGCACGTGATGGCCGGGCAGGGCACCGCGGCGCTGGAGCTGATCCAGGAAACCGGGCCGCTGGACACGCTGCTGGTCTGCGTCGGCGGCGGCGGGCTGATCGCCGGCTGCGCGGTCGCGGCGAAGCAGCTCGCGCCGGAGATCGTCGTCCACGGCGTCGAGCCCGAGGCCGGCAACGACACCCAGCAGAGCCTGGCGCGCGGCGAGATCGTCCACATCGAGACGCCGAAGACGATCGCCGACGGCGCGCAGACGCAGCACAGCGGTGCGCTCACCTTCCCGGTGATCCAGCGCCACGTCGCGAGCATCCTCACCGTCAGCGACGCGCAGCTGGTCGCGACGATGCGCTTCTTCGCCGAACGCATGAAGATGGTCGTCGAGCCGACCGGCTGCCTGGCCGCGGCGGCGGCGCTCGAAGGCGCGATCGACCTGCGCGGCCAGCGTGTCGGCGTCATCGTCAGCGGCGGCAACGTCGACCTGGGCGCGTTCGCGGGCTGGCTCGCGTCTTGAGATAAGGTCGCGCCTTCGTTTCGAACTGGAGCTTCCCGATGGCCGACGCCGCCGCGACCCCGACGCCCGAGAAGGAACCCGACAAGAAGCTGCGCGAACGCGTCGACAAGCTCGTCGCGCAGGCCCCGGCCGAGAGCGCAGGGTCGATCACGCTCGGCGGCCGGCTCCTCGAGTACACGGTCGGTGCGGCCTTCATGCCGGTCGTCGCCGAAGGCCTGGACGGCGCCACCGGCGAGCCGCAGGCAGCGGTGATGACCACCGCCTATACGCTCAAGGGCGCCGACCCGCGCACGCGGCCGGTGTGCTTCGCGTTCAACGGCGGGCCCGGCTCGGCTTCGATCTGGCTCCACCTGGGCGCGCTCGGGCCCAAGCGCGTCGTCGTTCCGGACGACGCGTCGATGCCGAGCGCGCCCTATGCGGTGGTCGACAACCCGCACAGCTGGTTCGGCCACTTCGACCTCGTCTTCATCGACCCGCCGCACACCGGCTGGTCGGTCGCCGCGAGCGAGGCGGCGCGCAAGAAGATGCTGTCGGTCGACGGCGACGTCGAGGCGCTGGCCGAGGCGATGCGCGTCTGGCTCACGCGCCACCGGCGCTGGGGCTCGCCGGTCTACCTGGCCGGCGAGAGCTACGGCACGACGCGCGGCGCGGCGCTCGCCGACAAGCTGCAGGACATGGGCGTGGCGCTGTCCGGGCTGATCCTCGTCTCGTGCGCGATGGACCTGCAGAGCCTCGTCTTCGCGCCCGCGAACGACCTGCCTTATGCGCTCTTCCTGCCCGCGTTCGCGAACGTCTCGCAGTACCACGGCCTGCTCGACGGCGCGCTGGCCGCGTCGAGCGAGGCCGCGCGGGCCGCGGCCGAGGCCTTCGTCGACGAGGACTACGCCGCTGCGCTGCAGGCCGGCGCGAGGCTGTCGGACAAGCGTCGCGCACGCGTCGCGCGCCGGATCGCCGAGCTCACCGGTCTGCCGCGCACGCTGGTCGAGGAGAAGAACCTGCGCATCGGCGACCGGACCTACTTCATCGAGGCGCTGCGCGCGCGCGGCCGCGTCGTCGGCCGGCTCGAAGCGCGCGCGACCGGCCCGGCGGCGGCCAGCCGCGGCCACGAGATGGAGTTCGACCCCGGCATCGAGGCCATCGCCGCGCCGTACACGATGGCCGGGATGGCCTATTTCGCCGAGCACCTCGGCCTCGTCTCCGAGCAGCGCTACGAGGTGCTCTCGCACGCCGTCAACCGCGGCTGGAACTGGAACCGTGGCGAGTCCCAGGGCAACGCTTTCGCGTCGACGAGCCCGGACCTCGCGCGCGCGCTGCGCCGCAACGCGAACCTGAAGGTCTTCGTCGCCAGCGGCCGCTACGACCTGGGCACGCCGTACAGTGCGAGCGACTGGTCGCTCGCGCAGCTCGACGCGCCGGCCTCGGTGCTCGCGCGCGTGAAGCACCACTACTACGACGCCGGCCACATGATGTACACGCGCCAGGCCGACCTCGGCCAGCTCGAGACCGACCTGGCCGCCTGGCTGGGCTGACGCAGCGGCCCGCGATGCACGTCGGCATCCTCACCGGCGGCGGCGACTGTCCGGGGCTGAACGCGGTGATCCGCGCCGTCACGCTGGCGCTGATCAACGAGGCCGGCGCGCGCGTGACCGGCATCGAGCGCGGCTTTCTCGGGCTGATGCTGCCGGCGAGCCGGCCGCTGGACGCCGCTGCGGTGTCGGGCATCCTGGCCGAGGGCGGCACGATCCTGGGGACGCACAACCGCTGCGACCCGTTCCACTACTTCGGCGCCGGCGGTGCCGACGCCTCGGCCGACGCGATCGCGAACGCGGGCCGGCTCGGGCTGGACGCGCTGATCGCGATCGGCGGTGACGGCACGATGGAGATCGCGAACCGCTTCATCGCGCTCGGGCTGCCGGTGGTCGGGGTGCCGAAGACGATCGACAACGACATCGTGCTCACCGAGCGCAGCTTCGGCTTCGACAGCGCGGTCGCGGTGGTCAGCGAATCGCTGGACCGGCTCGTGACCACCGCGCGCAGCCATGGCCGCGTGATGATCGTCGAGACGATGGGCCGTTACGCGGGCTGGATTGCGCTCGAGGGCGGCACCGCCGGTGGCGCCGACGTGATCCTGCTGCCCGAGCTGCCGTTCAGCGTCGACGCGGTCGCCGCGGTCTGCCGCGCGCGCGAGCAGCGCGGCCAGGCGACGCTGATCTGCATCGCCGAGGGCGCCTGCGCGATTGGCGAGGCGCTGACGGTGCAGAGCACGCTGCCGGGCAGCCCGGACCCGCTGCGCCTGGGCGGTGTCGGCGCGTGGCTGCAGCAGCGCCTGCAGCCGCTGGTGGCGAGCGAGGTGCGCAGCCTGCAGCTCGGCCACCTGCAGCGCGGCGGCTCGCCGACGCCGTTCGACCGCGTGCTCGCGACGCGCTTCGGATACCACGCCGCGCAGCTGCTGAAGGCGGGGCGCTTCGGTCGCATGGTCGCGCTCCAGGGTGACGCCTGCACCAGCGTCGCGATCGCCGACGTCGCCGGGCGCAACCGCCGCGTGCCGCCGGCACACGAGCTGGTTCAGGCCGCGCGCGGGCTCGGCGTCTCGCTCGGCGAGATCTGAAGCTGCGCGAGCAGCAGCCGCGCCGACGAGAGGTTTGTCGCGCACGGGACGTCGTGCACGTCGCAGGCGCGCACGAGCGCGTTGATGTCGGGCTCGTGCGGCTGCGGCGTCATCGGGTCGCGCAGGAAGATCACGACGTCGACGCCGCCGGTGGCCAGCCGCGCGCCGATCTGCAGGTCGCCACCGAGCGGGCCGCTGAGCATGCGCTCGACGACCAGACCGACCTCGTCGACGAGGCGCCCGCCGGTGGTGCCCGTGGCGCACAGCGTGCAGCGGCGCAGGAAAGGTTCGAACTCGCGCGCCAGGCGCACCATCGCGTCCTTCTTGCGGTCGTGCGCGATGAGCGCGATGCGCGCGGGCGGGGTCGCAGCGTCAGGCATCGCGCACGTCGCCGATCGGCGCGCTGCCGAAGTCGGCGCGCTCAAGGTAACCCAGCACCTTGGCTGCGGCGGTTTCGGGGCTGTCGAGCTGGCCGGCGGCCTTCAGCCCGACGAAGCGCTCGCGCTCGGGAAATGCGGCCGGGTCGGCGCTGCGCAGCTGGACCTGCATGTCGGTGTCGATCACGCCGGGCGCGAGCGACACCACGCGCGCGCCGTTCGGCCGTGCCGCCTCCTCGAGCGCGATCGCGCGCGCGAGGTGGTCCATGCCGGCCTTCGCGGCGCAGTACGACGCGCTGCCGGCCATCGCCCGGCGGCCCAGCCCGGACGAGACGAAGAGCAGCCTGCGCGGCACGGCCCAGGCGGCGGTGGCGCGGAGGAAGGCCGCGCTCAGCAGCAGCGGCGCCTCGAGCCCGACGCGCAGCGCGTTCGACAGCTCCGCCACGTCGCCGTCGGCCAGCGGCGCCGGCTTCGAGACCACGCCGGCGTTGTTGACCAGCGTCACCGACGCGACGAACGCCGGGTCGACGCCGGCCAGCCATTCGGCGAGCCGCGCCGCGGCGGGCACCGGGTCGGCGAGGTCCAGCGTCCACGCGGTGAGCGCGGGGTGGTTCAGCGGCGGCGCGCGGCGCGACATCGTGAGCAGCCGGTCGCCGCGTTGCAGCAGCTGCCTCGCCAGCGCGAGGCCGAGGCCGCGCGAGGCGCCGGTGAGGATCGTAAGGGCGGGTTTCATGGCTGCCAAGCATAACGACGCGGTACGCGTCAGAACGGCGCCGGGCTGTCGAAGGCCAGGCGCCGGCCGTCGTCGGGGTGCTCGAACCTGAGCTGGCAGGCGTGCAGCAGCAGCCGCGGCGATCGCGCCGCGACCTCGGGCGCCGCGTACAAGGCGTCGCCGACGATCGCGTGGCCGAGGCTTGCCAGGTGCACGCGCAACTGGTGCGAGCGGCCGGTGACGGGCTCGAGCTCGAGCCGCGTCTGCCCTGCAGCCGGGTCGCGCGACAGCACGCGCCAGTGCGTCAACGACGGCTTGCCCGCTTCCAGGTCGACCTTTTGCCGCGGTCGGTTCGGCCAGTCCGCGGCCAGCGGCAGATCGATCGTGCCGGCCTCGCCTTCGACCAGGCCGGCGACGACGGCGAGATAGCGCTTGCCGACGCGGCGCTCGGCGAAGGCCGCGCCCAGCGCGCGCTGGGCCGCGGCACCGCGCGCGAACAGCATCAGGCCCGAGGTTGCCATGTCGAGCCGATGCACCACGAGCGCATCGGTGAAGCGGGCCGCGACGCGCGCCGCGAGGCAGTCGCTCCTGGCTTCGCCGCGGCCGGGTACGGCCAGCAGCCCGGCGGGCTTGTCGACGACGATCAGGGTCGCGTCGGCGAAGAGCGTGTGCATCTCGGCGCTGTCGGGGCAGGGCATGGCCGACGATAACCAGGCTGCGGTGCAGCACCGGCGTGCGCGCGCGCCGGTGCCCCTGTTAAGCTTTGCGCCGCCATGGCTGCCGACACCCCCCGCAACGAGGCCCATCCGCCGGCGGCGCTGCCGGTCGGCGCGAAGCTGGGCGAGTTCGAGGTGCTCGGCGTGCTCGGCATCGGCGGCTTCGGCATCGTCTACCTTGCGCTCGACCACGCGCTCGAGCGCGAGGTCGCGGTGAAGGAGTACATGCCGGCATCGCTGGCCGGTCGCACCGAGACGATGCATGTCTCGCTGCGCTCGAAGTCAGACGCCGAGACCTTCGAGCTCGGCCGCAGGTCCTTCGTCAACGAGGCCCGGCTGCTGGCCCGGTTCGACCACCCGTCGCTGCTCAAGGTGCACCAGTTCTGGGAGGCGAACGGCACCGCCTACATGGCGATGCCCGTCTACCGCGGCCGCACGCTGAAGGAAGTGCGCCGGACACTGACGCAGCCGCCCGACGAGGCCTGGCTGCGCGCGCTGCTCGAGCCGCTGCTCGGCGCGATCGAGAAGCTGCACGACGCTGGCGTCTTCCACCGCGACATCGCGCCCGACAACATCGTCATCGAGCCCGACGGCCGGCCGGTGCTGCTCGACTTCGGCGCCGCGCGCCGCGTGATCGGCGACAAGAGCCAGACGCTGACCGCGATCCTGAAGCCGGCCTACGCACCGATCGAGCAGTACGGCGAGGCCGGCTCGGTGAAGCAGGGGCCGTGGACCGACCTGTACGCGCTGGGCGCGACGCTGCACTTCATGCTGCTCGGCCGGCCGCCGTCGCCGGCGACCGCGCGTGCGGTGAACGACGACCAGCTGCCGCTGGCCGGACAGGCGCTGCCGGGTTGCTCGGCCGAATTCCTGGAGGTGATCGACTGGATGCTCTCGCCGCGTCCGGCGGACCGACCGCAAAGCGTGGCCGCGCTGCGCAATGCGCTCGCCGGCAGCGCGTCGGTGCCGCCGACCGTCGCGCCTGCGGCCTGGGAGCGGACGCAGGCGCTCGACGCCGCGGGCATGCCGCAGCCGGTGACCCCGCAGGAGCCCCGGGTCGAGGCCCGAACGATCGTCGCGCCGGCGCCGACCACGCCGGCACCTCCAGCGCCTCCAGCGCCTGAAGCACCGGCAGCGCCGCCCCCGGCCGCGCGCGCGGCGCCGGCGTCGGCGGGCTTGCGCTGGGTGCTCGTCGCCGTCGCCGGCGTCGCCGTCGCGGCGGTGGCGGGCTATTTCGTCTGGCCCCGGGGCAGCGCGGAACCGGCCGCCGGCGTCGTCGCGGCGTCGGCGCCGGAACCCGGCACCGCGCTGGCGGCCGCGCCGCCCGCCGCGCCTTCGGCGCCCGCTTCGGCCGTGGAAGTGGCGGCGCCCGTGGCGAAGGCGCCGGCGGTGGCCGAAGTCGAGAAGCCCGCGCCGAAACTGGTTCAGATGCCGGTCGCCGCACGCGAGGCGGACCCCAGGGCCGAGCCGAGGACGGTGGCTCGACCGGTCCTCCCGCCGCCGGCGCCCGCGCCGCACATCGAGCTTCCGGTCGCGGTGCAGCGCCCGCTGCCGGCCGAGCCGGCGCCGGTGGTCGCCGCGACGCCGCGGCCGCGCACGAACCCGGCGCTCGGGGCGGCGTCGCTTCCCGTGGCGGCCGAGCCGGCCGCCGTCGTCGGCCCGGTCGAACGCTGCGGCCGGCGCGTGCTGCTGGCGCTGTGGTTGTGCGTGCAGCGCGAATGCGCCAAGCCCGAGCTGTACTCGCATCCCGAGTGCGTCAAGTGGCGTGCTGACGAAGCGCGGCGCGCGGATCCGAACCGCTGAGATGAACCATCCCCGAAGCGCCTTCGGCGCTCCCGCTCGAGGGGGCGACGCCGATGACCGGGCAAAGCCCAGCCACGGCGTGCGCTGGAGGGGCCGGGTTCATGCGTCGCCGATCGCCCGAAGCGCGCTGGTGCCACCGAGACGCGTGTTCGCGGCCCGACGGTGATCGGGAAACGCACGATGGCAACGCCTGCGCGTCGCGGGTACACCTGAGCCTTTGCAGTAAGGAGACTCCAACTTGGTCGACGTCAAGCCCCGCCCGCACTTCGCGATCTGGCCCAAGCGCATGCCGCACGAGCTGTGCATTCCCACCACGACGCTGTGGTTCAACCTCGAGGTCAGCGCCACGCGCTTCCCGGACAAGCCGGCCTGCGTCTTCTTCGGCCGGCCGTTGAGCTATGCCGAGCTGAAGGCCCAGGCCGAGACGCTCGCGGGCTGGCTGCAGGCGCAGGGCGTCGGCGCCGGCGACCGCGTGCTGCTGTACATGCAGAACTGCCCGCAGTTCGTGACCGCCTTCTATGCGATCCAGCGCGCGAACGCGGTCGTCGTGCCGGTGAACCCGATGAACCGCGCCGAGGAGTTCACCCACTACATCACCGACCCGCAGGCCAAGGCCGTGATCACGACCGCGGACCTCGCCGCCATCGTGGACGACGCGAACGGCCGTGTCCCCGAGGCGCTGCGGCTGAAGTCGCTGCTCGTGACGCGCTTCACCGACGCGATGCCCGACGGCGAGCTCGATCCGGCCGAGGCGCCGACGCCGGCGCTGCTCGACTGGCTGCGCGCCGATCCGGCACTGCCGTCCTGGGCGACGCGCTGGACCGACGCGCTCGCCGCCGGCCATGCGCCCGGCGCGCTCACCGCCCGGGCCGACGATCTGGCGATGCTGCCCTACACCTCGGGCACCACGGGCCTGCCCAAGGGCTGCATGCACAGCCACCGCACGCTGATGGCGAACGCCTGCGGCGGCGGCGTCTGGGGCTTTGCCGGCGCCGAGACGGTGAGCCTGGCGGTGGTGCCGATGTTCCACATCACCGGGATGATGTACGGCGTGCTCGGCTCGGTGTTCCTGGGTAGCACCGTGGTCGTGATGCCGCGCTGGGACCGCGAGCTCGCCGGGCGGCTGATATCGCGCCACAAGGTCACGCACTGGACCTGCATCCCGACGATGATCATCGACCTCTTCGGCAGCCCGAACTACAAGAGCTTCGACCTGTCCAGCCTGCGCTACCTGTCGGGCGGCGGCGCGGCGATGCCGCAGGCGGTGGCCGAGCGGCTGCAGCAGGAATTCGGCCTGACCTTCGCCGAGGGCTACGGGCTGACCGAGACCGCGGCGCCGAGCCACGGAAACCCGCCCGAGCGCGCGAAGCTGCAATGCCTGGGGATCCCGATCTTCGGCGTCGACTCGCGCATCGTCGACACCGTCACGCTGCAGGAACTGTCGCCGGGCGAGGTCGGCGAGATCGTCACCCACGGGCCGATGGTCTTCAAGGGCTACTGGGGCCACCCCGAGGCCACCGCGGCGGCGTTCATCGAGATCGACGGCAAGCCCTTCTTCCGCACCGGCGACCTCGGCCGCATGGACGACGAGGGCTACTTCTTCATCACCGACCGGCTCAAGCGCATGATCAACGCCAGCGGCTTCAAGGTCTGGCCAAGCGAGGTCGAGCTGCTGCTCTTCAAGTGCCCGGCGGTGCAGGAAGCCTGCGTGATCGCGGCCAAGGACGCGTATCGCGGCGAGACGGTCAAGGCGGTCGTCGTGCTGCGCGCCGAGGCGCGCGGCCACACGGCGCCGGAAGACATCGTCGCCTGGGCGCGCGAGCACATGGCGGCGTACAAGGTGCCGCGCATCGTCGAGTTCGCCGAAAGCCTGCCCAAGAGCGGCTCGGGCAAGGTGATGTGGCGGCTGCTGCAGGAGCGCGAAGCGGCGGCGCAGGGTACCTGATCCCGACCTGCGATCGTTCGACCAGGAACGAGGGCACGTTCGCGGCCCGTTGCGGCCGTCGTGGGTTCGACTCTGCCGCGCGTGCGCGAGGTCCAGCGTGAGCCGGTGGCCCGGAGAACGCGGG
>MEGM01000129.1:3786-13307 GCA_001725505.1 Rubrivivax sp. SCN 70-15 | reverse complement strand
GCGAGCCAACCTTCGTCGACGATGAGCAAGGTGGGTCGGGGCACAATGGCCGGCGAGTTTACGGGCCTCCAGCAGCACGACGATCTTCATGAGCTTTCGCATCACCCTCCAGCCTGCCGGACGCAGCTTCGACGTCGACCGCGACGAGCCCATCCTCGCCGCCGCGATCCGCCAGGGCATCGGCCTGCCCTACGGCTGCCGCGACGGCGCCTGCGGCTCGTGCAAGAGCCGGCTGCTCGAAGGCCGCGTGATCCACGGCGCGCACCAGCTGAAGGCCTTGTCCGCGGCCGAGGAGGCGGAGGGATTCATCCTGACCTGCTGTGCGGCGGCGCAGACCGACTGCGTGATCGAGGCGCGCAGCGTGCCCGGCGCGGGCGAATACCCGGTGCTGAAGATGCCCACGCGCGTGCTCGCCGTCGAGCGCGCCGCGCCCGACGTCGCGATCGTCAAGCTGCAGCTGCCGGCGAACCAGAACCTCCAGTACCGCGCGGGCCAGTACGTCGAGTTCATCCTCCAGGGCGGCGTGCGGCGCAGCTACAGCATCGCGAACGCGCCGCACGCGCTGGGCAGCCCGCCGGCGATCGAGCTGCACATCCGCCACATGCCCGGCGGCGTCTTCACCGACCATGTCTTCGGCGCGATGAAGGCGCGCGACATCCTGCGCATCGAGGGCCCGTTCGGCAGCTTCTTCCTGCGCGAGGACAGCGACAAGCCGATCGTGCTGCTCGCCAGCGGCACCGGCTTCGCACCGGTGAAGGCGATCGTGCAGCGCATGCAGCACCAGGGCATCACGCGCGAGACCACGCTCTACTGGGGATGCCGGCGTGCGGCCGACCTCTACCAGCACGACTGGTGCCTGCAGGCCGCCGCGGCGATGCCGAACCTGCGCTACGTGCCGGTGCTGTCGGAGCCGACGGCCGACGACGGCTGGCGCGGCCGCACCGGCTTCGTGCACGAGGCGGTGATGGCCGACCGGCCCGACCTGTCGGGCCACCAGGTCTATGCCTGCGGCGCACCGGTGATGGTGGACGCCGCTCAGCGCGACTTCGTCCAGCGCTGCGGCCTGCCGGCCGACGAGTTCTACGCCGACTCGTTCACCTCCGAGGCCGACAAGCACGGCGCCTGAAGCGCCGAGTCAGATCTGCACCCGGGTGCCGAGCTCGACGACTGCGTTGTCGGGCAGGCGGAAGAACTCGACGACGCCGCTGGCGTTGCGCGTCATCGCCGCGAACAGGCGTTCGCGCCAGTTCGCCATGCCGCCGCCAGGCGTCGGCACGACCGTCTCGCGGCTCAGGAAATAGGTCGTCTCGAAGGGCGGGATGCGCAGGCCCTGGGTGTCCACCAGCGCGAGCGCCTTCGGCACGTCGGGCGTGTTCATGAAGCCGAAGTGCAGCGTCACGCGCCAGAAGCTGTGACCCAGCGATTCGACCTCGACGCGCTCGTCCATGCCGACCCAGGGCACCTCGTGAAATGCGACCGTCAGGATCACGTTGCGCTCGTGCAGCACCTGGTTGTGCTTCAGGTTGTGCAGCAGCGCCTGCGGCACGGTCTCCGGATTGGCCACCGCATAGACGGCAGTGCGCTCGACGCGGTGAATGCTGCGCGGGTCGAGTGCGTCGATGAACGGCTGCAGCTCGATGCCGTCGCGGCGGATGCTCTCCATCAGCAGCGTGCGCCCGCGCGCCCAGGTGCTCATCAAGCCGAACAGCAGCAGCCCGAGCAGCAGCGGGAACCAGCCGCCGTCGAAGAACTTGATCAGGCAGCCGGCGACGAGGAGCGCGTCGATCACGAGGAAGAACAGCGTCGCGCCCACCGCCACCGGTGCCGGCACGCCCCAGCCGCGGCTGACGACGAAGAAGGTCAGCACGGTGGTGATCATCATCGTCAGCGTCACCGCGATGCCATAGGCACCGGCGAGCGCCGACGAACTGCCGAAATACAGCACCGCCGCGAGCACGCCGAACAGCAGCGCCCAGTTGACCGCCGGCATGTAGATCTGCCCGGCCTCCTTGGCCGACGTGTAGCGCACTTCCATGCGCGGCAGGAAGCCGAGCTGGATCGCCTGCTTGGTCATCGAATAGGCGCCCGAGATCACGGCCTGCGACGCGATGATCGCCGCCAGCGTCGCGAGCACGACGGCCGGCAGCCGCAGCGCGTCCGGGAACATGCGGTAGAACGGGTTCGAGATCGCGGACGGATCGCCGATCAGCAAGGCGCCCTGCCCCATGTAGTTCAGCGCCAGCGCGGGCAGCACGAAGAAGGTCCAGGCCAGCTGGATCGGGCGCCGGCCGAAGTGGCCCATGTCGGCGTACAGGGCCTCGGCACCGGTGAGCGCGAGGACGATCGCGCCGACGGCGGCGAAAAGGTGCCAACCGCGTTCGATCAGGAAGACCCAGGCGTGGCGCGGGTCGAGCGCGGCCAGGATCGCCGGCTGCTGCGCGATGTGCAGCACGCCGGTGGCGGCCAGCGTGACGAACCACAGCACGATGATCGGCCCGAACCAGCGGCCGACGAGGCCGGTGCCGAAACGCTGGATCAGGAACAGCCCGACCAGCACCGCCAGCGACGCGGGGACGATGTACGGTGCCAGGCCCGGGGTCAGCACCTCCAGCCCTTCCATCGCGCCGATGACCGAGATCGCCGGCGTGATGACGCCGTCGCCATAGAACAGCGTCGCGCCGAACACCCCGAGCAGCAGCAGCGCGGCACGCAGCGCCGGCTTCGAACGCACCGCGCTGCTCGCCAGTGCGGTCAGTGCCAGACCGCCGCCTTCGCCGCGGTTGTCGGCGCGCAGGATCAGCAGCACGTACTTCAGCGTCACGACCAGCATCAGGGCCCAGAAGATCACCGAGACCGCGCCGATCAGGTTGCGCGGGTTCAGCGCCACGTGGGTGGCGGGCAGGAAGATCTCCTTGACCGTGTACAGCGGGCTCGTGCCGATGTCGCCGTAGACGACGCCGATCGCGCCGAGGGTCAGCGCCGCCAGGCCCTGGCGGCGCGACGTCGCGTGGCTAGCTTCGGCGTCGCGGGACGTCGGATCGGCGGGCATGGGGGCGGCAGCGGGATTGGGCGAGAACGAGAGCGGGAGTGTGCCAGCCCCGCGGGCCGGCGCGGCGCTCACTCGCCCAGGTAGGCCGCCCTCACCTTCGGGTCGCTGAGCAGCGCCTTCGCCTCGCCGGTCATCGTGATCTCGCCGGACTCCATCACGTAGCCGCGATTGGCCAGGCCGAGCGCCCGGCTCGCGTTCTGCTCGACCAGCAGCACGGTGGTGCCGCGGCCGTGGATGTCGGCGACGACCTCGAAGATCTTGTCGACCATGATCGGCGACAGCCCCATCGACGGCTCGTCGAGCAGCAGCACCTTGGGCCGCGCCATCAGCGCGCGCCCCATCGCGAGCATCTGCTGCTCGCCGCCGCTCATCGTGCCGGCGAGCTGCGCGCGGCGCTCCTTCAGGCGCGGGAAGATCTCGAAGACCTTGTCGATGTCGGCCTCGATCTCGCCGTCGTCGCGCACGTAGGCGCCCATCTGCAGGTTCTCGGTGATCGTCATTCGCGTGAAGGTGCCGCGCCCCTCGGGCACCATCACCAGGCCTTGCTTGACCAGCTCCCAGGGGCCACGGCCCTTGATGCTGTGGCCGAGGAACTGGATGTCGCCGTCCGCGACCGGCTGGATCCCGGTGATCGCCTTCAGCGTCGTCGTCTTGCCGGCCCCGTTGGCCCCGATCAGGCTGACCAGCTCGCCCTGCTGGACCTCGAAGTCCACGCCCTTGACCGCCTGGATCGCGCCGTAGGCGACCTTCAGCCCCGACACCTTCAACATCGTCGTCGCGCTCATCAGTGTCCTCCGGCGCCGAGGTAGGCCTCGATCACCTTCTCGTTCTTCTGCACCTCGGCCGGCGAGCCCTCGGCGATCTGCTTGCCGTAGTCGAGCACGGTGACGCGGTCGCACAGCCCCATCACGAGCTTGACGTCGTGCTCGATGAGCAGGATCGTGCGGCCGTCGTTGCGGATGCGGTCGATCAGCTCGCGCAGCACCATCTTCTCGGTCGCGTTCATGCCGGCGGCGGGCTCGTCGAGCGCGATCAGCTTCGGGTCGGTGGCCAGCGCGCGCGCGATCTCGAGCCGTCGCTGGTCGCCGTAGCTCAGCGTGCGCGCCTTGTACTCGGCGTACTTGCCGATGCCGACGTAGTCGAGAAGTTCCGTCGCGCGCTGCGCGATCTCGGCTTCCTCGCGCTTGAAGCCCGGCGTGCGGAAGACCGCACCGACCAGCCCCGAGTGCGTGCGCACGTGGCGGCCGACCATCACGTTCTCCAGCGCCGTCATCTCGGGGAAGAGCCGGATGTTCTGGAAGGTGCGCGCGATGCCGGCCTTGGCGACCTCGTGCACCGCGCTCGGCTTGTAGGGCTTGCCGCCGAGCTCGAAGGTCCCGCCGTCGGGCAGGTACAGCCCGGTGATGACGTTGAAGAAGGTGGTCTTGCCGGCGCCGTTCGGGCCGATCAGGCCGTAGACCTGACCCGGCTCGATCGTGATGCCGACGTCGGAGAGTGCCTGCAGGCCGCCGAAGCGCTTGGAGACACCTTGCACGTTGAGAACATGGTCCGTCATGTCGCGCCCCTGGTTCAACGGGTCGAGGCCGGTGCGCCCTTGCCGTGCTCGGGCTTGGGCCACAGCCCGCGCGGGCGCAGCAGCATGATGCCGATCATCGCCAGCGCGACGAGCAGCTGGCGCAGGATCGACGCGTCGAGCCGGCCGCCGGTCATCTCCTGCAGCGGGCCGGCGGCGTAGCGCAGCACCTCGGGCAGCGCCGACAGCATCACCGCGCCGAGGATCACGCCGGGGATGTTGCCCAGGCCGCCGAGCACGATCATCGCGACGATCATCACGCTCTCCATCAGGCTGAACGATTCGGGCGAGACGAAGCCCTGGAAGGCCGCGAACATCGAGCCGGAGACGCCGCCGAAGGTGGCGCCCATGCCGAAGGCGAGCAGCTTCATGTTGCGCGTGTTGATGCCCATCGCCTTGGCCGCGATCTCGTCCTCGCGGATCGCCATCCACGCGCGACCGATGCGCGAACGCTCGAGCCGGTAGCAGATCAGCACGCTGAAGACGACCAGCAGCAGGAACAGGTAGTAGTACAGCGTGACCGACGGTATCTTGATGCCGTCCCAGTGCAAGGTCTTGCCGAAGTCGAAGCCGAACAGGTGCATCCCGTCGATGCGGTCGAGACCGCGCGGGCCGTTCGTGATGTTGAGCGGGTACTCGAGGTTGTTCAGGAAGATGCGGATGATCTCGCCGAAGCCGAGAGTGACGATCGCCAGATAGTCACCGCGCAGCTTCAGCACCGGTGTGCCAAGCAGCACGCCGAAGCTCGCGGCGAGCAGCGCGGCGAGCGGGACGATGAGCCAGACCGGCGTGTGCAGGCCGTTCGGGAACATCCTCGCGATCCACTCGAAGTTCTCGGTCAGCTGCGGGCTCGACAGCAGCGCGTAGAGGTAGGCACCGACGGCGTAGAAGGCGACGTAGCCCAGGTCGAGCAGGCCGGCGTAACCGACGACGATGTTCAGGCCGAGCGCGAGCAGCACGTAGAGCAGCGAGGTCGCCAGGATGCGCACCCAGCCGGCGCCGAACTGCTCGGCGAAGAGCGGCAGCGCGATCAGCGCGGCTGCGGCAAGAAGGAAGATCAGGATCTTGGTTCTCATGGTCTGTGGTCCCGGGGTCAGGCGCGATCCGCGACGCGTTCGCCGAGCAGGCCGGCCGGGCGCAGCGTGAGCACCAGGATCAGTGCGATGAAGGCCAGGATGTCGGCATACTGGCTGCCGAGAATTCCGCCGGTCAGCGCGCCCAGGTAGCCCGCACCGAGCGATTCGACGAGGCCGAGCAGGATGCCGCCGACGACCGCGCCGGCGAGGTTGCCGATGCCGCCGAGCACCGCAGCGGTGAAGGCCTTCAGGCCGGGCATGAAGCCCATCGTGTGCTGCACGGTGCCGTAGTTCGCGGCCCACATCACGCCGGCCACCGCGGCCAGCGCGGCACCGATGACGAAGGTGGCAGAGATCACCATGTCGGGGCGCACGCCCATCAGCGCCGCGACGCGCGGGTTCTCGGCCGTCGCGCGCATCGCGCGGCCGAGCTTGGTCCTGTTCACGAGGTACATCAGCGCGGCCAGGATCACCACCGTCAGACCCAGGATCAGGCACTGGGTGACGCTGATCACGGGCCCGCCGAGGTCGATCGGGTCGGTCGGCAGCAGCAGCGGATACGGCTTGGGATTCGGCTTCCAGATGATCATCGCCAGCGTCTGCAGCAGCAGGCTCATGCCCATCGCGGTGATCAGCGGTGCCAGACGCGGCGCGTTGCGCAACGGCTTGTACGCGAGCTTCTCGACCGTGAAGTTGAGCGCCGCGCAGACGATGATCGCGGCGACGAGCGAGATCAGCATCATCAGCCAGCCCGGCAGGCCCGAGTTGGCGAGCAGCGTGACCACGGTCCAGCTGACCATGGCGCCGGTCATCAGGACTTCGCCGTGCGCGAAGTTGATGAGGTTCACGATGCCGTAGACCATCGTGTAACCCAGCGCCACGAGCGCGTACATGCTGCCGAGCACCAGACCGTTGATGATCTGCTGGAAGAAGGTTTCCATCGAGGGATGTCTCCGGGTTGGGGCGCCTCGCGGGACGCCCACGGCATCAAGCAAGAAGCCGGCCGTGGGGCGGAATTCTAGGATTGCCTCGCCAGCGAACGCGACGGGGCTTTCCCCCTCGACAGATGCAGGATTCACCAAGTGGCGGCGGGTTCAGCGTGGATTCTTTGCCGAGTCGTCGAGCGCGCGGAGCTGGTCCAGCCGCTCGGCGATGCGTGCCTCGAGCCCCCGCGCCACGGGCCGGTACCAGCCCGGCTCGGCCATGCCCTCGGGCAGGTAGGTCTCGCCGGCAGCGTAGGCATCGGGCTCGTCGTGCGCGTAACGGTAGTCGTGACCATGCCCGAGCTGCTTCATCAGCGCGGTCGGCGCGTTGCGCAGATGCACCGGCACCTCGCGCGAGCGTTCGCGCGCAACGAAGGCACGCGCCTCGTTGTAGGCCCGGTAGCCGGCGTTGCTCTTCGCGGCGACGGCGAGGTAGATCACCGCCTGCGCGAGCGCGAGCTCGCCCTCGGGGGAGCCCAGGCGCTCGAAGGTCGTGGCCGCGTCGTTGGCGATCTGCAGCGCGCGCGGGTCGGCCAGGCCGACGTCCTCCCAGGCCATGCGCACGATGCGCCGCGCCAGGTACTTCGGGTCGGCACCGCCGTCGAGCATGCGGCACAGCCAGTAGAGCGCCGCGTCGGGGTGCGAGCCGCGCACCGACTTGTGCAGCGCCGAGATCTGGTCGTAGAAGTCGTCGCCACCCTTGTCGAAGCGGCGGGTTCCCGGCGCGAGCGCGTCGCGCACGAACCCGGCGTCGATCGCATCGCGGCCGCCAGCGCGCGCGGCGGTGTCGAGTTGCTCGAGCAGATTCAGCAGCCGTCGCGCGTCGCCATCGGCCAGGCCGACGATGGCGTCGCGCGCCGCGTCGTCGAATTCGAGATCGGGCAGCGCCTGCCGGCGCGCGCGTTCGAAGAGCTGCCGCATCTCGTCGTCGGCGAGCGCCTTGAGCACATGAACCTGGGCCCGCGACAGCAGCGCCGAGTTGACCTCGAACGAGGGGTTCTCGGTCGTCGCGCCGATGAAGACGACGAGGCCCGATTCGACGAACGGCAGCAGCGCGTCCTGCTGGCTCTTGTTGAAGCGGTGGATCTCGTCGACGAAGAGGATCGTCCGCCGGCCGCGCGCGAGGTCGTGCTCGGCCTTCTCGATCGCGGCGCGGATGTCCTTCACACCTGCGAGCACCGCCGACAGCGCGATGAACTCGTAGTCGAACGCGGCCGCGGTCAGCCGCGCCAGCGTCGTCTTGCCCACACCTGGCGGACCCCAGAGGATCATCGAGTGCGGCTTGCCCGATTCGAAAGCCAGCCGCAGCGGCTTGCCCGGGCCGATCAGCTGCGCCTGGCCGACGACCTCGTCCAGCGTCTTCGGGCGCAGCGCTTCGGCGAGCGGCGCCACCGGCGCGGCGGTGAAGAGGTCGGCCATGCCGCGCTGCGCCGCGCCTACTGCTCGATCACGTCGGCGCCGGCCGGCACCTCGAAGCGGAAGGCGTCCGGCGCGAGCGCGACGTTGGCGCGGAAGTCGTCGAAGCTCAGGCGCGAACGCTGGCCGAAGCTGTCGGTGATCTCGACTTCGGCGAGCTGCTTGCCGCGAAAGCCCACGCGCATGGCCTGGAACGGACCGTCCTTGACCTTGGGCGTCGCCAGCGCCCAGTCGAGCCCGTCCTTCGACGGCTGCGGCGCGAGATTGAAGTCGCGGTCCAGCGTGTCGCCGGCCAGCAGCGCGGCCGGCGTCGCGCCCAGCGCCTGCGACATGTTGCGCACGCTGACCTGGTTCAGATCGGCATCGAAGATCCAGACCTTGTGGCCGTCGGCGACGATCAGCTCCTGGTAGGGCTTGGTGTAGGCAAAGCGGAAGCGGTCCGGACGCGCGAACTCGAAGCTGCCGCTGCTCGTCTTCTTGCGCGCGCCATCGGGCGACGTGACGACCTGCGTGAACGCCGCGCTGCCGGTCTTCACGTCGCGCACGAACGCGCGCAGCGTGTCCACACCGTCGGCGCGCGCCGCCGTGGCAACGGCAGCCAGCGCGAGCGCAGAAAGCACCCTCAAGCAAACGCCGCTGATCCGGCTCCGCCGGTCCGCCGGCGTTGCCGGCCGGCAGGCAGACCGGCAGGCCCTCGCAGGCGAAGAACCATCCGCAGGGACCGTTCTTCGTCGCTGCTCGGCCCCACCGGGAGGGACCGGCGAAGCCGCTTCGGGGGGAGGCCTATTCATCGCGCTTCGGAACCAGCAGGTCCCGGTTGCCGCTGTGTCCCATGGCCGACACGAGCCCGGATTTCTCCATCTGTTCCAGCAGCCTCGCGGCGCGGTTGTAACCGATGCGCAGGTGGCGCTGCACGAGCGAGATCGACGCGCGCTTGTGCTGCAGCACGATGGCCACCGCCTGGTCGTACATCGCGTCGCCCTCGCCGCCGCCGGCCGCACCACCTTCGAGCGCAGCCTCGCTCTCGCCCTCGAGCACGCCGCCCTCGAGGATGCCCTCGACGTAGTTCGGCTCGCCCTGGCCCTTCAGGTAGTCGACGACGCGGTGCACCTCGTCGTCGCTGACGAAGGCGCCGTGCACGCGCACCGGCACGCCGCCGCCGGGCGGCAGGTAGAGCATGTCGCCCTGGCCGAGCAGCGCCTCGGCGCCCATCTGGTCGAGGATGGTGCGGCTGTCGATCTTGCTCGAGACCTGGAACGAGAGCCGAGTCGGGATGTTGGCTTTGATCAGGCCGGTGATGACGTCGACGCTGGGCCGCTGCGTGGCCAGGATCAGGTGGATGCCGGCCGCGCGCGCCTTCTGTGCCAGGCGCGCGATCAGCTTCTCGATCTTCTTGCCCACGACCATCATCAGGTAGGCGAGCT
>MEGM01000129.1:0-3777 GCA_001725505.1 Rubrivivax sp. SCN 70-15 | reverse complement strand
CTGCTCGGGCGTCAGGCTGAAGGGGTTGCCGATGGGCTCGCCGCGGGCCGTGGCCTCGGCGATCTTCTTGTTGTAGCCGGCGAGGTTGCGCACGCCGAGCTTGCTCATGAATTTGTAGCGCCGCTCCATCTCGCCGACGCACCAGTTCAGCGCGTTGGCGGCCTGCTTCATGTCGGTGACCACCGGCGCGAGCAGGTGCGGGATGCCTTCGTAGACGCTCATCTCGAGCATCTTCGGGTCGATCAGGATGAGCCGCACGTCGCGCGCCTCGGCCTTGTAGAGCAGGCTCAGGATCATCGCGTTGATGCCCACGCTCTTGCCCGCGCCCGTGGTGCCGGCCACCAGGCAGTGCGGCATCTTCGCCAGGTCGGCGACGACCGGGTTGCCGACGATGTCCTTGCCCAGGCCGATGGTCAGCATCGACGCCGCGTCGTTGTAGACCTGCGACCCCAGGATCTCGGCCAGGCGGATCGTCTGCCGGCGCGCGTTGGGCAGTTCCAGCGCCATGTAGTTCTTGCCCGGGATCACCTCGACGACGCGGATGCTCACCAGCGACAGCGAGCGCGCCAGGTCCTTCGCCAGGTTCACCACCTGCGCGCCCTTCACCCCGGTGGCCGGCTCGATCTCGTAGCGCGTGATCACCGGCCCCGGCGCGGCGGCGACGACACGCACCTCGACGCCGAAGTCGCGCAGCTTCTTCTCGATCAGCCGGCTCGTCATCTCGAGCGATTCGGGCGTCACGCTCTCCTGGCGGCCGGGCGCGGCGTCGAGCAGGTCGACCTGCGGCAGCTTCGTGTCGGCAAGCTCGACGAAGAGCGGCTTCTGGCGCTCCTTCGCGACGCGCTCGGACCTGGGCACCTCGACGACCACCGGCTCGATCACGATCGGCGCGTGGTCTTCGACGACCTGGCGCTCGTGCTCGACGACCTGCTCGCGCTCGCGCAGCGCACGCTCGCCGATGCGCCGGTCCTCGGCCTCATCGCGGCGGTCGGCACGCCGCTCGCGCAGCGCGTCGATGCGCGCACCGATGGCATCCGCCAGCTGCACCCAGGAGAAGCGCAACGCCATCGCCATGCCGACGACGAGCGCCGCGATCCACAGCACGCCCGAGCCGGCGAAACCGAGCCAGCGCATCGACAGCGGCCCCAGCGTCACGCCGAGCACGCCGCCGGCGTGACCGGGAAGCAGCGGCTCCAGACGGTACAGGCGCGTCCATTCGAGCGCCGAGCTGGCCGCCATCAGCAGCACCAGGCCGACCCAGAAGGCGGTGCACGGCAAGGTCCCCGGCGACGGCTCGGCACTGCCGCGCAGCCGCCCTGCGAGCGCGGCCAGCCAGGCACGCAAGGCCACCGGCACCAGCCACCAGGCCGAGAAGCCGAACAGGAAATAGGCCATGTCCGACACCCAGGCGCCGAGCAGCCCGGCCAGGTTGCGCACCGGCTCGCCGGTGCCCGAGGTGGTGAAGGCCGGGTCCGCCGCGCTGTGCGTGGCGAGCGCGAGCACGAACAGGATCCAGGCCACCGCAGCAGCGGCGAGCAGCAGTTGCTGGCGCCAGCGGTGCGGCAGCGGGTTCGTGGCGCCGGAACGCGCCGTGGCGGCGCCGCCTGCGCCCAACGATCCGAGCGGAAAGGTCATGACGCGGATTGTGGCTCAGCGGCAGCGGCCGCCGGCACCGACCGCACTCAGTCGTTCTGCAGCCGCTCCTTGATGACGACCGAGCCGTTCTCCTGGGTCTCGATGACGCCGCGCTCCTCGAGGTCCTTCATCACCCGGCTGACCATCTCGCGCGATGCGCCGACGACCTTGGCCATGTCCTGCCGGCTGACCTTGTGGCGGATGATCTTCACGCCGTCGGCCTCCTCGGCCATGTCGAGCAGGGTGCGCGCGACGCGACCGTAGACGTCGAGCAGCGCCAGCGACTCGATCTGGCGGTCGGCATTGCGCAGGCGCTTCACCAGCCCGCGCAGGATCGCGTAGGACAGCGTCGAGTTCTCGGGCAGGCAGCGTGCGAAGTCGGCGCGCGCGAGCACGAGCATGTCGGTCTGGATCTCGGCGCGAACGGTGGCCGAATGCGGCTCGTTGTCGATCAGGCTCATCTCGCCGACGTAGTCACCCGCTTCCAGGACCGCGAGGATGACCTCGCGGCCGCGCGCGTCGGAGGTCAGCACGCGCGCGCGGCCGTTCAGCAGGATGAACAGCGCGTTGCTCTTGCGGCCCTGCTCGACGACCAGTTCGCCGCGGCGGAAGCGCCGCTTGACGACGCTGTCGGCGATCGCCTGCGCCTGGTCGGCAGTGAGCATCGAGAACAACGGCACGCGGCGGATCAGATCCAGATTCGACAGCATCGACATCGATTGAAGCCCCTGTTGTTGCTTGAAACACCCGCCCTGCGTCGGAAGTCCACAGGTCTGCAAGAATCGGGCTATTGTGCCCATTGACAGACCCGCGATCAGTGGGTTCGAACCCGATGTCGGCCTGCCCGTCGGTTCGGCGCGACTCCCGGTCGCACCGCCGGCTCATCGCTCCCCCACTGCCTCATGACCAACGCAAGCACCCACGCCCGTGTCCTGATCCTCGGTTCCGGCCCCGCCGGCTACACCGCCGCGCTGTACGCCGCGCGCGCCAACCTCGAGCCGGTGCTGATCACCGGCATCGCGCAAGGTGGCCAGCTGATGACCACCACCGAGGTCGACAACTGGCCGGCCGACGTCGCCGGCGTGATGGGTCCGGACCTGATGCAGCGTTTCCAGCAGCACGCCGAGCGCTTCAACACCAAGATCGTCTTCGACCACGTCAATGCGGTCGATTTCAGCCGCCGCCCGTTCACGCTGAGGGGCGACTCCGGCACCTACACCTGCGACACGCTCGTCGTGGCCACGGGCGCCAGCGCCAAGTACCTGGGCCTGCCCAGCGAAGCGGCGTTCATGGGCCGCGGCGTCAGCGGCTGCGCGACCTGCGACGGCTTCTTCTACCGCGAGCAGGACGTCTGCGTCGTCGGCGGCGGCAACACCGCGGTCGAGGAGGCGCTGTACCTGTCGAACATCGCGAGCAAGGTGCACCTGATCCACCGGCGCGACAAGTTCCGCGCCGAGGCGGTGATGGTCGACAAGGTGATGTCCAAGGTCGCCGCCGGCAGGATCGTGCTGCACCTGTGGAGCACCCTCGACGAGGTGCTCGGCGACGCATCGGGCGTGACCGGCGTGCGGCTGAAGTCGACCCAGGATGGCGCCACGACCGAGATCGCCGTGAAGGGCTGCTTCATCGCGATCGGCCACCAGCCGAACACCGACATCTTCAAGGGCCAGCTCGAGATGAAGGACGGCTACATCGTCACGCGCACCGGCTTGGACGGCTTCGCGACGATGACCAGCGTGCCCGGCGTCTTCGCCGCCGGCGACGTGCAGGACCACGTCTACCGGCAGGCGATCACGAGTGCGGGCACCGGCTGCATGGCGGCACTGGACGCCCAGCGTTTCCTGGAGCAGCAAAGCACGCTATAATTTTCGGCTTTGCCGGGCAGCTGCTTTTCAGCGCGCCTGGGCCACCGTCAAGGTTTCAGTCACAGGGGAGCGTCATGGCACGCGTCTGTCAAGTCACGGGCAAGCGCCCGATGGTGGGGAACAACGTTTCCCACGCCAACAACAAAACGAAGCGCCGCTTCCTGCCCAACCTGCAGTACCGCCGTTTCTGGGTCGAGAGCGAGAACCGCTGGGTGCGCCTGCGCATCAGCAATGCCGCGCTGCGGCTGATCGACAAGGTGGGCATCGACCAGGTCGT
>MEGM01000128.1 GCA_001725505.1 Rubrivivax sp. SCN 70-15 | reverse complement strand
CCTGCGGCGCAGGCTCTCGGCGACCTTGTCCAGCACCGCGGCGAGTGCCGGCTTCACGCGGCTGTGCCCAGGGTCGAAGCAGAACTCGCGCGGCACGTCGACGGTCACGGCACCGTCGACGCGCTGCCCGATTCTGACCGGCGTGCCGCGGAACCAGGATTGCAGCCATTGGCGCTCGATCGTCAGTTCGGCCGGCAGCGCGGCGCGCTGCTCGGCCGGCGTGGGCGCCGGCCGCGACGGCGGCGCGACGCTGGCGCAGCCGCCGAGGGCGAGCAGCAGGACGAGCGGCAGGGCGAGCGAGCGCATGGTCGGGGGCAGGTCGGGTTCGTGCGATGGCGGGCCGGGTCGACGCCGCCATGCTACGCGCCGCGATCGCAGGGCGCCGCGCGCCGGGGTCGGCGCAGCTTGCGCAGCATGGGCGCCCCGGGCGGCATCGATCGTCACGTCTCGATGACATCGATCACGGATGGCTCTGGACATCAGCTCTGGGCGATCCCGCTGCGCGAAAGCGTCGTCGGGCCGCGACGACGCAGGCCAGCGCCTGCGCTGTCATCGATCCATCACGCGCGGTCCATAAGGTTCGCAGCCATCGGCACCGCGAGGTGCGGCGCCGACCCTGACCAACACGAGGGAGTGAGCCCGATGTTTCCCAAGACCGTCCTGGCGGCCGCCGTTGCCGGCGCCGTCCTCAGTATTGCCGCCTGCGGCGGTGGCACGTCCGCCGTCTCGCCCGAGGACGCCCTGTCCACGGCCACGCCGATCAAGCACGTGGTCGTCCTCTACAACGAGAACGTCTCGTTCGACCATTACTTCGCGACCTACCCGAACGCCGCCAACCCGGCGGGCGAGCCGGCGTTCACCGCCGCGGCCGGCACGCCCGCGGTCGACGGCCTCAGCGGCACGCTGCTGAGCGCGAACCCGAACTTCACGAACCCCGCCAACGGCACCGACGCGGCGAACCCGTTCCGCCTCGACCGCACTCAGGCCGCGAGTGCCGACCAGAACCATGCCTACACGGCCGAGGAGCAGGGCTACGACAACGGCCAGGCCGACCTGTTCCCGAAGTACACCGGCAAGGCCACGGCGGGCGGCACCGGCGCGTTCGGCACCAAGGGCCAGGTGATGGGCTATTACGACGGCAACACCGTCACCGCGATGTGGAACTACGCCCAGCACTTTGCGATGAGCGACAACGCCTACACCGACACCTACGGCCCGTCGACGCCGGGGGCGCTCGAGGTCGTCGCCGGCCAGACGAACGGGATGAACATCGTCAAGACCAGCAAGCAGCCATTCACGCTCGCCGCCTACTCGTACTACGTCTCCGACGGCCAGGGCGGCTACACGATGATCAACGACGTCGACCCTGCCTACGACAGCTGCTCGAGCGCGACCGACCAGGTGCTGATGACGGGCCAGAACATCGGCGACCTGCTCAACGCGAAGAGCATCTCCTGGGGCAGCTTCATGGGCGGCTTCGACCTGACGGCCAGCAACGCCAACGGCACGACCGGCTGCAAGCGCAGCACCTTCTCGGCCACGGTCGCGGGCACCGTCACCGACTACATCCCGCACCACGCCTGGTTCCAGTACTACGCGTCGACCGCGAACCCGACCCATGCGCGGCCGAGTGCGGTGGCGGTGATCGGGCATTCGCTGGAGGCCGACGGCAAGACCGCCGAGCCGGCGAATCACGAGTACGACCTGAGCGACTTCTTCGCCGCGGTCAAGGCCGGCAACTACCCGGCGGTGAGCTACCTGAAGGCCCCCGCCTACCAGGACGGCCACCCCGGCTATTCCGACCCGCTCGACGAGCAGGCCTTCGTCGCCAAGGTGGTCAACTTCCTGCAGCAGCAGCCCGACTGGAAGAACACCGCCGTCATCGTGACCTGGGACGATTCCGACGGCTGGTACGACCACGCCTACGCGAACCCGACCGCGGCCTCGTTCGACGCGCAGGCCGACCAGCTCAACGGCGCCGGCAGCTGCGGCACCGGCACCGCGCCGCTGGGCGTGGGCGGCAAGCCGGTGAACGGCCGCTGCGGCCCGGGCACGCGGATCCCGTTCCTCGTGATCTCGCCCTGGGCGAAGGCCAACTACGTCGGCAAGACGCGCATCAGCCAGGCCTCGGTGGTCCGCTTCATCGAGGACAACTGGCTCGGCGGCCAGCGCATCGGCGCCGGCTCGTTCGACGCGTCGAGCGGCGCGATCGACGACCTGTTCGACTTCAAGGGCGCCGGCAACAACGCCGCGCTCTACGTCGATCCGGTGCAGGGCACCCCGGTCGGCACGCCGCCGGCCGGGAGCAACTCGCCGAGCGCGAGCTGACGCGCCTCGTGCCTCAGGCGTCCGTTCGTCTCGCCACGATGGCCGCGCCGGCCGTGCGCGGCCGGTCGCGGCGGCCGGCGTGGATCGGCGGCGCGCTGCTTCTCGCGGTGGCAATGTTCCGCTGCGCGCCTGGCGGCAGCACCCGATCGCCAGCCTGCAGCTCGCGCTGGGCCGCAACCCGGCGCCGGTGCGGTTGGTGCTGCCGGCGCGCGCGCCGCTCAGTGCGGTCGCGCGGATCGGCCAGCGCCTGTTCGGCGACCCGCGCCTGTCGGGCTCGGGCCGGCAGTCCTGCGCCTCGTGCCACGACGCCGCCCATGCGCACGCGCCGGCGAACGATCTGGCCGTGCAGCGCGGCGGCCGGCTCATGGACCGGGTCGGCGTGCGCGCCGTGCCGTCGCTGGACTACCTGTACCGGCAACCGGCCTTCTCGATCGGGCCCGACGACTCGGAACACGAGAACGTCGACCTGCAGCAGCTCGCCCGGCAGTCGCGCCAGGCCGCGCGCGCGGTCAAGACCGCCGCGACGCCGGCGATCTCCGCGCGCAACCCGGTGCCGCAGGGCGGCCTGTTCTGGGACGGCCGCGCCGACACCCTGCAGCAGCAGGCCTCGGGCCCCTTGTTCAACCCGCTCGAGATGGACGGCGGCAGCGTCGCCGAGGTCGCGCGCAAGATCGAGCAGGCCGGCTACGGCCCGGCCTTGCGCCAGCTGTTCGGCGCGGCGATCTTCGGCGACCCGGCGCAGGTCGTCGCCGAGGCCATGTTCGCGATCGGGCGCTACGAGTTCGAGGATGCGAGCTTCCACGCCTTCACCAGCAAGTACGACGCCTGGCTGCAGGGCCGAGCGACGCTGACACGGCGCGAGCTGCGCGGCTACCTCGCGTTCGAGGACCCGCGGCGCGGCAACTGCGCCGCCTGCCACCTGGACCGGCCGACCCGCGACGGGCTGCCGCCGCTGTTCACCGACGCGCAGTTCGAGGCGCTGGGCGTGCCGCGCAACCCGCGCCTTGCGGCGAACCGCGACCCGGGCCATTTCGACCTCGGCCTGTGCGGCCCGTACCGCACCGACCTGCGCGCGCAGACGCCCTATTGCGGCATGTTCCTGACGCCGACGCTGCGCAACGCGGCGACCCGGCACGCGTTCTTCCACAACGGCGCCTACCGCAGCCTCGCGCAGGTGCTGGACTTCTACAGCCTGCGCGACGTCGAGCCGGCCCGGGTCTACCCGACCGGCGCCGACGGCCGGGTCCGGAAGTTCGACGACCTGCCGCCGGCAGCCCGCGCCAACGTCGACACGAGCGATCCGCCGTTCGACCGCAAGCCCGGCGACCCGGCGCCCCTGAGCGAACGCGACCGGCACGACATCGTCGCCTTCATCGCCACCTTGACCGACGGCTACTCGCCGTAGCGCCGCGCCGCCGTTGAGGCGGCTCAATGAGGACGCCCGGCGCGAGCCCAAGATCGGCCGCGTGGAGGTGGCGTCGTGAGATACGTCCGATCGGAAGCCCTCGGGCTCCAGCGCCGGCGCGGACCGGGCGGCGCCGCGCACCGCGTCGAGGCGCGGTGCGCGAGGTCGGCGCCATGAGCCGCGCCTTCGCCGATCGCGCGCAGGCCGGGCGCCTGCTCGCGCAGCGTCTGGCCGCCGCGCGCTACGACGGGCCGGTCGTCGTGCTCGCGCTGCCGCGCGGCGGCGTGCCGATCGGTGCCGAGGTCGCGCGCACCCTCGGCGCGCCGCTGGACCTGCTCTTGGTGCGCAAGATCGGCGCGCCCTGGCAGGCCGAGCTCGCGGTGGCCGCCGTCGTCGACGGCACGCCGCCGCAGACGGTGGTCGACGAATCGACCTGCGCGCTCACCGGCGTCAGCCCGGGCTACATCGAATCGCAGGTCGCGCCGGCGCTGCGCGAGATCGAGCGTCGGCGCCAGGCTTACCTGAGCGGGCGCAGGCCGGTCGACGTGGCTGGCGCGACGGTGATCGTCGTCGACGACGGCATCGCGACCGGCACGACGATGCGCGCCGCGCTGAAGGCCTTGCGCCTGAGGCACCCGCGCCGCCTCGTGCTCGCGGTGCCGGTGGCGCCGGCCGACACGCTCGCGGTTCTCGGCGCCGAGGTCGACGAGATCGTCTGCCTCGAGCAGCCGTTCCCGTTCCACGCCATCGGTGCGCACTACGTCGACTTCCACCAGGTCAGCGACGACGAGGTGATCGCCGCGCTCGACGCCGCCAAGCCGCCGGCTTCGCGCTGATCGCCGCGCGCCGCCGGGAGCGGGCCGCTCAGGCGGCGCGATTCCTCGGCGTGGCGGCGCGGTCGCCTTGCAGGTCGTGCTCGAGCCCGTAGCGCACCAGGTCGGCCAGCGTCGGCAGCTGCAGCTTTTCCTGGATGCGGCTCTTGTGCGTGCTCACGGTCTTCACCGACAGATGCAGCGACTCGGCGATCGCCGTCGGCCGCTCGCCGGCGACGAGCCGGCGCAGAACCTCGAGCTCGCGGTCCGAGAGCTGCGCATGGCGCGCCGTGCCGATCGAGCCGTTGAGCTGCAGCACCACGCGCGCGGCGAGGTCGCCGCTGACGTAGGCGCCGCCGCCGGCGACCTTGCGCACCGCGCCGACCAGCTCCGCGGACGCGCCGTCCTTGGTGACGTAGCCGTTCGCGCCGGCCTTGAACGCGCGCATCGCGTACTGTTCCTCGGCATGCATGCTGAGCACGAGCACCGCGACGCGCCCGAACTCGTCGCGAATGCGGCGGATCAGCTCGAGCCCGCTCATGCCGGGCATCGACAGGTCGACGATGACCAGGTCGACCGGCTCGCGCCGCAGCCGCTCGATGGCCTGGAAGCCGCTGCTCGCCTCGCTGACGACCCAGCCCTCGCCGGTACCGCCGAGGATGCGCATCAGCCCCTCGCGCACGACCGCATGGTCGTCGACGATCAGGATGCGCAGACCGCCGGTCGTCGCGCTCACGCTCTTGCTCCGGCAGGCGCGTCGGCGGGCCCGGCATCCGGCGGCGCGTCGTACGGCAGCCGGATCGTCAGCCTCGCGCCGCCGCCCGGCGGGTTGCCGAGCTCGAGCCGGCCGCCGAACATGCCCGCCCGCTCGCGCAACCCGAGCAGGCCGAACGAGCCGCTGCGCTGCATCGAGCGCTCCGGATAGCCGATGCCGTTGTCCTCGACGGTGAGCACCAGTTCGCCGCCGCTGCGCCGCAGTGCGATCTGGACGTCGGTCGCGCGCGCATGGCGGGCCACGTTGGTCAGTGCTTCCTGGACCATGCGGAAGATCGCCGTCGCGAGGCGGTCGTCGATCTCGGGTTCGGGCTCGTCGAGCTGCAGCGTGACCTCGACGCCCATGCGCCGCCCCGTGTCGCGCGCCAGCCATTCGATCGCGGCGTTCAGGCCGAGGTCGTCGAGCATCAGCGGCCGCAGGTCGGCCGAGATCCGGCGCACCGAGGCGAGCGTTTCGTCGAGCATCGTCAGCATCTCTTCGACGCGCTGCCGCGGCTCGGTCGAACCCGGTGCGACGGCCAGGCCTGACAGCTCCATCTTCAGCGCCGTCAGGCGCTGGCCGAGCTCGTCGTGCAGCTCGCGCGCGATGCGCCGGCGCTCTTCCTCGCGCGCCTCGACCAGCTTGGTCGAGAGCTGGCGCAACGACTCGCGCGACTGCTCGAGCTCGCTCGTCTCGCGCCGGCGCAGCGTGACGTCGGCGACGACCATCTGCACCATCGAATCGCCATGGTCGGGCAGGGCGGAGACGGTGATCTCGACGTCGCGCAGCGCGCCGTCGGGCCGCACGATGCGGCCCTGCACCGCGACCAGCTCGGAATCACCGGCGATCGCGCGCGCCACCTGCAGGCGCACGGCCGCGTGCGATTCGTCGTGCAGCAGCCGGTAGACCGATTCGCCGACCAGCGGCTCGTCGGCGCCGAACAGGCGCTCCGCAGCGCGGTTCGCGAACACGATGCGGTGATCCTCGGCGATCCAGATCGGCACCGGCGCGCGCTCGAAGACGGAGCGCACGCGTCGTTCCGACCGCTCGAGTTCGGCCCGCATCTGGCTTTCTTCGCTGAGATCCAGCATCAGCGCGGTGTAGTAGGGCCGCACCCGGGTGCCGACCATCAGGTCCACGCGCGACAGGCTGATCTCGATCGGGATCTGGGTGCCGTCGGCACGCAAGGCCACGATCTCGCGCCGGTGCGCCAGGCGTTGCTGCAGCTGCTCGGACGACAGGAACTCGGCCACGTGGGACTCGTGCGCCTCCCGGTGTGCCAGCGGCACGACCCGCGCGAGGGGCTCGCCCAGCAGCTGCGCCGGTGGATAGCGCAGCATCTTCTCCGCGGCCTGGTTCAGCGCGACGATGCGCTGCCGATCGTCGACCATCACCATCGCTTCGAGCGCGGCATGGAACAGCCGGCCCACGCCCCGGTCCAGAAGGCCGAAGAAGCCCTCCGGCCGCCGTGGCGCCACCGTTCCACCGGCCTGCCCTGCCGCTGCGGCCGCGAAACCGGTCACCTCGCCGGGAAAGCCCGAAACGCCCATCCAGTCCTCCTTGCGAGGCCATGAGCGTGTTCTACACCTTCATCCAACCTCAGATCTGATGATATGTAAGCAGCAATATCCCTCCTTGACCTGGCACAAGCCGGCCTTCGTTCGATCACCCGCTGCCTTCGCGGCCGCAGGAGGCGCGGAATCTAGCCGCGCTCGGCCCTCGATTCCAGCGGCGCGGAGCCTTCGAGCACCTGCTGCTCGACCTCCGCCTCGGCGCTGAGCCAGTCGTCGAGCGCGCGGCCGTCGACGCGGCCGTTGCGCTCGTAGAGCTCGTAGGCGCGCCGGCGGACGAGCACCTCGCGCGTCGGCCCCTCGAGCAGTTCCTGGGGCGGCGGCGGGGGCAGGGCGGCCTTGGCGCCGCGCGGCGCGGTGCGGCGCCGTTGGGCCGGCGACGGCGCATGGTGGGCGTTGGGGCTGGACATGGTTGAACTCCGCGATGGGTCGCACGTCGTTCCGCCCAGCGTAGGCCCCGACCCGCGTGACCGATTGCGCTGGCTCAACGGCCGACGCCGGCATCCTCCGCAGCATCGACACAGACCGGCGCTTGCCGCGAGGCCATGGCGATGCGTGAAGCCATCATCCGAAAGTCCGTCGACCCGACCCGGGACGCGCTCGCCGGCTGGGCGGCGCTGCGCGCGGGCTTCTCCTGGCAGCAGGTGCGCGACGAGCTCTGTGGCGCCGACGCCGGCAGGATGAACATCGCCCGGCTCGCCGTCGACCGCCACGCGAGCGGCCCGCGTGCACGGCGCACGGCGCTGCGCTTCCTCGCCGGCGACGGCGCGGTGACCGAGCTCGACTACGCCGAGCTGAAGCGCCAGACCGACCGCTTCGCGAACGCGCTGGGCGCGCTCGGCCTGGGCCGCGGCGACCGTGTGTTCGTGCTCGCCGGCCGGATCCCGGCGCTGTACGTCGCCGTCCTCGGCAGCCTGAAGGCCGGCTGCGTGGTTACGCCGCTGTTCTCGGCCTTCGGCCCGGAGCCGATCGCGACGCGCATGCGCATCGGCCAGGCGCGGCTGCTCGTGACGACCGAGACCTTGTACCGGCGCAAGGTGGAGGCGCTGCGCGCCGGGCTGCCGCCGCTGGAGCAGGTGGTCCTGGTCGGCGAGCGCGGCGCCGCGACCGCCGTGCCGGGCACCCGGGACTACGCGACGCTGATGCGCGAGGCGGGCGATGTCGCGCCGACGGTCGCGACCGGCCCCGACGACATCGCGCTGCTGCACTTCACCAGCGGCACGACCGGCACGCCCAAGGGCGCGATCCATGTCCACGAAGCCGTGCTGACGCATTACGCGACCGGGCGCCACGCGCTCGACCTGCACGACGACGACGTCTTCTGGTGCACCGCCGATCCGGGCTGGGTGACGGGCACCTCGTACGGCATCGTCGCGCCGCTGCTGCACGGCGTGACGAGCATCGTCGACGAGGCCGAGTTCGACGCCGAACGCTGGTACCGGATCCTGCAGGACCAGCGCGTCAGCGTCTGGTACACCGCGCCGACCGCGATCCGGATGCTGATGAAGGCCGGGCCCGAGCTCGCCCGGGCATACCGGCACCCGGCGCTGCGCTTCGTCGCCAGCGTCGGCGAGCCGCTCAACCCCGAAGCCGTCTGGTGGGGCCAGGAGGTGCTGGGCCGGCCGATCCACGACAACTGGTGGCAGACCGAGACCGGCGGCATCATGATCGCCAACACGCCGGCGCTGGACATCAAGCCCGGCTCGATGGGGCTGCCGCTGCCGGGCGTCGAGGCGCAGATCGTGCGCCGCGTCGAAGGCGGCGGCGTCGAGGTCGTCGACGCGCCCGACACCGAGGGCGAGCTCGCGCTGCGCGCCGGCTGGCCGGCGATGTTCCGCGGTTACCTGGGCCAGGACGAGCGCTACCGCAAGTGCTTCGCCGGCGACCTGTACCTGAGCGGCGACCTGGCCCGGCGCGACGCCGACGGCTACTACTGGTTCGTCGGCCGCGCCGACGACGTCATCAAGTCGGCCGGCCACCTGATCGGGCCGTTCGAGGTCGAGAGCGCGCTGATTGAGCACCCGGCGGTGGCCGAGGCGGGCGTGATCGGCAAGCCCGACCCGGTGGTCGGCGAGGTCGTCAAGGCCTTCGTCTCGCTGAAGAAGGGTGTCGAGCCCTCGGAAGCCTTGCGCCTCGAACTGCTCGGCCATGCGCGCAAGCGCCTCGGCGCCGCGGTCGCGCCCAAGGAGATCGCCTTCCTCGCCGTGCTGCCGCGCACGCGCAGCGGCAAGATCATGCGCCGGCTGCTCAAGGCGCGCGAACTCGGCCTGCCCGAAGGCGACACGTCGACGCTGGAGGGCGGCGCATGAAGCCGGCAGAGGGGTCGTCATGATTCCCGAGGCGCTCGTCTTCACGACCGAGGTGCGCGATTACGCGCGCGACTTCTGCCTCGCCCGGGTGCGCGACATGCTGCGCATCCGCCGCCTCGAGGAGCGCTGCGCGCAGCTCTACGGCGAGCAGAAGATCCGCGGCTTCCTGCACCTGGCGATCGGCGAGGAGGCGGTCGCCGCCGGCGTGATGCCGAACCTGCAGCCGCAGGACAACGTGGTCGCGACCTACCGCGAGCACGGCCACGCGCTGCTGCGCGGCGTGGCGATGAACTCGATCATGGCCGAGATGTACGGCAAGCAGGAAGGCTGCTCGCGCGGCCATGGCGGCTCGATGCACCTGTTCGACCGTGCGACGCGCTTCTTCGGCGGCAACGCGATCGTCGGCGGCGGCCTGCCGCTGGCCACCGGGCTGGCGCTGGCCGACCGGCAGCTCGCTCGCGACGGCTGCGTCACAGCCTGCTTCTTCGGCGAGGGCGCGGTCGCCGAAGGCGCCTTCCACGAGTCGCTGAACCTGGCCGCGCTGTGGCGGCTGCCGGTGCTGTTCGTCTGCGAGAACAACCTCTACGCGATGGGCACCGCGCTGGCGCGTTCGCAGGCGAGCATCGACCTCACCGCCAAGGCCGCGGCCTGCGGCGTCGCCCACGCCCACGTCAACGGCATGAACGTGCTCGCGGTGCACGACGCGGCGCGCCAGGCCGTCGACAAGGTGCGCAGCGAAGGGGCGCCGTTCTTCCTCGAGCTGCACACCTACCGCTTCCGCGCCCATTCGATGTTCGACGCCGAGCTGTACCGCGACAAGGAAGAGGTCGATCGCTGGAAGGCGCACGGCCCGATCCACGGCTTCACCGACCGGCTGAAGGCAGCCGGGATGATGACCGAGGCCGACTTCGAGGCCCTCGACCGCGAGGCGGTCGAGGAGGTCGAGGCCGCGGTCCGGTTCGCCGAAGCCGGCACCTGGGAGCCCGTCGCGCAGCTGACCCGCGACGTGCTCGCGCCCGCCTGAAAGGAACCCGCACCATGCAACCGATCCTCGTCGCCTACGCGACCACCGAAGGCCAGACGCGCAAGGTGGCCGAGTTCATCGCCGAGCGGCTGCGCATCCGCGGCCACCGGGTCGACCTCGTCGATCTGGCCACGCCCGCTGCGCAGGGCATCGGCAGCGCCTACCAGGCCGCCTTCATCGGCGGCTCGGTTCACCAGCACAAGCACCAGAGCGCGCTGGTGCACTTCGTCAAGAGCAACCGCGACTGGCTGGCGTCGTTGCCGGTGGCGCTGTTCTCGGTGAGCCTGGCCGCGGCGATGGACGACATGGACAGCCGCCTGGAGGCGCGGCGACTGGCGAACGAATTCCTCGACGAGAGCGGGCTCAAGCCGCTGGAGGTCCGCTGCGTCGCCGGCGCGCTGAAGTACACCCAGTACGACTACTTCAAGCGCCTGATCATGCGCATGATCGCCCAGCAGCGCGGCGGCAGCACCGACACCGAACACGACCACGAATACACGAACTGGAACGACGTCGAGGCCTTCGTCGACGAGTTCCTGGCCGCGGCGCACGTCCCCGGCAGCCGGCCGGTCAAGGGCTGACGCCGATGGCCCGCACGAGCTACCGCGAAGCGCTGCGCGAGGCGCACCGCGAGGCGCTGCAGCGCGACCCGCGCGTGTTCCTGATGGGCGAGGACGTCGGTCGCTACGGCGGCAGCTACGCGGTGAGCAAGGGGCTGCTCGCCGAGTTCGGCGAGGCGCGCATCCGCGACACGCCGCTGTCCGAGCTGGGTTTCGTCGGTGCCGGCATCGGCGCGGCGATCGGCGGCGCGCGGCCGATCGTCGAGATCATGACCGTCAACTTCAGCCTGCTCGCGCTGGACGCGATCGTCAACACCGCAGCCGCCTACCGCCACATGTCCGGCGGCCAGTTCGGCGTGCCGGTCGTGATCCGCATGGCCACCGGCGCCGGGCGCCAGCTCGCGGCCCAGCATTCGCACAGCCTGGAGAACTGGTACGCGCACGTCCCCGGGCTGCGCGTGCTCGCGCCGGCGACGGTCGAGGACGCGCGCGGCATGCTCTGGCCGGCGCTGCAGGACCCCGACCCGGTGCTGATCTTCGAGCATGCGCAGCTCTACAACGTCGAGGACGAGCTGACGCAGCCGTCCGATGCCGACATCGAACACGCCGCGTTGCGCCGCGAGGGCCGCGACCTGTCGATCATCACCTACGGAGGCTGCCTGCCCAAGGCGCTGGCCGCGGCCGAGGCGCTGGCCGCCGACGGCGTCTCGGCCGAGGTGCTGGACCTGCGCGTGTTGCGTCCGCTCGACACCGGCGCGATCGCGGCGACGGTGCGCAAGACCCGGCGTGCGCTCGTCGTCGACGAAGGCTGGCGCGGCGGCAGCCTCGCGGCCGAGGTGATCACGCGCATCGTCGAGCAGGTCTTCTACGAGCTCGACGCGCCACCGGCGCGCGTCTGCAGCGAGGAAGTGCCGATTCCCTACGCGAAGCACCTCGAGGACGCCGCGCTGCCGCAGGTGGACAAGATCGTCGCGGCGGCGAAGCGCCTGCTCGGACGATGATCGACTTCAAGCTGCCGTCGCTGGGCGCCGACATGGACCAGGGCACGCTGGTCGAATGGCGCGTCGCGCCCGGCCAGGCGGTGAAGAAGGGCGACGTGGTCGCGGTGGTCGACACGAGCAAGGCCGCGATCGAGGTCGAGGTCTGGGTCGACGGCACGGTGCAGCAGCTGCTCACCGAGGTCGGGCAGACGGTTCCGGTCGGCACGGTGATGGCGCGGCTGCTGGCCC
>MEGM01000127.1 GCA_001725505.1 Rubrivivax sp. SCN 70-15 | reverse complement strand
AGCTGTCGGCCGTGCTCGCGACCTGGCGCGAGGTCGCGCGCGGCGCCGCGCTCGGCGTGACGCTGCTGCTCGCGGTCGTCGCGCTCGCGCTGCAGCGGGTCCAGCGCGCCGACCGCCGACGCGGCGAGGCGCAGCAGGCGCTGCAGGCGCAGCGCACGCGCAGCCGCCGCCTCGAGTCGCTGGGCACGCTCGCCGGCGGAGTCGCGCACGACTTCAACAACGTGCTCGCCGCGGTGCTGGGCTACGCCGAGATGGCGCGCGAAAGCGCCGCCGCCGGCAGCGAGCAGGCGCGCCGGCTCGACCAGGTGCTGCAGGCGGCGCTGCGCGGCAAGAGCTTGGTCGAACGCATCCTCGCGTTCAGCCGCGGCGGCGCGCGGCGCTCGACCGTGTTCGCGCTGCAGCCGGTGGTCGAGGAGGTGCTGGCGCTGCTCGCCGGAACGCTGCGCCCGGGGATCGTCGTCGAGACCCGGCTCGACGCCGACGGCGCGCGCGTGCGCGGCGACCCGACGCAGGCCTTCGAGGCGGTGATGAACCTGTGCACGAACGCGCTCCAGGCGATGGCCGGCGGTGGCCGGCTGGTGGTCGAGCTCGAGCGCCGCCACGAACCGGCCGCGCGCGTGCTCTCGCACGCGGTGCTGCCGGCGGGCGACTGGCTCGCGCTCGGCGTCGGCGACCAGGGCGGGGGCATCACGCCCGAGGTGATGGAGCACCTGTTCGAACCCTTCTTCAGCACGCGCGCGGCAAGCGGCGGCACCGGCCTGGGGCTGGCCGTGGTGCACGGCGTGGTCGCCGAGTTCGACGGCGCGATCGACGTCCAGAGCAGCCCCGGGGCCGGCGCGCGCTTCACGCTCTACCTGCCCGAATCGACGGACGCGCTGGACAGCGCACCGCCTCCCGCACCCGCGGCGCCCGACGGCGCCGGCCAGACCGTGATGGTCGTCGACGACGAGCCGCCGCTGGTCGCGCTGACCGAGGAGCTGCTCGCCGGCCTGGGGTACGAGCCGGTCGGCTACAGCGACCCGGCCGCGGCGCTGCAGGCACTGCGCGACGCGCCGCAGCGCTTCGACGCGCTCGTCACCGACGAAGTCATGCCCGGCCTGGCCGGCACCGCGCTCGCCCGCGCCGCGCGCGAGATCGTGCCGCAGCTGCCGGTGATGCTGGTCAGCGGCTGGGGCGGCGCCCAGCTCGCGGCGCGCGCAGCGCGCGCGCAGCGGCCGCCGGCGTCGACCGCGTGCTCGCCAAGCCGCTGCAACGCGCCGAGCTGGCGCGTGCGCTCGCCGAGCTGCTGCGCCGCTGAGCTCGCCGCCGCTGCGCGGCGGCTTCGATGACAAATGCAACACGCCGCGGCGCGGCGCGAAATGCGCGCGCAGCGGCCGGCCGGGACGATCGCGAGCCAGCGTGCCGAACCCGGCCCGCTCCCGCTGCAGGAGGCCTCCCCCATGAACGACACCGCGCCCGACACCCCCGGCCCGGCACCGACGCTGCCCGACGACGCCGCGATCCCGGCGCTGCTCGGCGAGGTCTACGAGGCCGCGCCGGCGAGCGAGCGCAGCCGCCTCGTCGAACAGCTGGTGCGCCCGCTCGGACTGCTGTCGCTGGTGGCGGTGGCCGGCGGCGTGTTCGCCGGCATCCGGCTGCGCGGCGGCTGGCCCGACTTCCACGTCCGGCTCGAAGACCTGCCCAGCGTGCGCGCGAGCGACGTGATGGCACTCGCCGAGCACGCGCAGCAGGTCAGCGTCGAGGCCGTCGACGGCCTGGCCCAGGTACTCGCCGGCTCGGCCGCCGCGGCGCTGCTCGTGACGCTGCTCGTGCAGCGCAGCCGCCGGCGCGCCGGCGCCCGTTCCGAGCCCCCGCTGGCCTGAGCGCCGCACCACCAGCCCACCCGAAGGAGCCCGCCTTGGACACCCGCACCCTGACCCGCAACGCGGCCGCGCCCGCGGCGCACCTGCTGATCCATGCCGACGCCCAGCCCGGCGTGCGCGAACCGCGCGGCGAATCGCCGCTGCAGCGGCTGCGCTCGCTCTACGCCGGCGGTGCACGCCACGACGAGCGCGCGCCGCTGGCGCTGCGCATCGACGACCTGCGCGGCCAGTCGATGCTCGCCGTCGAGGACGCCTGGCCCGCGATCGACGTGATCCTGCCGCCCGGCACCTACCACATCACCGCCCGCCTGGGAGAGCTGCGCCGCGGCTACACGGTCACGCTCGAGAGCGGCCGCTCGTTCGACCTCTACCTGCGCCTGGCGCCCGCGCACTGACGGCCAGGTTTCAGCTGTCACGCCAGGGGCGGCGCGCCGCAACGAGCCGCTCACTTCGGCGTCGCAGCATCCAGCCACGGCCCGAGCGAAGGCCGCAAGCCCGAAAGGAGAAATCGATCATGAAGACCACCCGCACCCTCGTCGCCGGCGCCCTGTTCGCCGGCCTGGCCGGCCTCGGCGGCAGCGCCTGGGCGATGAACTCGCCCGCCGGCATCGACATCCTGCACGGCACGCGCGACGGCCACGCGTGGCAGAGCGGCGGCTTCGGCAGCAGCGAAGTCGCGGCGATGAACCGTCAGGCCACGCCCTACAACCTGCGCCTGGCGTTTTCGGAAGGCAGGCACAACGACTACGTGACCGGCCTGAAGCTGCGCATCGAGAACGAGGCCGGCAAGCCGGTGTTCACGCTCTCCGGCGCCGGGCCGCTGACCGACGTCGCGCTCGCACCCGGCCAGTACAAGATCGTCGCCGCCTACCACGGCGTGCCGCGCGTCGACAGCGTGACGCTGAAGAAGGGCGAGCCGCTGAACCTCTACCTGCACTGGCCGAAGGACGAGGCCTGACGATGACCTCGACAACCCATGGAACCGCCCCAGGCGCCTTCCCGTCGGCGGCGCCGACCACGCCGGCCGACGCCGAACGGCGCCGCGTGCTGACCTACGTCGCGGGCGCGGTGGGCGGCGCCGGGCTGATCGCGACCGCCTACCCCTTCGTCGACAGCTTCGAGCCCTCGGCGCAGGCGCGCGCCGCGGGCGGGCCGGTCGACGTCGCCTGGGGCGAGCTGCGTCCGGGCCAGTTGCGCACCGTCGCCTGGCGCGGCAAGCCGGTCTGGTTGATGCGGCGCACGCCGGCGATGGTGGCCGAGCTGGACAGGGGCATCCCGCAGCTGGCCGACCCCGACTCCAGGCGCTCGGAGCAGCCCGCCGCCTGCCGCAACCCGACCCGCTCGCTGCTGCCCGAACTGTTCGTCGCGGTCGGCGTCTGCACCCATCTCGGCTGCACGCCGGTGCTCAAGGTCGGCGACCCCGGCTTCGAGGCGCAGATGAGCGGCGAGGACGGCTTCTTCTGCCCCTGCCACGGCTCGCGCTACGACCTCGCCGGCCGCGTCGTGAAGAACGTACCGGCGCCGCTGAACCTCGAGATCCCGCCCTACGCGCTGCAGGCCGGGCAGCGCGTGCGGATCGGGTAGATGAGCTCCCCCCGAAGCGCCTGCGGCGCTCCCCCCGAGGGGGCGACGCCAGTGACCGGGCGAAGCCCGGCCACGGCGTCCGCTGGGTGCCCCGGACTCCTGCGACCTCGGCGGCGCGAACTGCGATGGAGCTGTTGACATGACCGAATCCGCGACGTCGGCCGAGCTGGCCTCGGGGCGCACGATCCCCTGGTCCGAGGCGCTGCGCGATGCCTGGCGGCTGACGCGGCCGTTCTGGGCGCTGGAAATCCGGCGCAAGGGCGGCGCGCTGCTGGCCGCGGTGGTCGCGCTGACGCTGGCATCGGTGTGGCTGAACGTGCAGTTCAACAGCTGGAACAACGCCTTCTACAACGCCTTGCAGCAGCGCGACCTGCCGGCCTTCTGGCAGGGAACGCTGCGTTTTGCCGAGATCGCGTTCGCCTACATCGTCGCCGCGGTCTACCGCCAGTACCTGCAGCAGAAGCTGCAGATGCACTGGCGCAGCGCGATGACGCAGCGCATCGCCGCGACCTGGCTCCAGCCCGGCGCCGCGACCCGGCTCGCGCTGGCGCAGGCGGGCAGCGCCGACCCGCGCATCGACAACCCCGACCAGCGCATCGCCGACGACGTCAACGGCTTCGTCGCGTCGACGCTGTCGCTCGCGCTCGGGCTGCTGAACGCGAGCGTCACGCTGGTCTCGTTCGTCGGCATCCTGTGGGTGCTGTCGGGCTCGCTCGCGCTGCCCTGGCCGAAAGGCTGGGTGGTGCCGGGCTACATGGTCTGGGTCGCGCTCGTCTACGCCGGCGCGGGCAGCCTGCTGACGCAGCGCATCGGCCGCCCGCTGATCGGGCTGAACGCGCAGCAGCAGCGCACCGAGGCCGATTTCCGCTACGAGCTGGTTCAGGTGCGCGACCACTCGGAGGCGATCGCGCTCGCACGCGGCGAGGGTGCCGAGCAGCGCCGCCTCGGCGAGCGCTTCGGCGCGGTGCGCGACAACTGGCACCGGCTGATCACCGCGACCAAACGGCTGACCTGGTTCAGCGTCGGCTATTCGCAGCTCGCGGTGCTGTTCCCGCTGCTCGCCGCCGCGCCGCGCTACTTCTCGAAGGCGATCGAGCTCGGCGGGCTGATGCAGATCGCGCAGGCCTTCGGCCAGGTGCAGGGCGCGCTGAGCTGGTTCGTCGACGCCTATGCCAGCCTCGCGGACTGGCGCGCGACCGTGATGCGGCTGGCCCATTTCGAGGCCGTCGCCCGGCAGCACGCCGACCGCGGCGGCGCAGTCGAGGCCGAGACCGCGCCGGCGCTCGCGACCCAGGGCCTGGTGGTCTGCACGCCGCAGGGCCGGGCGCTGTTCGAGGTCGACGCGCTCGCGCTCGCGCCGGGCGAGCGGCTGCTCGTCGAAGGGCCGTCGGGCAGCGGCAAGAGCTCGCTGCTGCGCGTGCTCGCCGGGCTGTGGCCGGCGCCGCGCGGCCGGCTAGCGATGCCGGCCGCCGACCAGACCGTCTTCGTCCCGCAGCGGCCCTACCTGCCCTCGGGCAGCCTCGCCGCGGCGATCGCCTACCCCGAGCCGGCGGGTTCGTTCGACGCCGCCGAACTCGCCCGCGCGCTGCGGCTGGCCGGGCTCGAGGCGCTGGTGGCCGAGCTCGACCGCGTCGAACCCTGGTCGCGCCGGCTCTCGCCGGGCGAGCAGCAACGGCTCCAGTTCGCGCGATTGTTCGTGCACCGGCCGGCGTGGATCTTCCTCGACGAGGCGACCTCGGCACTCGACGACGCGGCGCAGCGCGCGCTCTACGAGACCCTGTTCGAGCAGCTGCCGGATTCGGCCGTCTTCAGCGTCGGCCACCGCAGCGCACTGCGCGAGCTGCACCCGCGCGCGCTCGCAGTGCTCGACCAGCGGCTGCTGGCGCGCGCCGGCGCGCCGGCAATCCGCGCCGCCTGAGCCTGCGGACACATGAATCGCACCCGCGTGATTCACACCTTCATGGGCTCTGGGCCACATCCGGCGGCGCGGCTGCATCTGCAAACAGCTGCTCCAGCCGCTCCATGCGGTGCCGGTGCAGCGTGGTGATGGCGTAGAAGTTCTCCTGCAGTCGGGTCGTTCGCCCGACCGTCACGAGCACGCCGGTTCGGAGCTCGTCCTGCACCACCACCTCGGGCAGCACCGTGAGCCAGCCGCTGTCGCGCGCCACGAGGCGAAGCATGGCCATGTCGTCCACCTCGGCCCGCAGCCTCGGGGTCACGCCAGCGGCCACACACAGGGCGTCGAACTGTCCGCGCAGCGCGTGGCGCGGGCCGGGCAAGGCCAGCTCCAGTCCGCTGAGATCCTCGGGGATGCGCAGCGTGCGCCCGCGCCACGCCGTCGCCGGGCCGACAAGCGAGATGGCCTGGCTGCCCAGGAAGCGGCAATGCAGCGGCCGTTCGGGTTCGGCCGGCACCGCGTCGTTGGCCAGCACCACGTCGAGCTGGTGCTGCAGCAGGCGGCGCAGCAGGTCGTCGAGCATGCCGGACTCCAGCGTGAGCGTCACCGCCGGGTCCCCCAGGAGAGGCCGGATCCAGTTCTCCTGGTAGTTGCGCGAGAGCGTCGCGACGCTCCCGACACGCAGCCGCACCATGCCCTCGCCGCGGCCCTCCAGCCGGCCGAGCAGCTCCTGGCCCAGACCGAAGATGTCTTCGGCATAGGACAGCGCGAGCTGTCCGGTTTCGGTCAGCACGAGGCGGCGGCCGGTGCGCTCGAACAGCGCCTCGCCGAGACGGTCTTCGAGCTGTCGGATCTGGCTCGACAGCGCCGACTGTGACACGTGCAGCTCGGTCGCCACCTGCGTGAGGTGCCCTGTCTTGGCGACGCGCCAGAAATAGAAGAGGTGGTGGAAGTTCAGCTGCTCGATCTGCATCGTTTTGTTTAATAGATTGATTAGTTCATATCAATGAATTTTACAGAACCAGATCTGGATTGCACCATGCACCTGACCGCGACATGGAGCGCCACCGATGACCCCTACGAGCTTTCTGCTGCCGACCTGCACCCTGCTGCCCGCTGCGTTGATGCTCGCCGCCATGCCCCATCGGCGCGGCGCAGCGGTGCCGCCCGCCTGGGGGCGCTTTCGCGCGCTGGCGATGGTCGCGCTGGCGAGCACGGTCGCGAGCCTTGGCCTGCAAATCGCTGCCGGGCCGGGCGCACCAGGCACTGTGCTGCCGGGGCTCGGCACCACGCTCGCAGGCGCCTGGGTCGCGGTGCTGGTGCAGTTGCTCGGCACGGTGATCGCGGTCTTTTCGTCGCGCTACCTGCAAGGTGAGCCGGACCAGCCGCGCTACGTGGCTGCGCTGGCCGGCGTGCTGGCCAGCGTGCACCTTCTGCTGCTGGCCGACCACTGGCTGGTGCTGATCGCCGCCTGGGCGGCCGTCGGCCAGGCCTTGCAGCACCTGCTGTGCTTCTACGCCGATCGCCCCTTCGCGCTGCTGGCAGCGCACAAGAAGCGCCTGGCCGACCGCCTGGCCGACGTGCTGCTGATCGCCGCGGCCGCGCTCGCCTGGAGCGAGGTGGGTTCGGGTTCGCTGCCCGCGCTCTGGCGCCACCTGGAGGCGGGTGAGCCCTCGGTCACGCTGCAGGCGAGCACGGCCTTCCTCGCCCTCGCGGTCGTGCTGCGCACCGCACTGCTGCCCGTGCACGGCTGGCTGATCCAGGTGATGGAGGCGCCCACGCCGGTTTCGGCGCTGCTGCATGCCGGGGTGATCAACCTCGGCGGCTTCGTGCTCATCCGCTTTGCTCCCTTGCTCGAGGCTGCGCCGGTGGCGCGCTGGTTGCTCGTGGGCATCGGGCTGGCCACGGCACTGCTCGCCGGCCTGGTGATGCTGACGCGCATCAGCATCAAGGTGCGGCTGGCCTGGTCGACCGTCGCGCAGATGGGCTTCATGGTGATGGAGTGCGGCCTGGGCCTCTACACGCTCGCACTGCTGCACCTGATCGGCCACTCGCTCTACAAGGCAAACGCCTTCCTCGCGGCCTCTGCCACCGTGGCCGAGACGCGTCTGCGCACGATGCGCGGCACCGTGGCGCCGTCGGTCGTGAGCGTGGTCGTCGCGCCGGTCCTCACCACGGGGCTGATCGCGGCACTGGTCGCGCTGCTCGTGGCGAGCGTGCCGATGGCCGCGTGGCCCTGGTGGTGGAGCGGTGTGCTGGCGCTGGCCTGGGCGCCGCTGCTCTGGCTGCCCTCGCAGCCGCATCCCGACGCACCCGGCGCCGTGCCGAGTGTCCTGGCCGGTGCCGCCATGGTGGCGGCACTCTTGCTGGCCGCGCTGGTCGGCCACGCACTGCCCTTGGGCGTGCGCGACGCGCCCTACGCTGCGGCCGGCCACGTGGCGCTGGCCGGCATGGCTGCGCTCTACCTCTGCCTCGCACTGCTGCAGGCCCGCCCGCAGGCGCTGGGCAGGTGGCGCCGCTGGAGCTACGCCGGCTTCTACGTCGACGAGTACGCCACGCGTGCCGCGCTGCGCCTGTGGCCAGCGCGCTGGACTCCGGCAGCACCCGAATGAACCGAACCGAGGAAGCACCGATGGAAGCCCTGATGACACCGCGCGCCTCGCCGAACGACAGCCCGCAGCCGCTCGCGCCAGCGGCCGGCTCGCCCCCGCCGGCAGACGCCGATATCGACCGCCGTGTCGACGCCGCCTGCGCCCAGGCCTGCCGCGCCATCGCACCGGCCTGGCCGCTGGACCGCGCGATCGCCGTCAACCCGCATTGGGAACGCATCGGGCGCAGCGTGCGCAGCGTGGCCGCGCGCATGGCGGTGCTCGGCGACATCCACGTCTTCGCGCCGCGCCAGCGCGTGCGGCAGGCCTGGGAGTCGGGCCGCATCGGCGCCAGCGACCTTGCCGCAGCGCTGGCGCAACTGCCGGCCGCGCGGGCAGCCGGCCTGGACGCCGCGCGAGCGGTCGCCGCAGTCGCCGGGCCGCCTGCGCTGCCCAGGCTGCCGCTCCTGATCGACGTGCTCGACGACGACCCGCAGGGCCGGGAACGGCTCTCGTGGCGGCACGCCATCACCCATCAGGTGAGCCAGGTCTGCGCCGCCTACTTCGACGTGCACCAGGCCGATTGGCAGCCCGACCGCACCGGCGGCCTGTACGCCTTCTGGCGCGACACGCTGACGCACGACCACGGCATCGGCGTGCTGATGGGCCTGCCCGACATCGAGCGCGGCCTCGCCGCGCTGCCCGCCACGCGCGAGGACGCCGAGCGCTGGGTGCTGCGCCGCCTGGGCCTGCCCGAAGAGGCCTGGGCCGACTACCTGGAGGCCGTGCTGCTCACGGTGAACGGCTGGGCTTCGTGGTGCGCCTACCTGGCCTGGGAGGCGCGCCTCCAGGGTGGCAGCGACGTTCACCTGCGCGAGCTGCTCGCGATCCGCCTCGCCTGGGGCGCGATCCTGCTCGAGTGCCGCGACGACAGGGCGGCGCAACGCGCCTTCGCCGCGCTGCAGGTCGAGTGGGAGCGCGCACCGTCGCTGCTGCAGCAGGCCGAGGATGCGTTGCTCGTCGACGAGGTCTGGCAGCTTGCGTTCGAGATCGGCTACCAGCGCGGGCTCGCGCAGCGGCTCCGGGCCGTCGCGCCGCTGCCGGCGGTGGACGATTCGGAGCGGGCCGTCGAGGTGCAGGCCGCGTTCTGCATCGACGTGCGCAGCGAGCCGCTGCGCCGGGCGATCGAATCGGTGTGGCCGGCGGTGCAGACGATCGGCTTCGCCGGCTTCTTCGGCCTGCCGGTGGCCTACACGCCGCTGGCCACCGCGGCGCGGCGCCCGCAGCTGCCCGGTCTGCTCGCCCCGGCGCTGGAGGTGACCGAGCGCGTGGCCGAAACCTCGGCGGACTTCGGCCCGCGAGGCGATGCGCAGCAGGCGCCCGCCCGCCAAGCGCGGCTGCGCAGCTTCGCGCGGGTCGACCGGTGGGGCGCCGGCAGCCGCTGGCCGAACGCGGCGTTTTCGTTCGTCGAGGCGGTCGGGGCCGGCTACCTGGGCAAGCTCGGGCAGTGGCTGCGTCCGTCGCGCGCTGCGCGCCGCTCGTTGGACGGCGCCGGTCTGGCGCCGCGCTACCGCCCCGTGTGCCGGCCGGTGCTCGCCGGCCTGGACCTCGCCGCGAAAGTGGACCTCGCCGCCCGCGTGCTGCATGCCATGGGACTGGACCGCGGCCTCGCGCCGCTGGTGCTGCTCGTCGGTCATGGCAGCCAGAGCGCGAACAACGCGCAGGCCGCTGCGCTCGATTGCGGCGCCTGCTGCGGTCAGACCGGCGAGGTCAATGCCCGCGTGCTGGCGCGGCTGCTGAACGAGCCCGAAGTGCAGGCGGGCCTGCGCGCACGCGGCATGCCGGTGCCTGCGGGCGCAAGCTTCGTCGCCGCGCTGCACAACACGACGACCGACGAGATCGAGGGCTTCGACCTCGACCTGCTGGACGCCCCGGCACGCTCACGTTGGGCCCGGCTGCAGCCGGTGCTCGCACAGGCCGGCGACCAGGTTCGCCGCGAGCGCGCCGTGACGCTCGGGCTCGACCCGAGGCTGCCGCATGCCGCCTTGCTCGACCAGCTGCGCCGCCGCGCCAACGACGGTGCGCAGACGCGGCCCGAGTGGGGGCTGGCCGGCAACGCGGCCTTCCTGATCGCGCCGCGTGCACGCAGCCGTGGCGCGGTGCTCGAAGGCCGCGCCTTCTTGCACGACTACGACGCGGCGAACGATGCCGACGGCAGCGTGCTGGAGCTGCTGATGACCGCGCCGATGCTGGTGACGCACTGGATCAACTGGCAGTACCACGCGTCCACCTGCGACCCGCAGCGCCTGGGCAGCGGCAACAAGCTGCTGCACAACGTGGTCGGCGGCCGCATCGGCGTCTTCGAAGGCAATGGCGGCGACTTGCGCATCGGCCTGGCGCGCCAGTCGCTGCACGACGGCGAGCGCTGGCGCCACGAGCCGCTGCGGCTGACGGTCGTGATCGACGCGCCCGCCGAGGCGATCGAGCACGTGATCGCCAGCCACGCGGTCGTGCGCCAGCTGCTCGACAACGATTGGCTGCATCTGTGGCGCTTCACCGACGACGACGGCTTCATGCGGTACGCGCACGGCTGCTGGCAAGCGGTGATGGCCTGATAGCAGTTTTCGATCAATCGTCGAGAGAGGCCTCTTGTCGGCTCGCGGCCCGGAGCGGCCGTTGGCCGCTTCGGGCCGAACGGCCCTTTGCACCGCTCCCCCGCGCCCCCGCCGCGAGGGGGCTCCAGCTCGGATGACGAGTCGGCCCGCAGGCCGACCCACTCTCGATCCGGGCGGCGCTGTGGCTACGCGCAGCGCCTCGAAGGACGCGCCGGCCGCAAGGCCGGCCCGAC
>MEGM01000126.1 GCA_001725505.1 Rubrivivax sp. SCN 70-15 | reverse complement strand
GACCTGCGTCCTGGCGAATGCCTGCCGAAGAGGCGCCGCGTCCCGCGGTGCCCCGGGCCTGGAAGGCTGCGGTCAGGCCGGCGATTCGGCGCGCTCGGGCTTGGCCGAGCGCACGAGCGCGGCGACGACGTCGGACTGGGTGATGATGCCGACCAGCCGCTGCGCCTCGTCGACCACCGGCAGGTGGTGGTGGCCGGTGCTGGCGAACAGCGGCACCAGGTCCGACAGGTGGCTGCCCACGCTGGTGACGCGCACGCGCCGCGTCATGATGCGCGCCACCGTGTCGACCGGGACGCCCGGCGCCGCGCGCGACCAGCTGCGCATCCGGCGCCGGCGCTCGTCGTGGCTGTCGTCGTGCGCGTCCCCTGCCTCGCGCATGAAGTCGGCCGGCGTCACGATGCCGACCACTGCGCCGCCCGCGCCGACCACCGGCAGCGCCTTGATGCGGTGCTCGCGGAACAGGCGCCAGGCCTGCGCGATCGTCGTCTCGGGTGTGACCGTCACCGGCCGGGGCGACATGATCTCGGCGCAGCGCAGATCGGCGAGCCGGCGCTGGTAGCCCTGCAGCTGCGCGTCCTCGAGCAAGGCCTGCAGGTCGTCGCGGCTGATGTCGAGCACCTGGTTGTAGCGCGCGATCACGGTGTCCAGGTCGGCGTTCGCGCCCGGCGTCGCGGCCGGACGCGCCTGCGGGTGCGGGTAGGGTCGCCGCGTCGCGGTGTTGTAGGCGATGCCGGCGAGCACCAGCATCACCGAGTTCAGCAGCACCGGGTCGAGCGCGAAGCGCGGGTCGGTGACGCCGCCGAGCGCCGCGACCAGTGCCGCGGCGCCACCCGGCGGGTGCAGGCAGCGCAGCGCGAACATGAGCCCGATCGCCGCGCCCACCGCGACCGGCGCGGCCAGCATCGGGTTGCCGAGCCAGGCCGAGCAGGCGATGCCGGCGAGCGCCGAGACGGTGTTGCCGCCCACCACCGACCAGGGCTGCGCGAGCGGGCTGCCGGGAACGCCGAAGACGAGCACCGCGCTCGCGCCCAGCGGCGGCACGAGCCAGGGCCAGACATGGCCGAAGGGCGAGCCGACCGCGCGCGCCAGCACCGCGGTGGCGAGGATGCCCAGCGTCGCACCGAGCACGACGCGCCAGCGCTCGCGCGCGTCGACCGAGGTCGGAGCCGGCACGAAGGCGCGCAGCCAGCGCGCCATCGGGCTGGTGGCGTCGGCGGTCGGATCGGGTGGGGTCATGCGGCGCGCTCGGTTGAACAGGCGCCGGATCTTAGTGGCCCGGGCGGCGGGGCCCGTCGCCCGGGCCGTGCGGGCCTCAGCCCGGCGTGCGGATCAGGTGCTCGAACGCGGACAGCGCCGCCTTCGCGCCGTCGCCGGCGGCGATCACGATCTGCTTGTAGGGCACGGTGGTCGCGTCGCCGGCCGCGAACACCCCGGGCAGGCTGGTCGCGCCCTTCGCGTCGACGACGATCTCGCCGTGCCTGGACAGCTCGACCCGGCCCTTCAGCCATTCGGTGTTCGGGACCAGGCCGATCTGGACGAAGACGCCGGCGAGCTCGACCCGATGCTCGGCGCCGCTGGCACGGTCCGCGAAGACCAGTCCGCTGACCTTCTGGCCGTCGCCGGTGATTTCGGTGGTCCGTGCGTTCGTGTGGATCGCCACGTTGGGCAGGCTGCGCAGCTTGGCGACGAGCACGGCGTCGGCCTTCAGCGCGTCGGCGAACTCGAGCAGCGTGACGTGCTCGACGAGGCCGGCGAGGTCGATCGCGGCCTCGACGCCGGAGTTCCCGCCGCCGATGACGGCGACCTTGCGGCCCTTGAACAGCGGGCCGTCGCAATGCGGGCAGTAGGCCACGCCCCGGTTCCGGTACTCGGCCTCGCCCGGCACGTCGACGTTGCGCCAGCGTGCCCCGGGGGCGAGGATCACCGAGCGGCTCTTCAGCACCGCGCCGCCGGCCAGCGTCAGCGTGATCGTGCCGCCCGGCCGCGCCGCGGGCTCGAGCGCGGTGACGCGCTGGCCGTTCATGAGGTCGACGCCGTAGGCGCGCGCCTGCGCTTCGAGCGCGGCGGCGAACTTCGGGCCCTGCGTCTCGGCCACCGAGGGGTAGTTCTCGATCCCCAGCGTGTCCAGCGTCTGGCCGCCGAAGCGCTCGGCGACGATGCCGGTGCGGATGCCCTTGCGCGCGGCGTAGACCGCGGCCGCTGCGCCGGCCGGGCCGGCGCCGACGACGAGCACGTCGAAGGGCGCCTTGGCCGCGAGCTTCGCGGCGTCGCGCGCCGCCGCGCCGGTGTCGATCTTCGCCAGGATCTCGCCGATCTCCATGCGCCCCGACGCGAAGACCTCGCCGTTCAGGAACACGGTGGGCACGGCCATGATCCGGCGCGCCTCGACCTCGTCCTTGAACAGGCCGCCGTCGATCGCGACATGCCGGATGCGCGGGTTCAGCACCGCCATCAGGTTCAGCGCCTGGACGACGTCGGGGCAGTTGTGGCAGCTCAGCGACATCCAGGTCTCGAAGACGAAGTCGCCGCCATCGTGTCGTTGCAGCGCGCGGATCTGCTCGATCGTCTCGGCGTCGAGCTTGGGCGGGTGGCCGCCGGCCTGCAGCAAAGCGAGCACGAGCGACGTGAACTCGTGGCCCATCGGCACGGCGGCGAAGCGCAGGCCCATCCCGGCACCGGCGCGGCTGATCGAGAACGAGGGCCGGGGCGCGTCGTCGCCGTCGAAGCGGACGGCGATCTTCGGCGACAGCGCGGCGATCTCTTCGAGCAGCTCGCGCATCTCGCGCGAGGCCGTGCGCTCGTCGAGCGAGGCGACGAGCTCGACCGGCTCGGTGATGCGCTCGAGGTAGGTCCCGAGCTGGGCTTTGAGCGCGGCGTCCAACATGGCGGTCTCCCTGAACGTGAAATCGACGGGCGTGGCGGGGCCGGCCCGGTCGACGGCGCCGCATCGCGGGGAGCGGGGCGGCGTCGACAGGGCCCGAAGGCTCCTGTCGAGGGGAGGCGGCTTAGATCTTGCCGACCAGGTCCAGCGACGGCGTCAGCGTCGCCGCGCCTTCCTGCCACTTGGCCGGGCAGACCTGGCCCGGGTGCGCGGCCACGTACTGCGCGGCCTTGACCTTGCGCAGCAGCTCGGTCGCGTCACGGCCGATGCCGTTGTCGTGGATCTCGCACAGCTTGATCCGGCCTTCGGGGTCGATCACGAACGTGCCGCGCAGCGCCAGGCCTTCCTCTTCGATCATCACGTCGAAGTTGCGCGTGAGCGTGCCGGTCGGGTCGCCGATCAGCGGGTAGCGCACCTTCTTGATCGCCTCCGAGGTGTCGTGCCAGGCCTTGTGCGCGAAGTGGGTGTCGGTCGAGATGCCGTAGACCTCGACGCCGAGGTCCTTGAACTGCGCGTACTGCTCGGCCAGGTCCTCGAGTTCGGTCGGGCAGACGAAGGTGAAGTCGGCCGGGTAGAAGACGAACACGCTCCACTTGCCCTTGAGCGACTGCTCGGTGAGCTCGACGAACTTGCCGGCGTGGAACGCGGTCGCCTTGAAGGGCTTGACCAGGGTGTTGATGAGGGACATGGAGGGCTTTCCTGACGAGGGTTGGAGAAGGAGGGGGAATCGACGGAGCTGATTGTGTGTGCGCTGCAGCATTGCGTGGGTGAATTGGAGCGATTGGTGTAATCGCCAAAAACTATCAACGCAGAAACAGCGGCTGCCCTCGGCTGCCGGCTGCGGCCGGCACGGGTCGGCGGGTCGACTAGCGGGTCTTGCCGCGCGGCGCGGCAGCGGGCGGCGCGAAGGCCGCACGCTCCTGCACGGTGCGCTCGAGCTGGCGTGCGATGTTGCCGCAGACGAGGTCGCACAGGTCGTAGACGCTGGCGTCGGCGATGTGGAAGAAGGCGCTGTTGCCGCGCGTCTCGCGCGACACCAGGCCGTGCTGGGTGAGCAGCGCCAGGTGGCGCGAGACGTTGGCCGAGCTGCAGTCGCACAGCTGGGCGAGCTCCCCGACGCTGCGTTCCTGCTCGCGCAGCAGGTTCAGGATCTGCAGACGGGTCGGCTCGGACAAGGCCTGGAAGTACGCCGCGACCTGGACCAGCGCTTCGTTCGGAAGACCTTTCATGCTCGGACAGGCCGGACGTTGACGGGTCGCAATCATGCCTCGGAGCCCCCTTTCTAAACTTGGGTCTGCAGCGCCTGCTACTTGACTATTTAACTACGTGCGCAAATAATACTCCACAAGCGGTTGCCGATCCAGACCTTTTCGGCGCCGACGGTCGACCCTCACTCAGGAATCAGCCCCGCATGGACAAGCGCAAACCGTTCGCCGCCGTCGCCACCATTGCCCTGGCCGCGACGCTGGCCGTCGCCGTGCCGCAAGCCGGCCGCGCCGCCGAACTGACCACCGTGACCGCGCAGGCGGCCACCGGCGCCGTCGCGTCGGGCTTCGACGGCGTCGTCGAGGCGCTGCGCCAGACGGTGATCTCGGCCCAGGTCGGCGGGGCCGTCGTGCAGCTCGACGTCAAGGCCGGCGACGCGGTCAAGGCGGGCCAGGTGCTGCTGCGCATCGACGCCCGCGCGGCCGACCAGAGCGCCGCCGCGAGCGACGCCCAGGTCCAGGCGGCGCGCGCGATGCTCGACGTCGCGACCAAGGAATACGAGCGCCAGCGCGCACTGTTCGCGAAGAACTACATCAGCCAGGCCGCGCTCGAGCGCGCCGAGTCCGAATACAAGGCGACGCAGGCGCAGGTCCGGGCGCAGCTCGCGCAGGCCGGCGTCGCGCGCACCCAGACCGGCTTCCACGTCGTGCGCGCACCTTATGCCGGCATCGTCTCCGAGTTGCCGGTGACGCTGGGCGACATGGCCATGCCCGGCCGCCCGCTGCTGACGATGTACGACCCGACGGCGCTGCGCGTCGCCGCCGCGGTGCCGCAGACGGTGGCCGCGCGCCTCGTCGCCGGCCAGATGCCGCGCGTCGAGCTTCCCGGCCTGCCGGCCGCGGCCCAGTGGCCGGTGCCGACCCGGCTCCAGGTGCTGCCCACGGTCGACCCGGCGACGCACACGGTGCTGATCCGCGCCGACCTGCCGGCCGGCGTGGCCGGCGCGACGCCGGGCTTGTTCGCGCGCCTGTGGCTGCCGGTCGGCGGCGACGCGACCGGTGCGCCGCCGAGCCCGCTGGTGCCGGCGAAGGCGGTGGTCCGGCGCGCCGAGCTGACCGCGCTCTACGTGCTCGACGCCGCCGGCAAGCCCCTGCTGCGCCAGGTGCGGCTCGGCCGCACCGAGGATGACCAGGTCGAGATCCTGTCCGGTCTGAACCCGGGCGAGCGCGTCGTCACCGACCCCGCGGTCGCGGCCCGCGTGCGCTGAGGCCGGCCATGACGACACAGCACGAATCGGCTCCGCTGGGCATCTCCGGCCGCATCGCGGCCTACTTCCAGTCGGCCCAGATCACGCCGCTGCTGGCGCTGGTGGCGCTGCTGCTCGGCATCTTCGCGGTGATCGTGACGCCGCGCGAGGAAGAGCCGCAGATCAACGTCACGATGGCCAACGTGCTGATCCCGTTCCCGGGGGCGGGCGTGCGCGACGTCGAAACGATGGTCGCCGGCCCGGCCGAGCAGGTGCTCGACCAGATCACCGGCATCGAGCACGTGACCTCGGTCTCGCGTCCGGGGCTGGCGATCATCACGGTGCAGTTCAAGGTCGGGGTGCCGCGCACCGAGGCGCTGGTGCGCCTGTACGACACGATCAACTCGAACGCCGACTGGCTGCCGCGCGGCCTGGGCGTGATGGCGCCGATCATCAAGCCCAAGGGCATCGACGACGTGCCGATCGTCGCGCTCACGCTGTACAGCCAGAACCCGGCCACCGGCGGCTACGACCTCGAGCGCGTCGCGCACAGCATCGAGAGCGACCTCAAGCGCGTGCCCGGCACGCGCGAGGTGGTCACGATCGGCGGCCCCGGGCGCGCCGTGATGGTCGAGATCGACCCGGCGCGCATGGCCGGCGCCGGCGTCACCGTGCCCGACCTGCGCCAGGCGCTGCAGTCGGCCAACCTCGGCCTGCCGGTCGGCGACCTGGTCTCGGGCAACCGCGCGGTCGCGGTCGAGGCCGGTCCGTTCCTGCGCAAGGCCAGCGACGTCGCCGACCTCGTCGTCGGCGTGCACGCCGGCAAGCCGGTCTTCCTGCGCGACGTGGCGACGGTGCGCGACGGCCCGCTGCCGGCCAGCCGCTACGTCTGGTACGGCACCAAGGCCAAGGACGGCGCGGCGGCCGCCGAATACCCGGCGGTGACGATCTCGGTGACGAAGAAGGCAGGCGAGAACGCGATCGACGTCGCCGACGCGGTGATGACGCGCGTGGGCGTGCTGCGCAACACCGTGATCCCGGCCGACGTCAAGGTCGCCGAGACGCGCAACTACGGCGCGAGCGCGAACGACAAGGCCAAGAAGCTGATCGAGAAGCTGCTCTTCGCGACCGCGTCGGTGGTCGCGCTGGTGTTCATCGCGCTCGGCCGGCGCGAGGCGGCGATCGTCGGCAGCGCGGTGATCCTGACGCTGACGGTGACGCTGTTCGCGTCATGGGCCTGGGGCTTCACGCTGAACCGGGTCTCGCTGTTCGCGCTGATCTTCTCGATCGGGATCCTGGTCGACGACGCGATCGTCGTCGTCGAGAACATCCACCGGCACCAGATGCACCACCCCGGGCGGCCGCTGGCGCAGATCATCCCGGCCGCGGTCGACGAGGTCGGCGGGCCGACGATCCTGGCCACGCTGACGGTGATCGCGGCGCTGCTGCCGATGGCCTTCGTCTCCGGGCTGATGGGCCCGTACATGAGCCCGATCCCGATCAACGCGAGCATGGGCATGGTGCTGTCGCTGGCGATTGCCTTCGTCGTCACGCCCTGGCTCGCGCGGCGCTGGATGAAGGCGGTGCCGGCGCCGGCCGAGGGCCAGAGCGACGTCGCTGCGCATGCCGGCGGCCATGGCCTGGCCGGCAAGCTCGGCCCGGTGTTCGAGCGCCTGTTCCGTCCGCTCCTCGACGACCGGCGCGGCGGCCGCAACCGCGTCCTGCTCGGCCTGGGCATCGCGGTGCTGATCGCGATCTCGCTCGCGCTGCCGGTGGCCGGCCTCGTGATCCTGAAGATGCTGCCCTTCGACAACAAGTCGGAGTTCCAGGTCATCGTCGACATGCCGGCGGGCACGCCGCTCGAGCAGACGGCCGCGGTGCTGCACGAGCTCGGCGCCTATCTCGCGACCGTGCCCGAGGTCACCGACTACCAGGCCTACGCAGGCACCGCTGCGCCGATCAACTTCAACGGCCTCGTGCGCCAGTACTACCTGCGCGCCGGCGGCGAGGTCGGCGACCTGCAGGTCAACCTGCTCGACAAGCACCAGCGCGACCAGCAGAGCCACGAGATCGCGATGCGCGTGCGCCCGGCGCTGCAGAAGATCGGGCAGCGCTACGGCGCGAACGTGAAGGTCGTCGAGGTGCCGCCGGGTCCGCCGGTGCTGTCGCCGATCGTGGCCGAGATCTACGGCCCCGAGGCCGAGGGCCGGCGCGAGGTCGCGAAGGCGGTGCGCGCGGTGTTCGAGAAGACCCCGGGCATCGTCGACGTCGACGACAGCAGCATCGCGGCCGCGCCGCGCACGCTGCTGCTCGTCGACCGGCGCAAGGCAGCGCTGCTCGGCGTGCCGCAGCAGGCGATCGTGACCACGCTGCGCGCCGGGCTGTCCGGCGACGCGGTGGCCTACCTGCACGACCAGAGCAAGTACCCGGCTGCGGCGACGATCGAACTGCCGCCCGAACGCCAGGGCAGCCTGAGCACCTTGCTCCAGCTCGACGTGCGCGGCGCGGGCGGCCAGCTCGTGCCGATCCGCGAGCTGGTCACGGTGAGCGACACGGTGCGCGAGCAGCCGGTCTATCACAAGGACCTGCTGCCGGTGGACATGGTCGTCGGCGACATGGCCGGCAAGCTCGACAGCCCGCTCTACGGCGTGTTCGAGATGCGCCGCGCGATCGCGGCGATCGCGACGCCCGGCGGCGGCAGGCTGCAGGAGTACTGGATCCACCAGCCCGCCGACGAGTACCGCGACTACGCGCTCAAGTGGGACGGCGAATCGCAGATCACCTACGAGACCTTCCGCGACATGGGCCTGGCCTATGCGGTCGGGCTGGTGCTGATCTACCTGCTCGTCGTCGCGCAGTTCGGCTCGTACCTGACGCCGCTGATCATCATGGCGCCGATCCCGCTCACGATCATCGGCGTGATGCCCGGCCATGCGCTGCTCGGCGCGCAGTTCACCGCGACCAGCATGATCGGGATGATCGCGCTCGCCGGAATCATCGTGCGCAACTCGATCCTGCTCGTCGACTTCATCAACCTGCAGGTGCGCCAGGGCGTCGAGTTCAAGCGCGCGATCGTCCATTCGGCGGTGACGCGGGCGCAGCCCATCGTGCTTACCGGTCTGGCCGCGATGCTCGGCGCCTTCTTCATCCTCGACGACCCGATCTTCAACGGCCTGGCGATCTCGCTGATCTTCGGCATCTTCGTCTCGACGGTGCTGACGCTGGTCGTGATCCCGATCCTGTACTACGTCGCCTACCGGAACCGGCTCGGCGCGATCACCGGTACGTCCGAACCCGCTTCCGATCCCGAAACCGTCAACCACCGAGGAGCTTGACATGACCACCTGGCAAACCGTACGCGTCGTCGCCGGCGCATTCATCCTGCTGTCGCTCGCGCTGGGCATCCCCGGCAGCCCGATCTTCGTCAGCCAATGGTGGCTGGCCTTCACCGCCTTCGTCGGCATCAACCTGCTGCAGAGCGGGCTGACCAAGTGGTGCCTGATGGAAAGCATCCTGCGCAAGCTGGGTCTGCGCCCGGGCGCCTGAGCTCGAATCGAGCGCCGATGCGCGGCCGGCTTGCCGCGCGATGGAGATACGAACCATGAACCTCGTCTGTCCCCAATGCGGCACCACGAACCGGGTGCCCGACGCGCGGCTGCACGATCAGCCGGTCTGCGGCCGCTGCGGCGCCGAGCTGATGCCCGGCCAGCCGGTGGCCCTCACCGACGCCAGCTTCCCCGGCTACATCGCCGGCACCGAAATGCCGGTGCTCGTCGACTTCTGGGCCGACTGGTGCGGCCCGTGCAAGATGATGGCGCCGCATTTCGCGACCGCCGCGGCGCAGATGCCCGAGGTCCGGTTCGCGAAGGTCGACACCGACGCGAACCCGAAGGTCAGCGTCGGCCACCGCATCCGCAGCATCCCGACGATGATCCTGTTCCACGGCGGCAAGGAAGTCGCGCGCCAGTCGGGCGCGATGTCGGCCGGCGACCTGCAGCGCTGGGTGCGCTCGCAGCTCGCGAGCGTGGCGCGCGCGTGATGCGGCGCGCGCTCCGCCTCTCGACGCTGGCATGGGCGCTCGCGCCGCTGCTCGTGCTGCCGCAGGCGGCCGCACGACGCCGCCGCGCCGCGGCGCGACCAGGCCGCCGCGCTGTGGCGGCCGAACGTGATGCTGAGCGCCACCGTCGGCGCGGCCACGAGCGAGACCGACACCAGCGGCGCGCGCTTCGCCGCGCCCGGCTTCGGCGAATCGACCGGCGTCGGCTTCAGCACCTCGGTCACCGGCGGCACGCTGGGACGCTGGGCGCTGCAGGCTTCGCAGCCGCTGTACAACCCCGAGCGGCGCGCGCAGCAGCAGCAGCTCAGGCTGTCCGCCGATGTCGCCGACAGCGCCTGGCAGGCCGACCAGCAGACGCTGGCGCTGCGCACCGCCGAGCGCTACTTCGACGTCGCGCTGGCCGAGGAATCGCTGCGCGTGCTCACGAGCCAGCAGGCGGCGGTGCAGCGCGCCGCCGACGAGGCCCAGGACCGCTTCAAGCTCGGCTCGGTGCCGATCACCGACACCCAGGAAGCGCGTGCGCGGCTGGCGGCGGTGCGGGCCCAGGTGCTGGCGGCCCAGAGCGACCTCGAGCTCAAGCGCGGCCTGCTCGCCGACAGCACCGGTCTGGCGCCAGCGCAGCTGGACGCGAAGCTGCCGCTGGCGAGCGCGGTCGCCGGCGCGCCGCGCCCGCTCGACGCCTGGCGCAGCGATGCCGAGGCCGGCAACCCGGGGCTGCGCATGCAGCAGCTCGCGGCCGAGGTCGCGCGCCAGGACGCCGCCAAGTACACGCTGCTTGCCGCGCCGACGGTGGACCTGGTCGCCCAGGCTTCGCGCGAACGCCTGTCGGGCAGCGGCGACTACGGGCCGGCCGGCAACACCGGCGTGAACCAGATGATCGGCATCCAGGTCTCGATCCCGCTCTTCACCGGCGGCTACCGCAGCGCCAAGGAAGCCGAGGCGCTGCGTCTGGCCGACAAGGCGCAGGCCGAGGTCGACCGCGCGCGCCAGCAGCTCGCGCAGCAGGTGCGCGCGGCCTGGGTTGGGCTGAGCGTCGGCGCCGAGCGTGCGCGCGCGCTCGACGCGGCGCTGAAGGCGGCCGAGGCGCGGCTCGCGGCCACGCAGCTGGGCCACGACGTCGGCGATCGCACGACGCTGGACCTGCTCAACGCCGAGAACGACGCCGCGTCGGCGCGGCTCGCGCTGGCCCAGGCGCGCGTGAGCGTGCTGCTCGACCGGCTGCGCCTGGACGCGCTCGCGGGCCGGCTCGACGAAGGCCGGCTGCGCGCCGCCGACGCCGAGCTCGCGCCGGCCGCGGGCGGGTGAACCCCTCCGGAGAACCTTCACGAGCACCACGATGCAGACCTTGTCGATCGGCCCGCTGGCCTTCCCGCTCGCGCCGCTGCTGTTGCTGCTGGCGATCGCCGCGGCGAGCGCCGTCGCGTCGCTCGTCGCCGGCCGCGAGCGCGCGACCGCGGCCGGCAACGTGATCTTCCATGCCGCCGTCGCCGGCCTGCTCGCGGCGCGCCTGACGTATCTGGCGCAGCATGCCGCCGTCTACGCCGCCACGCCGCTTGCCGCCTTCGACCTGCGCGACGGCGGCTGGAACGCCTGCCGGCGCTGCGGCGCGCGCTCGCCGGTGGCGCGTTCGCCGGCGCCGCGCTGTGGATCACCGCGTCGGCGGCGACGGGCCTGCCCGACGCGTCGAAGAACCTGCCCGCCCTGGCGCTGAACCCGCTCGACGGCGGCGCGGCGGTCACGCTGGCCCAGGTCGCGCCGGGCCAGCCGCGTGTCGTCAACCTGTGGGCGACCTGGTGCCCGCCCTGTCGCGCCGAGATGCCGATGCTCGCCGCCGCGCAGCAGCGCGAGAAGCACGTGGCCTTCGTGTTCGCCGACCAGGGCGAGTCGGCGTCGGCGGTCCATGCCTACCTGACCGACCAGGGCCTGCCGCTGCGCAACGTGCTGCTCGATGCGAAGTCGGCGCTGCTGCGCGAGGTCGGCTCGGCCGGCCTGCCGACGACGCTGTTCTACGACGCCCAGGGCCGGCTGGTTGCCGCCCATGTCGGGCCGCTCAACGCTGCCGCGCTCGAGACCCGGCTGCGCGAGCTCCGCGCCGGCAGCGGCGGCTGAGCGCCGCATGACCCTGATCGCCGCGCCGGCCGCGCGGCACGATACATTGCCGACCGCCGTCTCGCCGTGCCTGCACGGCACGCTCAGGAACCCTCCACCATGAACCCAGACGAACGCCTGCCGCTGATCAACGACGAGCTCGATCTGCTCGCCGAACTGCTGCCGCTCGCGCGGCGCGACATCGTCGAGCTCGGCTGCGGCGCCGCTGCGCTGGCACGCGAGCTGCTGACGCGCTACCCGGACAGCCGCGTCACCGGGCTCGAGGTCGACGAACGCCAGCACGCGAAGAACCTCGCCCACCCGCAGCCTGGGCTGAGCTTCGTCGCCGCCGGCGCGCAGGCCGTGCCCTTCGCCGACGCGAGCTTCGACCTCGCGCTGATGCTGAAGTCGCTGCACCACGTGCCGATGCCGCTGATGGCGCAGGCGCTGGGCGAGGTCGCGCGCGTGCTGCGCCCGGGCGGCCATCTCTACGTCTCGGAGCCGGTCTACGGCGGCGCGTTCAACGAGGTGATCCGCGTCTTCAACGACGAGGGCGTGGTGCGCGCGGCGGCGCAGGCGGCGGTCGACGCGGCGCTGCGCGACGGCGTCTGGACGCAGGTCGCCGAGCGGCGCTTCGCGATGCCGGTCCAGTTCGAGAACTTCGACGAGTTCGAGCGCCGGCTGATGCGCCCGACCTTCGCCGACCACCGCCTCGACGACGCCAAGGTCGCCGCGACGCGGGAGGTCTTCGAGCGCTACGCCGGCCGCGACGGCAGCGCCGCCTTCGGGCGCCCGATGCACGTGCGGCTGCTGCGCCGCGCCTGACCGGCAGGGTCGTTCCCCGCCGGTCAGCGGCGGGCGTCCTCAGCCGCCGGACGACGACGCGGCGGGTTCCGGCGCCGACGCCTCCTGCCCGCTGCAGCCCGAGACCTCGATGTAGCGCGCCGCGAGCGTGGTCCCGGTGAGCGGGCCGACCGCGTCGACCTTGGCGCCGTCGACCAGGCAGCTCGCGCTGCCTTCCCTGTAGATCGCCCCGGTCGGGTCGATGGTGTAGTTGCCGGGGGCCGCGTACGGCCCTTCGGTCCGCGTCACGGCGAGCGTGAACGTGCCATCGGGGTTCACCGCCCCCGCGACGGCGCCGGCGAGGTCGGTGAAATGCAGGCCGGGGTCGCGCTCGCGCTCGCCCGCAGACGGCGCGCCCTGCACGTCGATCGAGCGCGCCACGATGTCGGCCGTGCTGCCGGTGCCGCTGGCGGTGCCGCGGAACTCGACCGTCACGCCGGCCGTGATGTCCGACGCCTGTCCATGCTCGAAGCGGGCCGACGAGATGTCGACGACGACGCTGTTGCTGCCGGGCAGGAAGTTGGCCTCGGTCACGCTCACCGTCACCAGCGAGCCCGTGACGCCGAGCACGGTGCCTTCGCCGCGCGCCGTCGCCTGGCTGCTCGCCGGCTCGACGTGGACCACCGACGCGAGCACGGTGACCGGGTCGGCCGTCGTCGCCCCGGGCGTCACCGTGCCGCGGATCTCGACGTTCTCGTTCGCGACGAGATCGGTCAGCGCCAGCGTTTTGCCCGTCGTCTCGTCGACGATGACTGCATCGGCGGCCAGGCTGACGACGACCTTGCCGCCGAGCCGGGCGTCGTCGATCGTGAGCGTGTTCGCGCTCGTGTCGACGCTCGAGACCGTGCCGTGCACCTCGGTCTGCTCGCGCACGAACTTCTTGAACGCGTCGGCCGGCTTCGGCGCCTCGATGGTCGGGGTCACGAGCCCGGTCGTCGGGTCGTAGCTGAACTTCGCGAGGTTGAAGTCGAGCACGATCTGGCCGCTGGCCGACGTGTCGAGCGAGACCGGCACCGTGAAGACGAAGTCGGATCCGGTGCTGTCGAAGGTCGCGTTCGTCGTCGTCGATCCGTCGGGGGAGACGAGCTGGACGTCGTTGCCGAGCGTGACCTCGATCTGCGTGTAGATCCCGGCCGGGATCGTCACGGTCGACATCAGCTGCCCGACCGAGACCAGCGACGAGAGGTCGACGACCACCGGCGCCGCGCTGGCGTCGAGCAGCGTGACCGTGTTGCCGCTCGCGTCGACGGCGCTCAGCTTCTTGATCGTGACCCAGACCTTCGAGTAGTCGGTGGCCAGGTTGTCGGTGATGTAGGTCTGGACCGCGACCGACTGCGCGGTGGCGGTGGTGCCGGTTCCCGGCGCGCTGCCGCCGCCGCAGGCGGTGAGGGCGGCAGCCGCGACGGCGGTCAAGGCGAACAGGGCGTGGGAGAGCTTCATGGGGTCGGGTTTCCTTGTTCGGTCAGGTCGGTGTGACGAATAGTAATGTGCAAAGTGCACATTCATGCGACGGGCCGAGTCTGCACCGAAAACGCGCTGCGCGCGGTCCGAGGGGCAGGACATTTACACGCTTTCACGACGATGACATGCGTGTCATCGACCGGGCGCGGAGCGTCTCGGCGCCGGTTCGCCAGGGTGGCCCCGTGCCGGCGCGGGCCGGACCGGTCAGCGCCTGAACGCCATCACGAAGACGCCGCCACCGACCATCAGGATGCCGGCCCATTCGCGCAGCGTCGGGCGCTCGTGCAGGAAGACGAAGGCGAACACCGTGACGAGCAGCACGCTGAGCTTGTCGACCGGTGCGACCTGCGAAGCCTCGCCGACCTTGAGCGCGCGGAAGTAGCAGACCCACGACGCGCCGGTGGCCAGCCCCGAGAGCACCAGGAACAGCCAGGTGTGGCCGGAGAGCCGCAGCGGGTTGGTCCACTTGCCGGTGGCGACGACGAAGGCACCGAGCACGAAGAAGATCACCACCGTGCGCACCAGCGTCGCGAGGTCGGAATCGACGCCTTTGAGGCCGATCTTGGCGAAGATCGCGGTCAGCGCCGCGAAGACCGCCGACATCAAGGCCCAGACCAGCCAGTTCGAGGTGCCTGCCATCTTCCGCCCTTGTCCGCTTTGAGTGTTTCCGCACCGGCCCGCCCGGGGGAAATGCCGGCGCACTATATTGCCTGCCTCGAACCGAGCCCATCTTCCGGAACAACGAATGAACGCCCGCGATACCTCCCTCGAGCCCGACGAGCAGGCCGTCGCCTACCAGTTGCCGCAGGCGCCCGACATGGCGCGCGACCTCGTCCACCCGGGCGTGATGCGCGCATGGCTGGCCGACGACGAGCTCTGGGTGCCGTCGACCGCCACCGTCTCGTTCAAGCCGCTGCTGTTCGGTGCCAGCCAGGGCTACTACGTGAACCTGCTGCGCGTGCGCGGCAGCGGCGTCGTCTCGCGCCACCGGCACAGCGGCGCGGTGCACGCGATGGTGCTGAAGGGCCGCTGGTACTACCTCGAGCACGACTGGGTGGCCGAGGAAGGCGGCTACGCCTTCGAGCCCGCGGGCGAGACGCACACCCTCGTCGTCCCCGACGACGTGCCGGAGATGATCACCTGGTTCCACGTCAGCGGTGGCTACACCTACGTCGACCCGCAGGGCGTCGCGCAGGGCTACGAGGACGTGTTCACGAAGATCGACGCCGCGCGCCGCCATTACGAAGCGATCGGCTTGCCGCGCGACTACGTGCAGCGCTTCATCCGCTGAAGGCCGGCGCGCCATCGGCGCGCGCAAGGCGGCGCCGCCGCGGGGCTCAGGCGGGCGAGCCGCCGCGCTCGCAGACCAGCAGCAGGTTGTTCGCCGGCATCGCGATGCGCTCGGCCAGGCCCAGCCCGGCGGCTTCGGCTTCGCGTACGACGGCGTCCAGCCGGCGCACGCCCCAGGCAGGGTCGCGCGCGCGCAGGTCGGCGTCGAAGGCCAGGTTGCCCGGGGCGGGCGCGTCGCCATCGACGAAGAACGGGCCGTAGATCCACAGCCGCCCGGCCGGCGCCAGGTGACGCGCGGCGCCGCGCATCAGCCCGGTCGTCGCAGCCCAGGGCGCGATGTGGAGCAGGTTGGCGCAGAAGACCGCGTCGACGCCGACGGGCGCGCCCGGCCAGGACGGCGCCAGCACGTCGAGCGGCAGCGCCGGCAGCACGTTCGCGAGACCGGCGCACCAGTCGGCGATCGAATCGCGCGCTGCCGGGTCGGCCTCGCTCGGCTGCCAGCGCCAGCCGGGCAGGCCGGCGGCGAAGAACGCCGCATGCTGGCCGCTGCCGCTGGCGACCTCGAGCACGAGCCCGGTCGCAGGCAGCCGGCGCTGCAGCTCGGCGGGCGACATCGGCGCAGTCTACGGCGGCGCGCCCGCGGCCGCCGCGTCAATGCGCCATCAACACCGGCAGCGTCATCGACTGCAGCACCGTGCGCGTCGCGCCGCCGAGCACCCATTCGCGCGCGCGGCCGTGGCCGTAGCAGCCCATCACGAGCAGGTCGGCGCTGGTGTCGGCGGCGAGCGAGAGCAGCCCTTCGCCGGGCGCGTCGTCAACGGTGCTGTGCATCGTCACCGGCGCGGTCACGCCCTGCAGGCGCAGCCAGAACTCGAGCGCGTTGCCGCCGGCGCGGCCCTCGATGCCCTGCGGCGCTGCGCAGGCCAGGTGCACGCGGCGCGCGCGACGCAGCAGGGGCAGCGCGGCGCTGACCGCATGCGCGGCTTCGGGCGAGGCCTTCCATGCGACCAGGACCTCGTCGCCGACGCGCTCGTAGCTGCCCACGCGCGGCACGACCAGCGCCGGCTTGCCGCTGTCGTAGATCAGCGTCGGCACGAAGCCGATCGGCAACGCGCCGGTCTGCGCGTCCTCGGGGTCGTGCTGGCCGAGCACGAGCAGGTCGGCGAGCAGCGCATGCTCGAGCACGGTGGTCGCGAACGGGTCGCTGCCGAGCTCGGCCCAGGTGACCGGGCCGGTGGCGGCCTCGCGCTCGTACAAGGCGCGCGCACGGCCGCGCAGTTCACGGTCGAGTTCCTCGAAGCCCGACGCCAGCGCCCAGGCGCCTTCGCTCGCCGCGTAGGGCGTGATCAGGCTGGGCATCACGGCGTAGAGCGCGGTCAGCGCGGCGCCGTGGTCGCGCGCGATCCGGTGCGCCAGCGCGAGACGCACTGCGCAGCGCGGCGACGCGTCGAGGTGGACGAGCAGGCTTTTCATGGCGACCTCGCGAGCGGCGGGTGGAACAGGGCGCCCATCATCGCGGCGCCACCGCCTGCCCGCCTTGATCCGGCGCAATCCGGCCCGGCCCCGCGCGCCGCGGCGCAGCCCCCATGACCGCTGAAGCGCAAGCGAAATCCCAAGCTTCCCGCCACGGATCCGGCTCTGCCGGTCCGTCGGCGCTGCCAGCCGGCTCGCAGGCCGGCTGGCCCTCGCAGGCGAGGCACGGTCCGCAGGGACCGTGCCTCGTCCGGGCTCGGCCCCCTCGGGGGGAGAGGGCCGCGGCTCCGAGCCGGCCTGCGCCGGCTTGGACGGCCCGAGCGGCGCGGCCTCTGGCCGCGCGTGGAGCGCGAGCGAGCTTGGGGGCCCCATCTCACCCGAGCTTGAGCGGCACGAAGATCTTCTCGCCGTCGCGGTCGATCAGCAGCGCGACGTTGCCGGGCTTGTCCTTGAGCAGCTGGCGCACCTGGTCGACCGAGTCGACCGGCTTGCCGTTGATCGCGAGCAGCACGTCGCCCTGCTCGACGCCGGCGCGCGCGGCCGGGCCGGCCACGTCCTGGATCACCAGGCCGCCCTCGAGCTGGGCCTGCTTGCGCTCGTCGGGCGTCAGCGGGCGCAGCGTCAGGCCGAGCTGGCCGCCCTGGGCTGCCGTGCCGCTGCCGTCGGCCGACGCGACCAGGTTGTCGTCGGCGGCGTTGCCGAGCTTGACGTCGACGTCCTTCCACGCATGGTTGCGCCAGACCTTGAGCGTGACCTTCGAGCCCGGTGCCGACAGCCCGATCAGGCTGGAGAGGCTGCCCGAGCGCCGCACCGGCTTGCCGTCGACCGCGGTGACCACGTCACCCGACTTCAGCCCGGCTTGGGCCGCGGCGCTGCCGGGCGAGACGTTGGCGATCAGCGCGCCGTCGGGCTGCTTGAGCCCGAACGAATCCGCCAGCCCCTGGTTCAGGTCCTGCACCGTCACGCCCAGCCGGCCATGGCTGGCCTTGCCGGTGGCGACGATCTCGTCCTTCACGTGCAGCGCGACGTCGATCGGGATCGCGAAGCTCAGCCCCTGGAAGCCGCCGCTCTGCGAGTAGATCTGCGCGTTGATGCCGACCACCGCGCCATGGCCGTCGAACAGCGGGCCGCCCGAATTGCCCGGGTTCACCGCGGCGTCGGTCTGGATGAAGGGCACGACCGCGTCGCCCGGCAGCGAGCGGCCCTTCGCGCTGACGATGCCGGCGGTGGCGGTCTCGGCGAAGCCGTAGGGCGAGCCGATCGCGAGCACGCGGTCGCCGACCTGGAGCTGGCTCGGGTCGCCCAGGCGCACGACGGGCAGGTTCTTCGCGTCGATCTTCAGCACCGCGATGTCGGTCACCGGGTCGCTGCCCAGCACCTTGGCCGGGTATTCGCGCCGGTCGCTGAGCTGGACCGTCACGTCCTTGGCCTCGTGCACGACGTGGGCGTTGGTCAGGATCAGCCCGTCCGGGCTGATGATGAAACCCGAGCCGAGGCCGCGGAACGGCACCGACGGCGGCTGGCCGCCGCGCTGCATGCCCGGGATGCCGCCGAAGAACTGGAAGAACGGGTTGTTCTCCATCCCGGGCGGGATGCCGCGTTCCTGTGCCGTCACCTTGTGCATGCCGTCGACCTTCACGCCGACGACCGCCGGCGCCTCGGCCTTCACGATCGCGGCGTAGTCGGGCACCAGGCCCTGCGCGGCCACCATCGGCACCGGCGGCGGTGCGGTCGGGCCGTTCTGCGCCTGCGCGATGGCCGCGCTCTTGCTGTCGTTCTGCAGCCACTTGGGCAGGCTGAACGCACCGGCGGCGCCGGCGCCGAGCAGGCCGCCTGCGAGCAGGGCGGCGGTCACGGGCTTGAACTTCATGGTCTGGCTCCTTCGTCGGTTCCGGCGGTGGGATCACCGCATGGCACGAAAGGTAGCGAGCGAGGATGAGCGCTCGATTAGCGCGGGGTGAGGCGAAAGTTAAGGCCCGAAGCGCACGCTCGCACGCAGCCCGCCGAGCGGCGACGTGGACAGCTCGACCCCGGCGCCATGGCGCTCGGCGACCTTGCGCACGATCGCCAGGCCCAGGCCGCTGCCTTCGCCGGCAGCGTCGGCGCGGCGAACGAAGCGGTCGAACACGCGCTCGCGGTCCTCGGCCGGGATGCCGGGGCCGGCGTCGTCGACGGTCAGCGTCGGCGTGCCGTCACCGGGCACGATGCGCACCTCGACCCGGCCGCCGGGCGGCGAGTGGCGCACCGCGTTGTCGACCAGGTTGCGCACCAGCACCGTGAGCGAGGCCGCGTCGCCCTGCACCCGCACCGGCCAGACCAGCACGTGCAGCGGGAAGCGGTCGGAGATGCGGTGGATGATGTCGCGGATCACCGCGCCGGTGGGCGAGGTGACGACGCCGATGACGCAGGGCATGTAGGGCAGGAGCTGCTTGCGCGCCAC
>MEGM01000125.1 GCA_001725505.1 Rubrivivax sp. SCN 70-15 | reverse complement strand
CGGCCGCGCCGGTCTGGTGCACGACCTGCGGCCGCTGGCCGGCGGGCAGCAAGGCCAGCGCCGGCGGCAGCACGCGGTTCAGCACCTGCGCGCCCAGGCTGCCGCCGACGACGAGCAGCCGCAGCGGCCCGCTGCGGCCGGCGTAGCGCTCGGCCGGCGCCGGCAGCGCCTCGATCTCGGCGCGCACCGGGTTGCCGGTGACGACGGCGCGCTTCGTCGTCGCCGCGGCGCCGCCTTCGAAGCCGAAGGCGACCCTGTCGGCCACCGGCAGCAGCGCGCGGTTGCTCAGCAGCAGCGCGGCGTCGGCGTTCACCAGCAGCAACGGCTTGCCCAGCAGCGAGGCCATCATCCCGCCCGGGAAGCAGACGTAGCCGCCCATGCCCAGCACCGCGTTCGCGCCGCGCCGGCGCAGGATCCCCAGGCAGTCCCAGAACGCCTTGAGCAGGCGCAGCCCGCCGGTCAGCGTGTGCAGCCAGCCCTTGCCGCGCAGCCCGGCGAAGCCGATCGTGTCGAGCGCGATGCCGCTCGGCGGCACGAGCCGGTTCTCCATCCCGCTCTTCGTGCCCAGCCAGCTGACGCTCCAGCCGCGCCGCTGCATCTCGGCAGCGACGGCGAGCCCCGGGACGATGTGTCCGCCGGTGCCCGCGGCCATGATGACCAGATGGCTCATGAACGGCCACCTTGAGCCGGGACCGCGACCAAGGCCTTGCACGGATCCGGCTCCGCCGGTCCGTCGCAAGAGCCCCCTCGGGGGGTAGCGAGCGCAGCGAGCTTGGGAGCCCTCATGCGCGGCCTCCGCGCATGAGCGCTCTGTTCTGGCTCCGGCCCGCGCGCTGCGCGCGCTTCACGTCGCTGCGCGACATGAGCCTGCGCCGGAGCAGAGCGCCCGCGCGTTGCGCGGTCGACATGCTGCGCATGCCGTTCATGCGCGGCCTCCGCGCATGAGCGCTCTGTTCTCGATATCCACGCGGACGACGAGGGCGAGGGAGATCAGGTTGATCAGGATCGCCGAGCCGCCGTAGCTCATCAGCGGCAGCGTCAGGCCCTTGGTCGGCAGCACGCCGAGGTTGACGCCCATGTTGATGAAGGTCTGCGCGCCGAGCCACAGGCCCAGGCCCTGCGTCATCAGCCCGGCGAAGATGCGGTCGAGCGCGATCGCCTGGCGCCCGATCGCGAAGATGCGCCGGGTGAGCCAGAAGAACAGCGCGATCACGACCGCGACGCCGACGAAGCCGAGTTCCTCGCCGATCACCGCGAGCAGGAAGTCGGTGTGCGCCTCGGGCAGGTAATGCAGCTTCTCGACGCTCGCACCCAGGCCCTGGCCGAAGATCTGGCCGCGGCCGAAGGCGATCAGCGAGTGCGTCAGCTGGTAGGCCTTGCCCTGCGCGTATTTCGGGTTCCACGGGTCGAGGTAGGCCAGGATGCGGCCGCGGCGCAGGTCGTCGAACGCGATGATGAGCGCGAAGGTCGCGACGATCACGGTCGCGATGAGCAGGAACATCCGGCCGTTGACGCCGCCGAGGAAGAGGATGCCCATCGCGATCGTCGCGATGACGATGAACGCGCCCATGTCGGGCTGGCGCAGCAGCAGCGCGCCGACGAACGCGACCGCGACGACCATCGGCCAGACGGCGCGGAAGAAGTTCTCCTTCACGTCCATCTTGCGCACCATGTAGCTCGCCGCGTACATCGCGATCGTCAGCTTGGCCAGCTCCGAGGGCTGGAAGTTCATGATGCCCAGCGGGATCCAGCGGCGCGAATTGTTGACGACCTTGCCGACGAAAGGCAGCAGCACCGCGACGAGGAGCAGGATCGAGATCAGGAAGATCCACGACGCGTATTTTTCCCAGAACGCGATCGGCACCTGGACGACCGCGAGCGCGGTGACCAGGCCGATGGCGATCGACAGCAGGTGGCGCGTCAGGAAGAAGGTCGTCGGCACGTTCGCGAAGCGCGGAGTGTCGTGCATCGCGACCGAGGCCGAATAGACCATCACCATCCCGAACGCGAGCAGCGCGCCGACGACCGCGAGCAGCGGCTGGTCGAACGAGAGCACGCGCGCCGGGCGGCCGGCGTCGAGGCGGTCGCGCACCGGCAGCGCGCTGCGACGCTCCTTGCGTGCGCTCCACCAGCCGCGCAGCGCGGCCATCGGCGTCAGGCTCGCGATCGTCATGCCTGCCCCCGTTGCTGCGCGAGCGCACGCACCGCGTCGGCGAAGACCTCGGCGCGGTGGGCGTAGTTGCGGAACATGTCCAGGCTCGCGCAGGCCGGGCTCAGCAGCACCGCATCGCCCGGCTCGGCCTGCTCGAAGCACCAGGCCGTGGCGGCCTCCAGGCTGTCGAAGCGGTGCAGCGCCGGGCCGTCTGCGATAGCGCCGAGCACGGCCTCGATCGCCGCGGCGTCGCGGCCTATCGTCGCGACCGCGCGCGCGTAGCGCTGCACCGGCGCGGCCAGCGGCGCGAAGTCCTGGCCCTTGCCGTCGCCGCCGAGGATCACGACCAGCTTCGCCGGCGCCTTGTCGGCCCCCAGGCCCTCGAGCGCGGCCACCGTCGCGCCGACGTTGGTGCCCTTGCTGTCGTCGTAAGCCTCGACCTCGCCGACGAAGCCCAGCGGCTGCACGCGGTGCGGCTCGCCGCGGTACTCGCGCAGCCCGTGCAGCAGCGCGCTGAGCGGGCAGCCGATCGCGGTCGCGAGCGCGAGCGCGGCGAGCGCGTTGGCCGCGTTGTGGCGGCCGCGCACGCGCAGCGCGTCGGCCGGCATCAGGCGCTGCAGGTGGATCTCGGGCTCCTCGCCCTTGGCCGGCTTGACGGTCTCGTCGGCGGGCAGCGCGCGCACCAGCCAGGCCATGCCGCTCTCGACGACGAGGCCGAAGTCGCCCGGCCGGCGCGGCGCATCGAGGCCGAAGCGCACGACGGCCGGCAGCAGCGGGCCGGGCCTGGCCTTGCCCTTGGCGGCCGGCGGCGGCGGCGGCGCCATCGCCTCGACCTGCGCGTCGTCGCGGTTGAGCACGCGCAGCGTGTGCGGGCCGAAGATGCGCGCCTTCGCCGCAGCGTAGACGGCCATCGAGCCGTGCCAGTCGAGGTGGTCCTGCGTCAGGTTCAGCACCGCGGCGGCGTCGGGGTCGAAACCGGCCACGCCGTCGAGCTGGAAGCTCGACAGCTCGAGCACCCAGACCTCGGGCAGGTCGTCGAGGCGCGCGCTCAGCGTGTCGAGCATCGTCGGGCCGATGTTGCCGGCGGTCGCGACGCTGCGCCCGGCACGCTCGACGAGCAGCGCGGTCATCGCGGTCGTCGTCGTCTTGCCATTGGTGCCGGTGACGGCGAGCAGCCGCGGCGCGTAGCCGCGCTCGGCCTTCAGCGCCGCGAGCGCCTCGACGAACAGGTCGAGCTCGCCCTGCACCGGCAGGTCGCGAAAGCGCGCCTCCTGCAGCAGCGGCGCGATGCGCGCGTCGTAGGGCGACAGCCCCGGGCTCTTCAGCACGCGGTCGACACCGTCGAGCTGCGCCGGGCTCAGCCCGCCGCGCAGGCGCTGCGCGTCCGGGCAGTCGGCGTGCAGCGCCTGGGCCGCCGGCGGCGCCTCGCGCGAGTCCCAGACGCGCACCGCGAAGCCACGCCGCGTGCACCAGCGCGCCATCGCCAGGCCCGATTCACCGAGCCCCAGGATGAGGACCGTCGCTTCGATCATGTCCGCACCTGCACGACCAAGGTCCTGCATGGATCCGGCTTGGCCGGTCCGTTGCAGGCGCCCCCAAGGGGGGCAGCGGGCGCGAGCGGGCGTGGGGGCTTCATCACCGGAGTTTCAGGCTCGCCAGCCCGACCAGGCAGAGCAGCATCGTGATGATCCAGAAGCGCACGACGACCTGGGTCTCGGCCCAGCCCTTCTTCTCGAAGTGGTGGTGCAGCGGCGCCATCAGGAAGACGCGCCGGCCCACGCCGTAGCGGAACTTGGTGACCTTGAACCAGATCACCTGAATCATCACCGACAGCGCCTCGGCGACGAAGATGCCGCCCATGATGCCGAGCACGATCTCCTGGCGCGTGATCACGGCGATGGTGCCGAGCGCACCGCCGAGCGAGAGCGCGCCGACGTCGCCCATGAAGACCTGCGCCGGGTTCGCGTTGAACCACAGGAAGGCCAGCCCGGCGCCGGCCATCGCGGCGCAGAACACGAGCAGTTCGCCCGCGCCGGGGATGTGCGGGAAGAGCAGGTAGCGGCTGAAGACCGCGTTGCCGGTGACGTAGGCGAACACGCCCAGGGCGCTGCCGACCATCACCACCGGCATGATCGCCAGGCCGTCCAGCCCGTCGGTGAAATTGACCGCGTTGCTCGCGCCGACGATGACGAACCAGCTCAGCGCGATGAAGCCGAACACGCCGAGCGGGTAGCTCACCGTCTTGAAGAACGGCACCATCAGGTCGGCCTTCGGCGGCAGATCGTTCGAGAAGCCGCTGCTGACCCAGCGCAGGAACAGTTCGAGCACGCGCAGGTTCGAGGTCTCGGAGACGCTGAACGCGAGGTAGAGCGCGGCGACGAGGCCGATCAGCGACATCCAGAAGAACTTCTCGCGCGAGCGCATGCCCTCGGGGTCCTTGCGCACGACCTTGCGCCAGTCGTCGACCCAGCCGATCGTGCCGAAGCCGAAGGTCACGACGAGCACGATCCAGACGAAGCGGTTCGTCCAGTCGAACCAGAGCAGCGTCGAGACGCCGATCCCGATCAGCACGAGCACGCCGCCCATCGTCGGCGTGCCGCGCTTGTCCAGGTGCGCGTGCACGCCGTACTCGCGGATCGGCTGGCCGATCTTCATCTCGGTGAGCCGGCGGATGACCCAGGGGCCGAACGCCAGGCCGATGAGCAGCGAGGTCATCGCGGCGAGCACGGCGCGGAAGGTCAGGTACTGGAACACGCGCAGGAACCCGAGCTGTTCCGGGTAGAGCGAGGTCAGCAGCTGGCTGAGCGCGAGCAGCATCAGGCGGATCCTTTGCGCAGGGCTTGCACGACCTGCTCCATCGCCATGAAGCGCGAGCCCTTGACGAGCACCGAGGCCGCCGGCGGCGCCTCGGGCAGCGCCGCGACGAGCGCGGTGACGGTGTCGAAATGGCGCGTCGCGCCGGCCGCGGCCGACAGCGTGCCGGCGGTCCAGACGGTCTCGATGCCGCGCTCGCGGGCGCGCGCGCCGACCTCGGCGTGGAACGCCGGGCCGCGGCTGCCGACCTCGCCCATGTCGCCGAGCACGAGCCAGCGCGGGCCGGGAAGCGTCGCGAGCAGGTCGACCGCGACGAGCACCGAGTCGGGGTTCGCGTTGTAGCTGTCGTCGACGAGCGTGATCTCGCGTCCGCCCAGGCGCAGCCGCGTCAGCTGCGAGCGGCCGGCCACCGGCTCGAACGCCGCGAGGCCGCGCGCGACCGCATCGAGCGGCGCGCCGGCGGCGAGCGCACAGGCCGCGGCGGCGAGCGCGTTCTTCGCGTTGTGGCGCCCGGCCATGCGCAGCTCGGCCGCGACGCGGCCGGCCGGCGTGCGCAGCTCGAGCTGCCAGCGGTCGCCGGCCCAGGTGGCCGCGGCCGTGACGTCGGCGGCCGCGTCGTCGAGCGCAAAGGCGAGCACGCGGCGCGCACCGGCGAGCGCGCGCCACAGCGGCGCGTAGGCGTCGTCGGCCGGGAACACCGCGCTGCCGTCGGCGGGCAGGGCCTCGATCGCCTGGCCGTTCTCGCGCGCCACCGCCTTGACGCTGGCCATGAATTCCTGGTGCTCGCGCTGCGCGTTGTTGACGAGCGCGATCGTCGGCTTCGCGATCGCGGCCAGCAGCGCGATCTCGCCCGGGTGGTTCATGCCCAGCTCGACGACGCCGGCGCGGTGCGTCGCCCGCAGGCGCAGCAGCGTCAGCGGCACGCCGATGTGGTTGTTCAGGTTGCCGACGGTCGCGAACGCCGCGTCGCCGAAAGCGGCGCGCAGCATCGCCGCGATCATCTGCGTGACGGTGGTCTTGCCGTTGCTGCCGGTCACCGCCACCAGCGGCAGCGTGAAGCGCGCGCGCCAGCCGGCGCCGAGCTGCTGCAGAGCGGCGAGCGAGTCGCTCACCTGCAGCCCGGGCAGCGTTGCCGCGCCGAGGCCGCGCTCGGCCAGCGCCGCCACCGCGCCGGCAGCGCGCGCCGCGCCGAGGAACTCGTGCGCGTCGAAGCGTTCGCCGCGCAGCGCGACGAACAGGTCGCCGGCGCGCAGGCTGCGCGTGTCGCTGTGGACGCGCTCGAAGCGGATGTCGCCGGCGCCGACGAGCCGCGATCCGGGCAGCAGCGCCTGGGCTTGCGCGAGCGTCATCATGCGCCGGCCTGCGCACGCGCGGCGAGCGCGCGGCGCGCCTCGTCCAGGTCGGAGAACGGCAGCCTGCGGCCGGCCGCCTCCTGGTAGTCCTCGTGACCCTTGCCGGCGAGCAGGATCACGTCGCCCGCGGCCGCGCTGCGCACCGCATGAACGATCGCCTCGCGCCGGTCCTCGATCACGTCGACACGGCCGCAGCCGACCATGCCGGCGAGGATCTGCGAGAGGATGAAGCCGGGCGCCTCGTCGCGCGGGTTGTCGCTCGTGACGACGACGCGCTCGGCCAGCCGGGCCGCGATCGCGCCCATCAACGGGCGCTTGCTCGCATCGCGGTTGCCGCCGCAGCCGAACACGCACCAGAGCCGGCCGGCTCGCGCCGCGGCGAGCGGGCGCAGCGCCTGCAGCGCCTTCTCGAGCGCATCGGGCGTGTGCGCGTAGTCGACGACGACCTCGAGGTCGCGGCCGGCGACGCGCTGCAGCCGGCCCGGCACCGGCGTCAGCGCCGGCACGCAGGCGACCGCGTCGGCCAGCGGCACGCCGAGCGCGCGCAGCCCGCCGATCACGACGAGCAGGTTGCTCGCGTTGAAGCTGCCGATCAGCGCGCTGCGCAGCGGCACGCGCTGTGCACCTTCGACGACGTCGAACGCGAGGCCACCGTCCTCGTAGCGGAGCTCGCGCGCCACCAGGCGCGCGACGCCGTCGACCGAGACCGTCCAGAGCTCGGGCAGCGCGAGCTGCGCCGCGAGCTCGGCGCCGAAGTCGTCGTCGACGTTGAGCACGGCCGCGCGCAGACCCGGCCACGCGAACAGCCGGCGCTTGGCGTCGCCGTAGGCCTGCATCGAGCCGTGGTAGTCGAGATGGTCGCGCGTCAGGTTGGTGAACAGCGCGACGGCGATGCTCGTCCCGGCGAGCCGCTCCTCGACGATGCCGATCGACGAGGCCTCGACCGCGCAGGCGCCGAAGCCGGCGTCGGCGAAGCGGCGCAGCGCTGCGTGCAGCGTCACCGGGTCGGGCGTCGTCAGCCCGGTGGACTCGATCGCGGCGCGCGCGTCGCCCGCAGCTGGCGGCGGTTCGCCCCCCGGCGCAGGCGCCGCCTGCGGCGGCTCCCCGATCCCGAGCGTGCCGATCACGCCGCAGCGCCGACCCAGGCGCGTCAACGCCTGCGCGAGCCACCAGGCCGTCGAGGTCTTGCCGTTGGTGCCGGTGGTGGCGAGCAGCTGCAGCCGGCGGCTCGGCTGGCCGAACCAGGCGTCGGCGATGACGCCGGTGGCCGCCTTCAGCGCCGGCAGCGCCTTGATGCGGGCGTCGTCGAACGCGTAGCGCTCGACGCCTTCGGCCTCGACCAGGCAGGCCGCGGCACCGGAGTGCAAGGCCTGTGCGACGAAGCCGCGGCCGTCGACGGCATGCCCCGGCCAGGCGATGAAGGCGTCGCCGGGGCGGACCTGGCGGCTGTCGGTGCGCAGCGTGCCGGGCACGCTGGCGCGCAGCCACTGCACTGCGGCCCGGGCATCGGTCAGGCGTTCGGGCGCCATCTAGGGGCTCTCCCGCGCGGGGGTCGCGGTGCGGGCGACGATCTGGTCCTGCACCGGGATGTCCGGCGGCACGCCCATCATGCGCAGCGTGTTCTGGACCACCTCGCTGAACACCGGGCCGGCGACGTCACCGCCGAAGTACGAGCCCTTGCTCGGCTCGTCGACCATCACCGCGACGATCAGGCGCGGGTCGGAGATCGGCGCGATGCCGACGAACCACGAGCGGTACTTGTGCTGGTCGTAGCCCTTGCCTTCCTGCTTGTAGGCGGTGCCGGTCTTGCCGCCGACCGAGTAGCCGATCGCCTGCGCCTGCGTCGCGGTGCCGCCGGGCAGCGTGACCAGGTGCAGCATCGCGCGCATCTCGGCCGCGACCTGGGGCGTGTAGACGCGCACGCCGGCAGGCGGGCCGTCGAGCTTGTGCATCGTGACCGGGATCACCTCGCCGTCGCGCGTGAACACGGTGTAGGCATGCGCGAGCTGGAGCAGGCTGACCGACAGGCCGTAGCCGTAGGCCATCGTCGCCTGCTCGATCGGGCGCCAGGTCTTGTACGGGCGCAGCCGGCCGGTGACGACGCCGGGGAAGTCGATCTGCGGCTTCTGGCCGATGCCGACCGCGGTGAAGACGTCCCACATCTGGCGCGGCTGCAGGCGCAGCGCCATCTTCACGGTGCCGACGTTGCTCGACTTCTGGATCACCTGCGAGACGCTGATGACGCCGTTCGGGTGCGAGTCCGAGATCGTCGAGCCGGTGATCGTGATGCGGCCGTTGCCGGTGTCGATCAGCGTGTCGGGCGTGACGAGGTGGTTCTGCAGCGCGAGCGAGACGGTGAAGGGCTTCATCGTCGAGCCCGGCTCGAAGGTGTCGGTCACGGCACGGTTGCGCAGCACGCCGCCCTCGAGGTTGCGCCGGTTCGACGGGTCGTAGCTCGGGTAGTTGGCCATCGCCAGCACCTCGCCGGTGCGCGCGTCGAGCACGACCGCGCTGCCGCCCTTCGCGCCGTGCGCGACGACGGCGTCGCGCAGCCGCTGGTAGGCGAAGAACTGGACCTTCGAGTCGATCGAGAGCTGGATGTCCTGGCCGTTGACGGCGTCGACCTGCTCGCCGACGTCCTCGATCACGCGGCCGAGCCGGTCCTTCACGACGGTGCGCGTGCCGGGGCGGCCCTGCAGCTGCTTCTGGTACGCGAGCTCGATCCCTTCCTGGCCCTTTTCCTCGAAGTTCGTGAAGCCGACGACGTGCGCTGCCGCTGCGCCCTCGGGGTACTCGCGCTTGTACTCGCGCACCTCGTACAGGCCCTTGATGCCGAGCGCCTTCGCGCGCGCCCAGACCGAGTCGTCGACCTGGCGGCGCAGCCAGACGAAGTTCGGGTTGCCGTCGAGCCGGCTCTGCAGCTCGCTGCGCGTCATGCCGAGCAGCCCGGCGAGCGCCTTGCGCTGCGCGGCGTCGGCCTCGAAGTCCTTCGGCAGCGCCCAGACCGAAGGCGCCGGCACCGAGGTCGCGAGCACGACGCCGTTGCGGTCGAGGATGCGACCGCGGCTGGCCGGCAGCTCGAGCGTGTGCACGAAGCGCCGGTCGCCCTGCTTCTGGTAGAAGCCGGTCTCGATGATCTGGACCCAGACCGCGCGCCCGAGCAGCAGCAGGAACGCGGCACCGACCATCGCGACCAGGAAGCGCGAGCGCCACGGCGGCGTCTTGCTCGCGAGCAGCGGGCTGGTCGCGTAGTTGACGCTGCGCACGCTCGGCGCGGCCGGGCGGCCGCGCGTGCCGCGGCC
>MEGM01000124.1 GCA_001725505.1 Rubrivivax sp. SCN 70-15 | reverse complement strand
TCGCGTAGGCAATCGCTAGCCGGTCGCCCGCGAGCGTGGACCGGAGAACGCACCCCCGGGCTGCCGGCTCACGCTGAACGTCGCCAACACCTGCACGCAAGGCGGGCGGCCGCGACAGGCCAAGAGCTGCCGGCTGCACTAGTCCTCCAGCACCCAGGTGTCTTTCGTCCCGCCGCCCTGCGACGAGTTGACGACGAGCGAGCCCTCCTTGAGCGCGACGCGGGTCAGGCCGCCGGGCACCATCTGAACCTCCTTGCCGCTGAGCACGAAGGGACGCAGGTCGATGTGGCGCGGCGCGATGCCGGCGTCGACGAAGGTCGGGCAGCTCGACAGCGCCAGCGTCGGCTGCGCGATGTAGTTGTCGGGCCGGGCCTTCAGTACGGTGCGGAATTCCTCGATCTCGGCCTTCGTCGCTGCCGGCCCGACGAGCATGCCGTAGCCGCCGGCGCCGTGGACCTCCTTGACCACCAGTTCGCCGAGGTGGTCGAGCACATAGGCCAGGTCGTCGGCCTCGCGGCACAGCCAGGTCGGCACGTTGTTCAGGATCGGCTTTTCGCCGAGGTAGAACTCGACCATCTTCGGCACGTACGGATAGATGCTCTTGTCGTCGGCGATGCCGGTGCCGACGGCGTTGGCGAGCGTGATCTTGCCGGCGCGGTAGACGTCGAGCAGCCCGGCGCAGCCGAGCGTCGAATCGGGGCGGAACGCGAGCGGGTCGAGGAAGTCGTCGTCGACGCGGCGGTAGACCACGTCGACGCGCTTGGGGCCCTGCGTCGTGCGCATGTAGACATGGCCGTCGCGCACGAACAGGTCCTGCCCCTCGACGAGCTCGACGCCCATCTGCTGCGCGAGGAAGGCGTGCTCGAAGTAGGCGCTGTTGTACATGCCCGGCGTGAGCACCACCACCGTCGGCTCGTCGATGCCGGCCGGCGCCACCGCGCGCAGCGTCTCGAGCAGCAGGTCGGGGTAATGCTGAACCGGCGCGACGCGGTGCATGCTGAACAGCTCGGGGAACAGCCGCATCATCATCTTGCGGTTCTCGAGCATGTAGCTCACGCCGCTGGGCACGCGCAGGTTGTCCTCGAGCACGTAGTAGCGGCCGCTGCCGTCGGCCTCGGCCGCGCGCACGATGTCGATGCCGGCGATGTGCGAGTAGACGTCGCCGGGCACCGCCACGCCCATCATCTCCTTGCGGAACTGCGCGTTGTTCAGCACCTGCGCCGCGGGCACGACGCCGGCCTTCAGGATCTCCTGGTCGTGGTAGACGTCGTGGATGAAGCGGTTCAGCGCCGTCACGCGCTGGGCGAGGCCGGCCTCCATCTCGACCCATTCCTGCTTCGGGATCACGCGCGGGATGAGGTCGAACGGGATCAGGCGCTCGGTGCCCGCGCCGTCCTCGTCCTTCGCGCCGTAGACCGCGAAGGTGATGCCGACGCGGCGGAAGATCATCTCGGCCTCGTCGCGGCGCGCGCGCATCGTCTCGCGCGGCTGGCGCTGCAGCCAGCGCTCGTAGATCGCGTAATGCGCGCGCACGGCGCCGTCGGCGCCGTTCATCTCGTCGAAGCTGGGCTTCATCAGGTTTCCACTCCTGCCGCTCGTACACTAGCAACTACCGGACCGACCCGCCGCGTCGTCACCGCCACGGCCAGCGAATGCCGGCCGCCGCCGCCGCGGATCACGCCGCGCAGCGGGGTCACGTCGCCGAAGTCGCGCCCGACCGCGACGCGCACGTGGCCGGTGCCGGGGATCACGTCGTTCGTCGGGTCCAGGCCGAGCCAGCCGGCGTCGGGCACGCCGTCGGTCCCCGGGCACCAGACCTGGACCCAGGCGTGCGACGCGTCGGCGCCGAGCATCGGTGCGCCGTCGTCGGGGGCGCGCGTGAGCAGGTAGCCGCTGACGTAGCGTGCCGGCAGCCCGAGCATGCGCAGCGCGCCGGCCATCAGGTGGGCGAAGTCCTGGCAGACGCCGCGCCGCTGCGCGAAGGCCTGCGCGAGCGGGGTCTCGATCTCGGTGCTGCGGCTCTCGTAGCTGAAGTCGGCGTGGACGCGGTGCATCAGCTCGATCGCCGCCTCGGCGACCGGCCGGCCGGGCGCGAACGAGGCCGCAGCGTAGTCGCGCAGCGCGTCCAGCCGCGGCACGAAGGGCGAAGGCAGCGCGAACTCGACCGCCGGCACGAAGGGCGCACGCGCGACGTAGCGCAGCCGCTCGGCCAGCTCGTCCCAGCGCGGCGAGGTCTCCGGCCGCAGCACCGCGAAGCGCGGCGCGAGCCGCACGCGGCTCGTCGAGCGCACCGTCAGCCGCTCGTGCGGCCGCACGCTGCTGAAGTGGCATTGCGCGTTGCCGAACGCGTCGATCGAGTGGCGCAGCGGCTCGACGGGCGGGTCGACCACGAGCCCGAACGAGAGCAGGCGCTGGCCGGCGTCGTCGATCGGCTGCAGATGCGCCAGGTGGTGCGCCAGCGTCACCGGCGCTGCGTAGTCGTAGCGGGTCTCGTGGACGACCTCGAGCTCGGTCACGGCGTCCTCGCGGTGGCCCATCAGACCCTCTGGTCCTGGCCCTGCGCGAGCGTGAAGTAGCGCAGCCCGATGTCGTCGGCCAGCGTCGCGGCCGCGTCCGCCAGCTGCTCGGACAGCGCGCGCAGCGCGTCGGCGATCCGGGCCTCGCTCGCGCCGCGCAGCGATTCGAGCGTGATCCCGGCGCCCTCGGGCGGCAGCCGCCCGAGCAGCGGCTGCAGCGACTCGGCACTGCCGGGCAGCTTGCCGAGTTCGGTGCGCAGCCGGCGCAGCACGCCGCCGAAGGCGCGCGGGTTCGAGGTGTCGAGCACGAGCAGGTCGGTGATCGCGAGCAGGTCCTCGTGGCGCTGGTAGCGGGCGCGGAAGGTGATCACGCTGTCGAACAGCTCGAGCAGCAGGTCGATGCCGGCCGGGCCGGCCAGTGCGCGCGCTTCCAGGAAGGCCTGCAGGCGCGTCGCCAGCCCGATCAGCCGCTCGAGCAGGCGGCCGACGGTGAGCAGCCGCCAGCCCGCGTCGCGCGTCATCCGGTCGGTCTGGGCGCCGGTCGCCGCGGCCAGCTGCAGCGCGAGCCGGTCCAGCGCCGGCAGCACCTGCGGCAGCGTCGGCAGCTCGCCGGGCGCGGTCTCGAGCGCGGCGGCGAAGGCCTCGCCCATCGAGCGGGTCAGGCCCGACTGCTCGGACGACAGCCGCTCGCGCAGCGCCTGCGACGCGCGCTCCAGCGCCGCCAGGTTGTAGGCCACGCTGACCGCGCCGCGCGCATCGGCCAGGCCGGCGAGCACCGCGCGCTCGAACAGATGCGGCGCCTGCAGCAGCGTGGGCACGCCCGGCGGCGCCAGCCCGCAGGCCACCGCCAGCGCCGACAGCGCACGCTGCACCGGCTCGTCGGCGTCGTCGTCGCCATCGATGAGCAGCAGCGTCGTGCGCGCCAGGCGCACCAGCTGCTCGGTGCGCTCGGTGTAGCGGCCGAGCCAGAACAGGTTCTCGCCGGTGCGGCTGCTCACCGGCCGGCGGCGCTGCGCGATGTCGTCGACCTGGAGCCGCTGCGGCAGCATCGAAAAGGTGTCGACCGGGCCGTCGGTGAGGACCCAGGTGTCCAGGCTCGACCCGCCGCGCTGCATCGAGACGCTGCTGTCCTCGCTGCGCGCGACGCGTGTCATGCCGCCGGGCAGCACATGCCAGCGCCCGCCGCCGTCGGCGATCGCGTAGACGCGCACCATCGCCGGGCGCGTCGCCAGCCTGCCGTCGCCCCAGATCGGGGCGCGCGAGAAGCGCAGCCGGCCCTGCACCGTCCAGGCGTCGGGGTCGCTTTCGATGCCTGCGTCGAGCGGGTCGTGCACCTGCGACGTGCGCCCGCCGCGCGGAAAGGTGCTGCGCACGACCTTGCCGTCGAGCGCGTGGCGGACGTCCTGCCAGGCAGCCGCCTCGCCGCACCACCAGGTCGGCAGCGCCGGCATCAGCAGCTCGCGCCCGGTCAGGCGCTGCGCGATGCCGGGCAGGAAGCCCTGGATCGCCGGCGACTCGAGGAAGGCGCTGCCGAGCGCGTTGGCCATCACCACCGTGCCGGCGCGCGCGGCCTGCAGCAGCCCGGGCACGCCCAGCGCCGAATCCGGGCGCAGCTCGAGCGGGTCGCACCAGTCGTCGTCGAGCCGGCGCAGCACGCCGTGCACCGGCTCCAGCCCTTCGACCGTCTTCAGGAACAGGCGCTCGTCGCGCACCGTCAGGTCACCCCCCTCGACCAGCGGCAGCCCCAGGTAGCGCGCGAGGTAGGCGTGCTCGAAATAGGTCTCGCTGTACGGCCCCGGCGTGAGCAGCACGATGCGCGGCGTCGCGCCGGCGGCGACCGTCGACGCGCTCTGCTCGACGGTGTCGAGCAGGCGCCGGTAGCTCGACGCGATGTGCTGCACGCGCAGCTCGCGGAAGGCGTCCGGAAACTGGCGCGAGATCACGAGCCGGTTGTGCAGCACGTAGCCCAGCCCGGACGGCCCCTGGGTGCGCTGCGCGACGACCCACCAGCGCCCGTCGGGGCCGCGCGCGAGGTCGAAGGCGACGATGTGCAGGCGCAGCCCGCCCGCCGGCTCGACGCCGATCATCGGCCGCAGATAGCCCGGGTGGCGCATCAGCAGCGCGGGCGGCAGCAGGCCCTCGGCGAGCAGCCGGCGCGCCCCGTAGAGGTCGGCCAGCATCGCCTCGAGCAGGGCCGCGCGCTGCTCGACGCCGGCCTCGATCGCGGCCCATTCGGCAGGCTCGATCAGCAGCGGCAGCAGCTCCAGCGACCAGGGCCGGCTCGCGACGCCGTGCTCGTCGAACACGTTGTGCGTGACGCCGTCCAGACGCAACTGCTGCGCGACCTGGGCCACCCGGCGGTCGAGCTCGCCGGCGAGCCCGCGCCCGGCCAGCGGTGCCGGCAGCAGGCTCGCGAAATGGCGCCAGCGCGGCCGCGGCGCGCCCTCGGCGCTGCGCAGCTCGTCCCAGACGCCGGGCTCGACCGCGAGCGCATGGCGCGCGAGCGCGTCGAAGCCGCCGGCCTGCGGCGCGCCGGCCTCGAAGGGCAGCGAACTCTGCGTCGGCGTCACGCGGCGCGACTCCATGGCGCGCAGTCGCCCACCCAGCAGGCACCGCGGATCCGGCTGTGCCGGTCCGCCGGAGCCGCCGGCCGGCTGGCAGGCCGGCCGGCCCTCGCAGGCGAAGAACAGTCCGCAGGGACTGTTCTTCGTCGCTGCTCGGCCCCCGCGGGGGGAGGCGCCGAAGGCGCTGCGGGGGGGGTCATGTCCGGCGCAGGTCGAGCGTGAACGGGAACTCGCGGCTGGGCCGGGCCGGCTGCACGTCCATCGCACCCGGCGTGTGGCCGAAGCGGAAGAAGCGCGCCAGGCGCCGGCTCTCGGCGGTGTACGAGTTGACCGGGAAGTCCTCGTAGTTGCGCCCGCCCGGGTGCGCGACGTGGTAGCGGCAGCCGCCGATCGAGCGCTGCAGCCAGCGGTCGACGATGTCGAAGGTGAGCGGCGCGTGCGACGGGATCGTCGGGTGCAGCGCCGACGGCGGCGCCCAGGCACGGTAGCGCACGCCGCAGACGTATTCGCCGACGCGGCCGGTGGGCTGCAGCGGCACCGCCCGGCCGTTGACGCTGACGACGTGGCGGTTGTCGTTCAGCCCGGTGACCTTGAGTTCGATGCGCTCGAGCGACGAATCGACGTAGCGCACCGTGCCGCCGGCCGAGCCTTCCTCGCCCATCACGTGCCAGGGTTCGAGCGCGCTGCGCAGCGTCAGGGCCATGCCCAGCGTCGCGACCGCGCCGATGAGCGGGAAGCGGAACTCGAAATGCGGCGCGAACCACTGGCGGTCGAAGGCGAAGCCGGCCTGGTTGAGCTCGGCCATCACGTCGTCGAAGTCCATCTGCACGAAGGTCGGCAGCAGGAAGCGGTCGTGCAGCTCGGTGCCCCAGCGCGTCAGCCGCGTGCTGCCACGGCCGGCGTAGGGCTCGCGCCAGAACCAGGCCAGCAGCGCGCGCAGCAGCAGCTGCTGCGCCAGGCTCATGCGCGCATGCGGCGGCATCTCGAAGGCGCGCAGCTCGAGCAGGCCCAGGCGGCCGGTCGGCCCGTCGGGCGAATAGAGCTTGTCGATGCAGAACTCGCTGCGGTGGGTGTTACCGGTGACGTCGACGAGCAGGTTGCGCAAGGACCGGTCCACCAGCCACGGCGCGACCTCGCCCTTCGCCTCGAGCTGGCGTTCGAGCTCCTGCAGCGCGATCTCGACCTCGTAGACCTGGTCGTTGCGCGCTTCGTCGATGCGCGGCGCCTGGCTCGTCGGGCCGATGAACAGGCCGCTGAACAGGTAGCTCAGGCTCGGGTGGTTGTGCCAGTAGGTCAGCAGGCTGGCGAGCAGATCGGGCCGGCGCAGGAAGGGGCTGTCGGCCGGCGTGGCGCCGCCGAGCACGAAGTGGTTGCCGCCGCCGGTGCCGGTGTGGCGGCCGTCGAGCATGAACTTCTCGGTGGACAGGCGCGTGCGGTGCGCCGCGTCGTAGAGGAACTCGGTGTGGTCTACGAGCTCGTTCCAGTCGTGCGCGGGGTGGATGTTGACCTCGATCACGCCGGGGTCGGGCGTCACCGCCAGCGTCTTCAGCCGCGCGTCGCGCGGCGGCGGGTAGCCTTCGATGACGATCTTCACGCCCCGCTCGACGCAGGTCGCCTCGATCGCCGCGAGCAGCTCGAGGTAGTCCTCCAGATGCTGCAGCGGCGGCATGAAGACGTAGATCACGCCGCTCTTGCCGCCGGCCCGAGCCTCGGCCTTCGGGCCGTTGCCGCGCTGCGGATCGCGCACCTCGACGCACAGCGCGGTGCGCGTCAGCCAGCCGGCCGATTCGAAGCGCTCGGGCGCCGTGTCCGGCGCCTTCGCGGACGGCGTCGCCGGCAGGTGCGGTCCGGCGCCCGGGGCCGGCGCGAGGTCCTCGGGACCGGGCTGGCCCTGCAGCGCGACGGCGCCGCCCTCGGCGAAACCGCCGCCCTCGTGGTGCGCGTCGTAGCCGCGCGGCTGGGTGCGCAGCAGCGCCGCGCCCGGCAGCGCCGTCTGCGGCGCGAACGGGTCCTGCGCGATCAGGTGCGGCACGTCGGCGGCCGCGGCCCAGGGCAGCGAGTCCAGCGGCAGCCGCCAGCCCATCGGCGAATCGCCCGGGATCAGGTAGAGCCGGTCGTCGCGCAGGAACCAGGGGCCGCTGATCCAGCGCGGACCGGCCTTGCCGCTTTCCCATTCCTTCTTCAGCGGCAGCAGATAACCCACCGGCGCGTCCAGCCCCTGCGCGAAGACGCGGCGCAGGCGCGCGCGCTCCATCTCGTCGTCGAGCCGCGAATCGAAGGGGTCGACGTTGACCGGCAGCCGGCGCTCGCGCCAGAGGTAGTAGAAGGTGTCCTCGTAGCCCGGCTGCACGTACTTCGGGTCCAGCCCGAGCCGCAGCGTCAGCGCGCCGATGAAGGCCTGCGCGTCGGCGCTGGTGTAGCGCTGCGTCTCGCGCTCGTCGGCGAACAGCTTCGGGTCGTGCCAGGCGGACTCGCCGTCGGCACGCCAGCAGATCGACAGTGCCCAGCGCGGCAGCTGCTCGCCCGGGTACCACTTGCCCTGGCCGAAGTGCAGGAAGCCGCCCTGCCCGTACCTGGCCAGCAGCCGGTGCACGAGCTCGGTCGCGAAGCCGCGCTTGGTGGGCCCGAGCGCATCGGTGTTCCACTCGGCGCCGTCGCGGTCGTCGACGGCGACGAAGGTCGGCTCGCCGCCCATCGTCAGCCGCACGTCCTGCGCGTCGAGCTGCGCGTCGACGGCATCGCCGAGCTGCAGGATCGAGCGCCACTGCGCGTCGGTGTAGGGCATCGTGACGCGCGGGCTCTCGTAGATGCGCGTGACCTGCATCCGGTGCTCGAACTCGACCTCGCACTCGTCGACCGCACCCGACACCGGCGCCGCAGTCGAAGGCTCGGGCGTGCAGGCGACCGGGATGTGGCCTTCGCCGGCGAGCAGCCCGGAGGTCGGGTCGAAGCCGACCCAGCCGGCCCCGGGCAGGAAGACCTCGCACCAGGCGTGCAGGTCGGTGAAGTCGGATTCGGCACCCGAGGGCCCGTCGAGCGACTTGACGTCGGGCTTGAGCTGGATCAGGTAGCCGGAGACGAAGCGCGCCGCCAGCCCCAGGTGGCGCAGCGTCTGCACCATGAGCCAGCCGGTGTCTCGGCACGATCCCGACCCGCTGGTCAGCGTCGTCTCCGGCGTCTGCACGCCGGGCTCCATCCGGATCAGGTAGCCGATCTCGCGCTGCAGGCGCTGGTTCAGCCCGACGAGGAAGTCGATCGTGCGCTGCGGCGTCGAACCGGCTTTGCCGGGCGACGCCACCCCCTCGGGGGGTGAGGGGTCCGTTCCACGCGCGATGCTGTCGACGAAGGCCGCGAAGCGCGGTGTCGGCTCGCTCCGGGCGAGGTAGGGCGCGAGGTCGTGCTTCAGCTCGGGCGCGTACTCGAACGGGAAGGTCTCGGCCTCGGGCTCGAGGAAGAAGTCGAACGGGTTGTAGACCGACATCTCGGCCACCAGGTCGACGGTGACCTTGAACTCGCTCGTCTTCTCGGGGAAGACCAGCCGCGCCAGGTGGTTCGCGAACGGGTCCTGCTGCCAGTTGATGAAGTGCGTGGCCGGCTCGATGCGCAACGAGTACGAGAGGATCGGCGTGCGGCAATGCGGCGCCGGGCGCAGGCGCACCACCTGCGGCGACAGGCCCACGCGGCGCTCGTACCGGTAGTGGGTGACGTGGTTCAGCGCAACGTGGATGGACACGGCAGGGACTCCTCGGCGATGGCGCGCTGCGGCTTGCAAGCTCCGGGCCATGAACCCCGTCAGGACCCGCTCGCCGAAACCTCATGATGCCAGTAACGCCGCGCCACCTGCCGCTCGCAGACCGCGGCGCGCTCCGGTGCGGCGCCGGCGGGCAGGGTCCAGGCGCCACAGCGATCGCTGCGCACGATCGCGATGCCACGTTCGACGTAGCGCGCCAGGACCTCGGGCGCCGGGTGGCCGAAGCGGTTGCTCCAGCCGGCCTGCACCACCGCGACGCGCGGCGCGACCGCGTCGACGAAGGCCGGGGTCGACGAGGTCTTGCTGCCGTGGTGCGGCACGAGCAGCACTTCGCTCTTCAGCGCCGCGCCGCGCGCGAGCAGCGCTGCTTCCTGCGCCGCCTCGATGTCGCCGGTGAGCAGCAGCGCGGCGCCGGCGCCCTGCACGCGCAGCACGCAGCTCAGCGCGTTCGGCTTGCGCGCGCGGGCGTAGTCCTCGCTCAGCGGATGGAGCACCTCGAAGCGCACACCGTCCCAGGTCCAGGCCTGCCCCGCCACGCAGCGCCGGTGCGGCAGGCCGGAGGCGCGCAGCGGATGGTCGTCGGCAAGCGAACTGGCGAGCGCGCGCACCGGCAGCCCGTTGACCAGCGCGGCAGCGCCACCGACATGGTCGGTGTCGCGGTGGCTGAGCAGCAGCAGGTCGATGTGCCGTTCGCCACGCGCTCGCAGCAGCGGCAGCAGCACGCGCTCGCCGGCGTCGGCCTGGAGCGAATACTGCGGGCCGGCGTCGTAGACGAGCAGGTGGCGCGCGGTGCGCACCAGCACCGCGGTGCCCTGGCCGATGTCGGCGGCGACCGTCTCGAAGCG
>MEGM01000123.1 GCA_001725505.1 Rubrivivax sp. SCN 70-15 | reverse complement strand
GGCCGGCGCGCGCGACCCGGTTTCCGCGTCGAGGCCCATCGCGGGCGTCCGTGCCTTCTTTGCCGCTCAGCGGTCCGCGCGGACGCGGCGGCCCGAACTCACAGCCGCCCCATCAGCAGCAGCACGACGAGGACGACCAGGATCAGCCCGAGCACGCCACTGGGCCCGTAACCCCAGCCGCGGCTGTGCGGCCAGGTGGGAAAGACGCCGATCAGCATCAGGATCAGCACGATCAACAGAATGGTTCCGAGGCCCATGGGCAACTCCTTCAGAGGCAGCGCAGGCTGCACCGATCGAGGCTAAGCGAACGCGGGTCGAAGCTCTGTGCGTTGGCGCACATGGGGTGCGCGTCGGGCCAGGGCATGATGGCGGTCCCGCGCGCCGCCGCCTTCCCGGCCCCATCGCCATGCCCTCACCCCGCCGTCACGCCGAACGCCACCGCACCGACCGCATCGGCTGGCTGCGCGCAACCGTGCTCGGCGCCAACGACGGCATCGTCTCGACCGCCAGCCTGGTGGTCGGCGTCGCGGCGGCCGGGGCGCCGATGAGCAGCGTGCTCGTCAGCGGCGTGGCCGGTCTGGTCGCCGGCGCGATGTCGATGGCCGCGGGGGAATACGTCTCGGTCCATTCGCAGGCCGACACCGAAAAGGCCGACCTGGCGCGCGAGAGCGCCGAACTGGCCGCCGACCCGGCCGGCGAAGGGCGCGAGCTGGCGGCGATCTACGTCGCGCGCGGGCTCGAGCCGGCGCTCGCGAAGGAGGTCGCGGCGCAGCTGATGAAGCACGACGCGCTAAGCGCGCACGCGCGCGACGAGCTCGGCATCAGCGAGCACCTGAGCGCGCGCCCGGTGCAGGCCGCGCTCGCTTCGGCGGCGAGCTTCGCCGCCGGCGCCGCACTGCCGCTCGCGGTCGCGGCGCTGGCGCCGGCGGCGGCGGCGATCGCCGCGGTGTCGGGCTTGTCGCTCGTCTTCCTGGCGTTGCTCGGCGCCGTCGCGGCCCGGGTCGGCGGCGCCGGCGCGCTGGCCGGCGCCTGGCGCGTCACGTTCTGGGGCGCGCTGGCGATGGCGATCACCGCAGGCGCCGGGCGGCTCTTCGGCGCGGTCGTCTGAAGCCGGCCGACCCCCGCGGGGGTCGAGGAGAGTGGCCAAGCCACATGTCCTCGAGACGCCTCAGTCACCCAGCCCTTCGGCGTAGGCGCGCCGGTCGCTTTCGTAGCAGCTGCACGCAGCGGCTTCGAGCCCCGTGCGGTCCAGCACCGTGAGCTCGCCGCGGTGGTAGACGATCAGGCCGCCGCGCTGCAGCTCGCTCGCCGCCACCGTGATGCCGACGCGGCGCACGCCGAGCATGTAGGCCAGGAACTCGTGCGTCACGTGGAAGCGGTCCGCATGGGCACGGTCCTGGCTCATCAGCAGCCAGCGCGCCAGGCGCGGCCCGATCCGGTGGAAGCGCATGCAGCCCGCCGAGCCCGCCAGCTGCACCATCAGCACCGACAGATAGCAGTCCAGCGCGCGCTTGAGCGCGTGGCTGCGCGCCAGTTCGCGCCGGAACGCCCCCCGGCCGATGCGCCGCGCCGTTCCTGCGCCCTGCACCAGCGCGCGCAGCGGCGAGACCGCGACGCCCAGTGCGAGATGCGCGCCGAGCATGCCCTCGCGCCCGACCATGCCCACCTCGAGCCCCGGGTGCTGGTCGGCCTGCGCCACCAGCGAGATGAAGCCTTCGGTCGGGAAGTAGACATGGCGCGTCGCCTCGCCGCGCTCGCACAGCACTGCAGACAGGATCAGCGGCGCCGTCTCGCAGGCGGCCAGCAGCCGGCGCCGGTCGGCGCTCGGAAGGCGCTCGATGAGGAGGTTCTCGGCAGCACTCAGGGCGGGCTCTCGCAACTCCGGGGCGCCGAGTTTGTGCGCCGCGTCGCCGCGCGTCGGTGCGCCAGGGCACGAAGCCGCCGCGAGCGCGGCGGCCCGCTCAGATCGCCAGCCGCTGCGGCAGCAGCCGGTCGCATTCCTTCTTCACCACCGCGTAGCACTCGCAGCCGCGCGCCTCGAGGCCGGCGCGGTCGAGCACCGAGATATGGCCGCGCGCATACCGGATCAGGCCCAGCTTCTGCAGCTCGAGCGCGGCCTCGATGACGCCTTCGCGGCGCACGCCGAGCATGTTGGCGATCAGCGGCTGCGTGTAGCGCAACAGCAGGTGCATCACCGCGCCGGCGCGGTTGAACTCGTCCTTGATGTACTGCGAGCGCAGCCGCAAGCCCTGGCCCGCGCTCTGCACGACGCCGCGGCTCGGCGTCGACTCGCCACCCATGAACAGCGAGATACCGACCACGCCCTCGTTGCCGACGACCGCGATCTCGGCCGAGGCGCCGTTCTCCATCACGTAGAGCAGCGAGACGATCGCGGTGGTCGGGAAGTAGACATGCGCGAGCGTGCGGCCGGACTCGTGCAGCACCTCGCCGAGCGGCATCCGCACCCCTTCGAGCTCGGCCTGCCAGCGCTGCCATTCGGCGTCCGGCAGCGCGGCGAGCAGACGGTTCGCCCGGGGGTCGGCGGTAGTGACCTTCATCGCACGCGGGCCTGCTCTTGCGAGGCCGAAGGTAAACGTCTGCAAAGAACCATAGGTGCCACGCCGTCGCTCGCGGGTGCGCCGGCGAACAAAAGCCCGCACGCGCTCGACCCCCCTGGCCAAAGCGAATAGGATCGGGACCGTTCGTCGTTCTGGCGAACGGCGCGCAGCAATCATCGAAGGGAGCGCGTTGGGACTTTTCTCGTTGGAACACAGCCGGGCCGCGTACCGGGCCGACTTTCTCGCCTACGGCGCCGCCGTGTTGCTGCTGGCAACCTATCTCGGCGTCGACGGCCACGCCGGGCAACGCCTGGCGATGCTCGGCTGGGTCGCAGCCGGGACGGCCGGCTGGACGCTGATCGAATACGCGCTGCACCGCTTCGTGCTGCACGGGCTCGACCCATTCCGGCGCTGGCATGCCGAGCACCACGCGCGGCCGTCGGCGCTGATCTGCACCCCCACGCTGTACAGCGCGGCACTGCTGTTCGGGCTCGTCTACCTGCCGGCGCGGCTGCTGCTGGGGCCCTGGTGCGGCGGCGCCTTGACGCTCGGCGTGCTGGCCGGCTACCTGGCCTACACCGTCACCCACCACGCGACGCACCACTGGCGCGGCGAAAGCCGCTGGCTGCTGCAGCGCAAGCGCTGGCATGCACTGCATCACCGACCCGGCGCGCACCCCGGCCACTACGGCGTGACGACCGGCTTCTGGGACCGCGCGTTCGGAAGCGCACAGACCGCGCGCGAGCGCACGGGTACAAGGGGCGAATGAACTTCGTCCCTGACCTGCCCTTCGCCCGTTCCCCTCGCGTCGGCACCTTAACGATCCCGGCAGCCGCCCAGGCGCCGCGCAGCGTCGCCGGTCCGCGTTGAGGGCCGTTGCCGTGGCTGCCCGGGCTGACTGGAGCACTGCGTCCTTCGGGGACGCGGCCGACACCTCGCCGGCCGAGTTGTCCGTGCTCGGCGAGCATCTGGGCCACTGCCGGCGCTGGAGCGGCCGCCTGTTCACGCTGCAGTGCCGCGCGCAGTGGCTGCGCGCCTTCGTTGCCGGACGGATCGTGACGACCCTGGTCGTCGTCGCACTCCTGTACGCGGCCGTCTGGCTGCTGACCTAGCGTTCGCCGGCCCGCGATGGCCAACGCCGCGTTGCGCCTGATTCCCGGCGCCTCGCCGGCGCTGCGCCGCCTGCTCGACCCGGCGCGCGGCGCCGTCGAGCCGCCGATCCGGGCCGAGATCTTCGGCCCGCAGCGCTTCGCCGAGCACGGACGCAGCCTGGGCGCAACCCATCGTGCCGCGCACGCCGCGTTCGGTGCGCCGACCTTCTTCCCGCGCCTGCGCAGCAACATCGACACGCTGCGCGAGGCACAGCGCCACATCGCCGCGCAGGCGTTCGCCGGCCACCACATCAGCCCGGCCGCCGAATGGCTGCTCGACAACTTCCACCTCGTCGAGGCCCAGCTCGAGCAGATCCACGTCGGCCTGCCGCGCAGCTACTACCGCACGCTGCCGGTCCTTCTGGATGCGCCGCTGGCCGGCCTGCCGCGCGTGTACGGCGTGGCCTGGGCCTTCGTCGCGCACACCGACGGCGAGTTCGACGAGGCACTGCTGGTGCAATTCCTGCTGGCCTACCAGCGCACGCGCGAGCTCGACCTGAGCGAGATGTGGGCACTGCCGACCACGCTGCGCGTGCTGCTCGTCGAGAACCTGCGCCGGCTCGCGGAACGCCTGGCCACGCACAAGGCGGCGCGCGAGGCAGCCAACCTGTGCTGCGACGACCTCGCGCGCTGCAGCGTCGCGACGCTGGACCGACTCCTCGCACTGCTCGTGCGGCGCGGGGTCGGCGACATCTTCCTCGGCCAGATCGCTCAGCGCCTGCACGGCCGCGCTGCCGGCGCCGACCTGCCGGCCGGTGTCGAAGCCTGGCTGCAGGCCGCGCTGCCCGACCCCGCGGCGCGCCAGACCCAGCTCAACGCCGAGCAGACCGCCGACAACCTCAGCGTCAGCAACGCGGTGCGCTCGCTGCGCGCGATCGGCGACGCCGACTGGCCCGGCATCGTCGCGCGCACGAGCACGCTGATGCAGCGCATGCTCGGTGCGCCGGGCTTCGCCGCCGAGGACGACGACACGCGCGGCGAGTCGCTGCGCGCGATCGAGCGCCTGGCCCGGCGCAGCGGCCACACCGAGCTCGCGGTGGCCCAGGCCCTGCTCGCGCTGATGCGCACCGACACCGCCGCCGTCGCCGTGCCCGGCCACTGGCTCCAGGGCGCCGGCCGGCCGGCGCTGGCGCAGGCGCTCGGCCTGGACGAACGCGCTGCGCAGGCCTGGCGTGCGGCGGCGGGCAGCCTGGCGCTGCCGGCGTATCTGGCCGTGCTGCTGCTCGGCACCTGGGGCTTGCTGGCCTGGCTGCTGCACCTGCCGGCCCCGGGCAGCTGGGCACTGCCGGTCGCCGCGCTGATGGCCCTGCCTGCCTCCGAGGCCGTGCTCGCGGTGCTCAACCGCCTGGTGAGCGAACTCGTGCGGCCCGGCCATCTGCCACGCCTGGCGCACGCCGACGGCATCCCGCCGGAATGCCGGACGATGGTCGCCATCCCGGCGCTGCTCGGCAGCACCGCGTCGACGCAGGCGCTGGTGCACGGGCTGCATCTGCACTACCTCGCGAACCCGCAGGCGCAGGCGCAGTTCGCGCTGCTCAGCGACTGGCCCGACGCCGACGCCGCGCAGACGGCGGCGGACGCCGCGCTGCTCGACGACGCGGCGCGCGCGATCGACGCGCTCAACGCACGCCACCCGCCGGCCGGAGCCGGCGCCGCGCCGCGCTTTCTGCTGCTGCACCGCGAACGCCGCTACAGCGCGAGCGAGGGGCGCTGGATCGGCTGGGAGCGCAAGCGCGGCAAGCTCGAGCAGCTCGTCGCGACGCTGGCCGGTGCGTCGGCGCCGGCCTTCGTCGACCTCGGCCCGGCCTCGCGCATCGCCGCCGGCACGCGCTACGTCCTCACGCTCGACAGCGACACCCAGCTCCCGCCGGGCCGGCTGCGCGAACTGGTCGCGGTCGCGGCGCACCCGCACAACCAGCCGCGCCTGGACGCCAGCCGCCGGCGCGTCGTCGGCGGCTACGCGATCCTGCAGCCGCGCATCGTCACGCCGCTGCCGGCGCGCGGCCAGGCCACGCCCTACCACTGGCTGTTCGCCGGCCGCTGCGGCATCGACCCCTACAGCAGCGCCAGCTCCGAGGTCTACCAGGACCTCTTCGGCGAAGGCAGCTTCAGCGGCAAGGGCCTGCTCGACGTGGCCGCGGTGCATGCGGTGCTCGCCGGGCGCCTGCCCGAGGACCGCGTGCTCAGCCACGACCTGCTCGAAGGCGCGGTCGCGCGCTGCGCCGTCGTCAACGACATCACGCTGATCGAGGAGGCCCCGTTCCACGCCGACGTGGCCGCATCGCGCGTGCACCGCTGGATGCGCGGCGACTGGCAGCTGCTGCCCTTCCTGCTCTTCCCGTGGCGCCTGCCGCTGAGTGCGCTGAACCGCTGGAAGCTTTTCGACAACCTGCGCCGTTCGCTCGTCGCGCCGGCATCGCTGGCCCTGCTGCTGCTCGCGCTGGCCGGGGTCGGGCTCGCGCCGGCGGCGGCCGTGGCGCTGGTGCTGGCGGCGTTCAGCGCCGGACCGCTGATGGGCGCCCTGACCGGCTTCGTCCCGAGCCGCCGGCACATCGCCTGGCGCCACTTCTACGCCCAGGCGGCGGGCGACCTCGCGCGCGCCCTCGGCGCCGGACTCTGGCACCTGGCGCAGCTGCTGGCGCAGGCGCTGCAGGCGCTCGACGCGATCGCGCGCGCTCTCTACCGGCTGGTCGTCAGCCACCGCCACCTGCTCCAATGGACCACCGCGGCGGCGGCCCAGGCCGGTGCCAGCCGCGGCCTGGCGGCGACGCTGCGCGGGCATGCGGGCGAGTCGGTGGCGGCGCTCGCGCTGCTCGGCGCGCTGCTCGCGGCAGGCAGTCCGCACCCGGCCTTGGCGCTGGTGCTCACGCTCGCCTGGGCCGCATCGCCGCTGACGAGCTGGTGGATCAGCCGCCCGCATGCGGCGCGCGCCGACGCTGCGCTGGCGCCGCCGGCGCGCGCCTATCTGCTCGCGCTGGCGCGCGACACCTGGCGCTGGTTCGAGCGCTGCGTCGGGCCCGACGACAACGACCTGCCGCCGGACAACCTGCAGATGGCGCCGCACGAGATGCTCGCCCATCGCACGTCGCCGACCAACATCGGGCTGTACCTGCTCGCCGTGGCCTGCGCGCGCGAGTTCGGCTGGATCGACTGCGCGGCGCTGCTCGCGCGCATGGAGGCCACGCTGGCGACGCTGGGCCGGCTGCAGCGTCACCGCGGCCACTTCCTCAACTGGTACGACACGCAGACGCTGGCGCCGCTGCTGCCGATGTACGTTTCGACCGTCGACAGCGGCAATCTCTGCGGCCACCTGCTCGGCGTTGCCCAGGCGTGCCGCGAGCTGGCGCGCGCACCGGCGCAGCACGAATCCGCAGCGCGGCTGTGCGCGCTGGCCGATGCGTTCCAGGCGCTCGCCTGGCAGCCCGACTTCGGCTTCCTCTACCACCGCACGCGGCACCTGTTCCACATCGGCTACCGGGTCGCCGAGCAGGAACTCGACGCGGGGCTGTACGACCTGCTCGCGTCGGAGTCGCGCCTGACCAGCCTGTTCGCGATCGCCAAGGGCGACGTGCCGGCGCGCCACTGGGCGGCCCTCGGTCGGCCCTTCTTCGCGGTCGGCACGGTGGCCGGCCTGCGCTCGTGGTCGGGATCGATGTTCGAGTACCTGATGCCCAGCCTGGTGCTCGACGAGCCGCCGGGCAGCGTGCTGCACGATGCCTGCCGTGCCGCGCTGCGCGAGCAGATCGCCTTCGCCGAACCGCAGCACCTGCCCTGGGGCCTGTCGGAGTCGGCCTACGCCGGGCGCGACCACACGCTCGCCTATCAATACGCGCCGCAGGGCGTGCCGCGGCTGGCGCTGCGCCGCACCCCGCCCGACGAGCGCGTGATCGCGCCCTACGCCACCGCGCTGGCGACGCAGATCGCGCCGCGCCGCGCCTGGCGCAACTTCGGCCGCCTGGAGGCGCTGGTGCCGCACGGCGAACTGGGCTTCATCGAGGCGCTGGACTTCACGCCGGCGCGCCAGGTCGGCGCAGGCGCCTTCACGCCGGTGGATACCTACATGGCGCACCACCAGGGCATGACGCTCGTGGCGCTGGCCAACCTGCTGCTCGACGGCCCGGCGCGGCGCTGGACCATGGCCGACGAACGAATCGAAGCGATGGCCTCGCTGCTGCACGAGCGCTCGCCGCGCGAAGTCTCGCGCCTCGCCGCACCCCCACCGCCGGCACTGCCGCCGCTGGCACTGCAGGCGCGGGCACCCGGCCTGGTGCGCGATCTGCTGCCCGGCGCGGCGGCCGTCGAGCCGACCCAGCTGCTGTCCAACGGCCGCTACACCGTCGCGCTGCGCGCCAACGGCGCCGGCTTCAGCCGGCGCGGCACGACCGGCATCACGCGCTGGCGCGACGACGCGCTGCGCGACGCCCACGGCAGCTTCTTCTACCTGCGCTGGGACCGCCAGCCGCAGCCGGTGTCGATCACCCAGCACCCGGCGCCGGACCCGGCGGCGCACTACCGCGCCACGTTCCACGCCGACCGCGTCTGCTTCGACGCCGCCTGGACCGATCTGCGCGCGCACGCCACGGCGTGGGTCAGCCCGGAAGACGACATCGAGTTCCGCCGCGTCGAGCTGCACAACCTGGGCGAGCGCACGCTCGACGTAGAGCTGATCTCGGCCTTCGACGTCACGCTCACCGAGACCGAGGCCGACGAAGCGCACCCCGCCTTCACCGGCATGTTCGTCCGGTCCGCCTGGCAGAGCGCGCAGCAGGCACTGGTGTTCGAGCGCCGGCCGCGCCTGGCCGGCGAGCGCGGCCTGCACGCGGCGCACTTCCTCGCCGACACCGATCCGCAGGCGCTCGGGCTGCGGGTCCAGACCGACCGCCAGCGCTGGCTCGGCCGCAACGGCACGGCGGCCAACCCGCAGGCCAGTCTGGCCGTGCCGCGCGCGGGCTCCGACGCGGACCTCGACACCGGGCTCGACCCGGTCTGTGCGCTGGCCGTCCAGCTGCGCCTGGCACCGGGCACGAAGGCCACGCTGACCTTCGCGACCGCCGCCGCCGACGACGCCGGCACGCTGGCGGCCATCGTCGACAAGTACCGCCAGGCCAACCATGTCGAGCGCGCCTCGCTGATGTCGGCCACGCTGGCCGGCATACGGCTGCACGGTCTGGGCATCGCGGCGGAAGACTTCGTCGTCGCGCAATCGCTGTGCACCGCGCTGCTGCTCGGCCTCACGCGCGTGACGGCGGGTGAGGCCGGGGTCTGCGATCGGCGCCTGCTGTGGCGCTTCGGCATCTCCGGCGACCGGCCGCTGATCCTCGTCGCCGCCGGCGCGCTGCAGGGCCTGGGGCTGCTGCGCTCGCTGGCCCAGGTGCTGCAGCTGTGGTCGTGGGCCGGCGTCGCCTGCGACCTGGTCGTTCTCAACGCCGAGGCGGTGTCCTACCAGATGGACCTGCAGCGCGCGATCACCGCGCTCGCCGCGCGCCCGGCGGCCGAGGACGGCGTGCCGCCGCCCTCGGCCCGGCTGCATGCGCTGCGCAGCGCGGACCTGTCGGCCGACGAGGCGTCCACGCTGCGCTGCCTGGCGCGCGTGCGGCTGGTCGCCGACGGGCGGGCGCTCACCCACCACGTGCAGGCCTGGCTCGACGCGCACGAAGACGCGTTCGACGAGCGCCACGGCACGTCGACGACGACGCTCGCGCTGGCCGCCGCCGGCGCCGCCGTCGCGCCGGCACCGGTCGGCGCCTTCGACGCCGCGAGCGGCGACTTCGGCTTCGACACCGGTGCCCGGCTGCGGCCCGTGCGGCCGTGGATCAACGTGCTCGCCAACCGCGGCTTCGGCGCGCTGCAGTCCGAGGCCGGCGGCGGCTACACCTGGGCCCTGAACAGCCGCCTGATGCAGCTCACCGCCGGGTCCAACGACCCGGTCGCCGACACGCCGGCCGAGTGGCTCCTCCTTCAAGACCGGCGCAGCGGCCAGGCCTGGAGCGCGGCGCCGTCGGCGTGGGGTGACAGCGCGCTCGTCTACCGCGTCG
>MEGM01000122.1:1442-11280 GCA_001725505.1 Rubrivivax sp. SCN 70-15 | reverse complement strand
CGCGACGCCGACGCCAGCGACCCCGGCGACTGGATCACGGCGAACCAGTGCAACACCACCGACGCGGCGCAGGACAGCACCTGGCACGGCACGCAGACCGCGAGCCTGCTCGGCGCGCAGACGAACAACGGCGTCGGCATGGCCTCGACCGGCTACGACACGATGGTGCTGCCGGTGCGCGTGCTCGGGAAGACGGGCGGCTACGACTCGGACATCATCGCCGGCATGCTCTGGGCAGCGGGCCTCTCGAGCAACCCGACGGCGAACCCGCACCCGGCGCGCGTGCTCAACCTGAGCCTGGGCAGCACGGCGAGCTGCACGCAGGCCTACATCGACGCGATCGGCGCGCTGAACGCCGCCGGCGTCGTCGTCGTCGCGGCGGCGGGCAACGCGGAGGGCCTGGCCGTCGAGACGCCGGCCAACTGCCCCGGCGTCATCGCGGTCGCCGGCGTGCGCCACACCGGCACCAAAGTCGGCTACTCGAACGTCGGGCCGGAGGTCGCGATCGCGGCGCCGGCCGGCAACTGCGTCAACCTGACCGGCCCCTGCGTCTACCCGATCATCACCGCGACGAACTCGGGCACCACGACGCCCGCGGTCAACACCTACACGACGGGGACGAACTACGCCGTCGGCACCAGCTTCTCGACGCCGATGGTCGCCGCCACCGCCGCGCTGATGCTGGCCGCCAACCCGGCGCTGACGCCGGTCCAGGTGAAGAGCCTCCTGCAGAGCAGCGCTCGTCCTTTTCCCGTGCAGCCGCCGGGCTCGACGGTGCCCGTCTGCGTGGCGCCCAGCACGGTCCCCCAGGACGAGTGCTACTGCACGACGACGACCTGCGGCGCCGGATTGCTGGACGCCGGCGCAGCGGTCCGGGCCGCGCTCGGAGCCATGCCGGTGGCCACCATCGCAGCGTCGACCGGAATGCCGCTGGTCGGCGCGCCGGTCACGCTCGACGGCGCGCGGTCGCTCGGGTCCGGGTTGAGCTACGACTGGGCGATCACCTCGGGCGCGACGAGCGCGAGTTTCACCAGCAGCACGACGGCATCGCGGGTCGGCGTGCAGTTCAACGCGCCGGGGATCGTGAAGGTGCGCCTGCGCGTGACCGACGGCACCGGCGCTTCGGCCACGGCGCAGGTCGCCATCGGGGCGGTCCAGCCGCCGGCCGCCGCGATCACGGTCTCGCCGTCGGCGCCGGTCGCCGGCGCCAGCATCGCGCTCGACGGCAGCGGCTCGACCGCGGACGCCAGTGCGGGCCGGACGATCAGCCACTATCAATGGGCGATCATCAGCGGCAATGCGATCGCGGCGCTCAGCGGTGCGACCGATGGGCCGACGGCGACCGTCACGACCAGCGCTGCCGGCGACTTCACCGTCCAGCTCACCGTGACCGACAGCGCCGGTGCGCAGTCGAGTTCGAGCACGACCGTGACGGTCGCCGCGGCGGCCCCCGCGAGCTCGTCCGGCGGCGGCGCGATGAGCCTGGCCTGGCTCGGCGCGCTGATGCTCGCGGTGCTCGCGCTGCGCTGGCCCGCGCCGCGCGTCAACGCGCTGCGCAGGGCGCGAACGGGGCGCTGATCGAAGGCGGCGCGAGCGCCAGCAGCTGCGCCTGCAGCGTGCTGTCGGCCTGCGCCGCGCGCAGCCACACCCGGCCGGGCAGCGCCACGACGCGCGCGGTGCGCACGCCCTGCTGCACGAAGCCGCCGAGCGCCGCGTCGGCGGCGGCCTGCGTGTCCTCGCGCGCCAGCACCAGCCCGGGTGCGAGCGCGGCCGGCGCGCGCAGTTCCTCGAAGTCGATCTTGCGCCGGCGCAGCTCGTCCTCCTTGACGCGCTGCGTGGCGGCGTCGGCGAAGCGGCCCATGTAGACGAGCCAGGCGGCGCTGCCGGCCACCGGCTCGCGCGTCCATCGCCCGGCGGGCACGCCGGCGGCGGTGAGCGCGGCTTCGGCGGCGCCGACCTCGGTCTCGAAGAACGGGCCGGCCTCGAGGCAGGCGGTGTGCGCGGCGGCGATCGCGGCACTCGCGGCCTGCGGCGTCAGCACCGTGATGCGCTGCGGCTGCACCTGCCGCGCCAGGCGCCAGGGCTCGCGCTCGCCGGCATGCGGCGCCGGCACGACGCCGGCGAACCAGCCCTGCGTCCAGCCGAAGAACAGCAGGTTGGACAGGAGCAGCAGCGCGACCAGGGCTCTGAGCATCACGGGTTCCGCAGGCGCACGCTCACTTCGCCGCTGACGAGCGTGCGCAGCGCACCGTCGACCAGGAGGCGCAGGCCGCCGCGTTCGTCGACGCCGTCGGCCACGCCCTCGGCCGGCTCGGGGCCGAGCGTGACGACGTCCTGGCCGCGCAGCAGGTCGCGCGCGGCGTAGCGCTCGGCGAACGGCGCGAAGCCCTCGGCCTCGAAGCGCTTCAGCGCCTGCACCAGCGGCAGCGCGACGGCGGCGAGCGCGTGCGGCGCGTCGATGCCGGGGTCGATCTCGCGCAGGCAGGCGAAGCCGCTCGCCAGCCCTTCGGTCTGCTGCGCCAGCACGTTGAGCCCGACGCCGACCACCGCGACGCGCAGCGCGCCGGCGGCGACGGTCTCGATCAGCACGCCGCCGAGCTTGCGCCCGCGGCCCGGGGCGTCGACGATCCACAGGTCGTTCGGCCACTTCAGCGCGATGCGCCGGTCCGGGTCGAGCGCCTCGGCGAGCGCGACGCCGACCGCGAGCGACAGCCCGGACCAGTCGCACGGCGCGAGCGGCAATGCGAGCGAGAACGTGAGCGAGCGTCCCGGGCTGGACTGCCAGTCGCGGCCGAGCCGGCCCCGGCCCTGGGTCTGGTGCTCGGCGACGAGCAGGCAGGGCTGGCTGTCGCCGGCGCGCCGGCCGCCGGCCTGACGCAGCCGGTCGAGCAGGCTGGTGTTGGTGGACGCGGCGCGCGCGACGACCTCGACGCTGATGCCGGGAAGCTCCGGCGCGAGCTGCTGCCAGAGCGCTTCGGCGCTCCAGCTCGGGGGCTGCGCGTCGGCCATCGCCGGGTTCGCCGCCTGGGCCGCTAGCGCCGCTTCGGCGCGAGCATCGTGCGCCGGCAGTTCGGGCTCCCGCAGCGGCACTCGTACTCCTTCTTCAGCTTCGGCGTGTAGCGCTCGTCGATCACGAGGCCGTAGTCGTAGAAGAGCTCCTCGCCGGGGGCGATGTCGCGCAGCGCCTCGATGAAGACGCGGCCGTCCTGCTCGTCGGCCTGGCAGTTCGGGTCGCAGGCATGGTTGATCCAGCGTGCCGCGTTGCCGCCGACGTTGGCGTCGATCACGTGCCGGTCGTCGATGTGGAAGTAGAAGGTGTGGTTCGGGTCGCTCGGGTCGTGCGGATGGCGGCGCAGCGCCTCGGGCCAGCTGATGACCTCGCCCTTGTATTCGATGATGCGCTCGCCTGCGGCCAGCGGCTGCAGCGCGAACACGCCCTTGCCGTGCACGCCCGAGCGGCGCACCTGGATCCGGCGCCCGCCGGCGGGGTGGAGCCGGGTCGCCGCGGTCGGCTTCGCTTGCACGGTCGTCTTCATTCGGTACATTGAGATCATGGGCGCGCGCGTGTAGGCGTGCGCGCGAGAGCCGCGATTGTAGGCATGGCCCGTGGGCCGGCCCTGGCGCGGTGACCTTGGACGACCTGGGACGACATGAGCAAGACGATCATCATTGCCGAGAAGCCGAGCGTGGCGCAGGACATCGTGCGCGCGCTGACGCCGACCTCGGGCAAGTTCGAGAAGCACGCCGAGCATTTCGAGAACGACCAGTACGTCGTGACCTCGGCGGTCGGCCACCTGGTGGAGATCAAGGCGCCGGAGGAGTACGACGTCAAGCGCGGCAAGTGGAGCTTCGCGAACCTGCCGGTGGTGCCGCCGCACTTCGACCTCGCGCCGATCGACAAGGCCAAGACGCGGCTCAACGCCGTCGTCAAGCTGGTCAAGCGCAAGGACGTCACGGCGATCATCAACGCCTGCGACGCCGGGCGCGAGGGCGAGCTGATCTTCCGCCTCATCGTTCAGTACGCCGACAGCGGCAAGACGCCGCTGAACAAGCCGATCCAGCGCCTGTGGTTGCAGAGCATGACGCCGCAGGCGATCCGCGACGGCTTCGCGCAGCTGCGCAGCGACGAGCAGATGCAGGGCCTGGCCGACGCCGCGCGCAGCCGCAGCGAGGCCGACTGGCTGGTCGGCATCAACGGCACGCGCGCGATGACGGCCTTCAATTCGCGCGACGGCGGCTTCTTCCTCACCACCGTCGGCCGCGTGCAGACGCCGACGCTGAGCATCGTCGTCGAGCGCGAGGAGAAGATCAGGAAGCACGTCGCGCGCGACTACTGGGAGATCAAGGCGCAGTTCGACGCGGTCGCCGGCGCCTACGAGGGCAAGTGGTTCGACCCGAAGTGGAAGAAGAGTCCGGACGACGCGGAGGCCCGCGCCGACCGCCTGTGGAACGCCGCCGACGCCGAGGCGATCGCCGCCGCGGTGCGCGGCCAGCCGGCCACCGTGACCGACGAGGCCAAGCCCAGCACCCAGGCCTGCCCGCAGCTCTACGACCTGACGACGCTGCAGCGCGAGGCCAATTCGCGCTTCGGCTTCAGCGCGAAGACGACGCTGTCGATCGCGCAGGCGCTGTACGAGAAGCACAAGGTGCTGACCTACCCGCGCACCGACTCGCGCGCGCTGCCCGAGGACTACCTGCCGACGGTCAAGAACACGATCGCGATGCTCGCCGAGGAGGACCTCCCCGGCCCGCTGCGCGAGCTCTCGGCGCACGCGCGCAAGGCGATCGACCAGGGCTACGTCAAGCCGACGAAGAAGGTCTTCGACAACGCCAAGGTCTCGGACCACTTCGCGATCATCCCGACGCTGCAGGCGCCGAAGAGCCTGAGCGAGGTCGAGGCCAAGCTCTACGACCTCGTCGTCAAGCGCTTCCTCGCCGTCTTCTACCCGAGCGCCGAGTTCATGGTCACGACGCGCATCAGCCGCGTCGAGGCCGCCGGGCAGGTGCACCACTTCCAGACCAACGGCAAGGTGCTGGTGAACCCCGGCTGGCTCGCCGTCTACGGCAAGGAAGCCGCGGGCGAGGACGCGAACCTCGTCGCCGTCGCCCCGGGCGAGGTCGTGCGCACCGAGAGCGTGGCCGTGGTCGCGCTGAAGACCAAGCCGCCGGCGCGCTACACCGAGGCGACGCTGCTGTCGGCGATGGAAGGCGCGGGCAAGCTGATCGACGACGACGAGCTGCGCGAGGCGATGGCCGAGAAGGGCCTGGGCACGCCGGCGACGCGCGCGCAGACGATCGAGGGCCTGATCCTCGAGAAGTACATCTTCCGCGACGGCCGCGAACTCGTGCCCACCGCGAAGGCCTTCCAGCTGATGACGCTGCTGCGCGGCCTCGCGATCGAGGACCTGACGCGCCCCGACCTCACCGGCAACTGGGAGTTCCAGCTCGCCGAGATGGAGCATGGCCGGCTCAAGCGCGAGGCCTTCATGGCCGAGATCGCGAAGATGGCCGAGCGCATCGTCAAGAAGGCCAAGGAATACGACCGCGACACGATCCCGGGCGACTACGCGACGCTGAAGACGCCCTGCCCGAACTGCGGCGGCGTCGTCAAGGAGAACTACCGCCGCTTCGCCTGCACCGGCGCCGAGGGCGCGCCCGACGGCGCCGGCTGCGGCTTCTCGATCACCAAGATCCCGGCCGGCCGCGCCTTCGAGACCGCCGAGGCCGAGGCCTTGATCCGCGACAAGAAGATCGGCCCGCTCGAAGGCTTCCGCTCGAAGGCGGGCTGGCCCTTCACCGCCGAGCTGCGCCTGGTGCGCGACGACGAAATCAACAACTGGAAGCTCGAGTTCGACTTCGGCGACGACGCCAAGGCCGCCGGCGACGGCGAGCCGGTCGACTTCTCGGCCGAGCAGAGCCTGGGCGCCTGCCCGAAGTGCAAGGGCCATGTCTACGAGCACGGCAGCAGCTACGTCTGCGAGCACAGCGTCGGCGCGCACCCGACCTGCGACTTCAAGAGCGGCAAGATCATCCTGCAGCAGCCGGTGCCGCGCGAGGAGATGACCAAGCTCCTCGCCACCGGCAAGACCGGGCTGCTCGAGAACTTCGTCTCGAACAAGACGCGGCGCAAGTTCAAGGCGCGCCTGGCCTACGACGCGAAGGAAGGCAAGGTGATCTTCGAGTTCGAGCCGCGCGCCGCCAAGGTGCCGGCGAAGACGGCGCCCGGGAAGGACCTGCCGGCGAAGAAGGCGGCGGCGAAGAAGACCGCCGCTTGAACCCGGACTGGCCCTGCCTGAGCGCGAAGGGCGCGGGCTCGCGCCTCGCCGTCGCCGTGGTGCCCAACGCGAGGCGCACCGGCGCCGACGGCCTGCACGACGGCGCGCTGCGCGTGCGGCTGGCGGCGCCGCCCGTCGACGGCAAGGCCAACGATCTGCTCGTCGAATGGCTCGCCGACGCGCTGCAGCTGCCCAGGCGCGCGGTGCGGCTCGCGCGCGGTGCGAGCGCAAGGCGCAAGCAGATCGAGATCGACCTGCCCGAGGCCGAGGTCGCGCGCCGGCTCGCCGCGCTGCCGCGCTGACGCGGTGCTTTGTTGGCATCATCCACACCCCACCCACGACAGGAGACGCTGCATGAACCGTTTCACGACGCTGTCACTCGCCGCCGCCACGAGCGCCCTGCTCCTCGCGGCGCCGGCCCAGGCCGCCGGCTTCAAGCTCACGAGCCCGACGATCAAGCCCGGCAGCACGCTGAGCCAGGCCCAGGTCTTCAACGGCTTCGGCTGCAGCGGCGAGAACGTCTCGCCGGCGCTGAGCTGGAGCGGTGCGCCTGCCGGTACGAAGAGCTTCGCGCTCACCCTCTACGACCCGGACGCGCCGACCGGCTCGGGCTGGTGGCACTGGGTCGTCTACAACCTGCCTGCGAGCACGACCGGGCTGCCCGCCGGCGCCGGCAGCGCCGACGGCAAGGAGATGCCCGCCGGTGCCGTGCAGGGGCGCACCGACTTCGGATCGGCCGGCTTCGGCGGCGCCTGCCCGCCCGCCGGCGACAAGCCGCACCGCTACGTGTTCACGCTCTACGCACTCAAGACCGACAAGCTCGACGTGCCGGCCGACGCGAGCGCGGCGCTGGTCGGCTTCATGATCCACTTCAACCAGATCGGTCACGCCAGCTTCACCGCGAAGTACGGCCGCAAGAAGTGAGCGCCGGTCGCCGGGCGGCGCCGTGACGGGCGCCGTCCTCGACAAGCTGCTCGCGATCTTCGGCACCGTCGCGCTGGGCTGGATCGCCGGCCGTGCGCGCTGGCTCGGCCCGCGCGACGGCGTGCAGGACCCGGCGCGCGTGCTCGGCAACGCCGCCTTCTACATCTTCGTTCCGGCGCTGCTGTTTCGCACCACCGCGCAGCTCGACCTGCGCGCGCTGCCGTGGGCGACGCAGGCGGCGTTCTTCGTCCCGGCGCTGGCGCTGCTGTTCGCCGTCTACGGCGCGCAGCGCTGGCGCCAGCGCGGCGGCCACGGCGCGGCCGCGGCGCCGAGCGTGCGCGCCGTCACCGCGGTGTTCGGCAACAGCGTGCAGGTCGGCATCCCGATGGCGCTGGCGCTGTTCGGCGACGCCGGCCTCGCGATCCACCTGACGATCGTCGGCCTGCACGCGCTCGTGCTGCTGAGCGTGACGACGGCGCTGGCCGAGCTCGACCTCGCGCACGCGCACGCCGCGCACGCCGACGCGCGCTCGCTCGCGCGCACGCTGGCCGCGACCGCGCGCAACACGCTGATCCACCCGGTGGTGCTGCCGGTCGTCGCCGGGCTGCTCTGGAACGCGGCCGGGCTGGCGCTGCCGCCGCTGGCGCAGGAGGTGCTGCAGCTGCTCGGCTCGGCGGTGGTGCCGCTGTGCCTGGTGCTGATCGGCCTGTCGCTGGCCTATTACGGGCTGCAGGGGCAGGCGCGCAACGCGATCGCGCTGGCGCTGCTCAAGCTGCTCGTGATGCCCGGCGTCGTGCTCGTCGTCGCGCACTGGGGCTTCGGGCTGGCCGGGCTGCCGCTGTCGGTGGTGGTGATGCTCGCCGCGCTGCCCACCGGCAGCAACGCGCTGCTGTTCGCGCAGCGCTACGGCGTCCTCGCGCCCGAGGCCGCGGCGGCGACGGTGGTCTCGACCTGCGCCTTCGTCGCGACCGCGCCGCTGTGGCTGGCGGTGCTGGCGCGGCTGTGACCCCGGCACTGCCGCACCCCGGCGGCCGGCCCTAGACTGCGCGCATCGCGCCAACGCCACCCTCCGATGCGCCCGACCCAGCTCGCCCAGGTCCTGGAGACCGAATTCCTCGCCACCGCCGAGAGCCGGCACACGCCGGTGATGCTCTGGGGGCCGCCCGGCGTCGGCAAGTCCGACCTCGTGCGCCAGCTCGGCCAGCGCCAGGGCGTGCCGGTGATCGACCTGCGCCTGTCGCAGATGGAGCCGTCCGACCTGCGCGGGATCCCGTTCCGCGTCGACGGCCGGGTCGAATGGGCGGTGCCGGCGATGCTGCCCGACGCGGCGCGCCACGGCGCGCGCGGCGTGCTCTTCCTGGACGAGATCACCTCGGCGCCGCCGGCGGTGTCGGCGGCGGCCTACCAGCTGATCCTGGACCGCCAGCTCGGCGACTACCGCATCCCCGCGGGCTGGGCGATCTTCGCCGCCGGCAACCGCCAGGGCGACCGCGGCGTGACCTACGCGATGCCGGCGCCGCTGGCGAACCGCTTCTCGCACTTCGAGGTCGACGTCGACCTCGACGACTGGGTCCGCTGGGCCTGGGCGCACGGCATCGACGAGCGGCTGATCGGCTTCCTGCGCTTCAAGCCCGAGCTGATCTTCGACTTCGACCCGGCGCGCACGCTCGCCGGCGAGATGGCGTTCCCGAGCCCGCGCTCGTGGGAGTTCGCGCACCGCGCGCTGGCCAAGTTCGGCGACCGGCCGGCGCTGCTGGCCGGCGCGCTGGCGGGCTGCGTCGGCCAGGCCGCCGGCGTCGAATGCGCGGCCTACCTGGACACGCTCGAGCGGCTGCCCGACCTCGACGCGATCTGCGCCGGCCGCGACGCCGCGGTGCCCGACGAGATCGACCTGCAGTACGCGGTCGCCGCGGCGCTGGTCGGCCGGGCGCTGCGCGCCAAGGGCAGCGCCGAGGCGGCCCAGGTCTGGAGCCACATCCTCGACTACGCCGAGCGCCTGCCGCTGCGCGAGATGGGCGTGATGCTGGTCGCCGACCTGCACCGCAGCCTGGGCGCGCCGCTGCTCGGACTGCCCGCCTTCAAGCGCTGGGCCGAGCGCGCCGCAGGCGTGCTGCTCTATGACTGAAGCGGCGGCCGAGGCAGCAGTCGAGCGCGCGGCCGAGCGCCTCGCGGCCGCGCGCACGCGGCTGATCCTCGACCACCCCTTCCTCGGCGCGCTCGTGCTGCGCCTGCCGCTGCGGCCGGCCGGCGCCTGGTGCCGCAGCACCGCGACCGACGCGCGCGCGCTGTACTACAACCCGGGCTGGGTTGCCTCGCTGACGCCGGCGCAGCTGCAGTTCGCGATCGCGCACGAGGCGCTGCACTGCGCGCTCGGCCATTTCGCGCGCCGCGGCTCGCGCGTGCAGCAGCGCTGGGACCTGGCCTGCGACTTCGCGATCAACCCGCTGCTGCTCGACGAAGGGCTGAAGCCGCCGCCGGGCGCGCAGGTGCTGGCGATCTACCGCGGCCTCGCCGCCGAGGAGATCTACCCCTGCCTGGACGAGCAGCAGCAGGACGACGAGACCTTCGACGATCACGCCTGGGATGGCGACGACGGCGGCCAGCGCGGCGGCGACGCCGAACCCGACGGCCACCCCGAG
>MEGM01000122.1:0-1418 GCA_001725505.1 Rubrivivax sp. SCN 70-15 | reverse complement strand
CACCGACGCCGCGCCGCGCCCGGCCGCGCTCGGCGCCGGCGAACGCGAGCAGCTGCGCCAGCAATGGCAGCGCCACCTGGCCGGTGCGGCGCAGCGCGCGCGCGAGGCCGGCAAGCTGCCGGGGGCGCTGGCGCGGCTTGCCGAGGCCGGGCTGGCGCCGCGCGTCTCGTGGCGCGCCGCGCTCGCGCAGTACCTGGCGCAGACCGCGCGCGACGACTACACCTGGCTGCGCCCGTCGCGACGCGAAGGAGAGGTGCTCTGGCCCAGCCTGCGCAGCCAGGCCGGCGACATCGTCGTCGCGCTCGACACCTCGGGTTCGGTCGCCGAGGCCGACCTCGCGCAGTTCGTCGGCGAGATCAACGCGCTCAAGGGCACGCTTTCCGTGCGCACCACGCTGCTCGCCTGCGACAGCGCGCTCGCCGCCGACGGCCCCTGGGTCACCGAAGCCTGGGAGCCGCTCGCGCTGTCGCGCCGCTTCGCCGGTGGCGGCGGCACCGACTTCGCGCCGGTCTTCGACTGGGTCGCGCGCAGCCCGGCCCGACGCGCTGGTCTACTTCACCGACGCCGAGGGCCGGTTTCCGCCGCGCGCGCCCGACTACCCGGTGCTGTGGCTGGTCAAGGGCCGCGCCAGCGTGCCCTGGGGGCGGCGCGTCGCGCTGAACTGAGGATCCGGCCGGGTCATGCCCCTTCGCGATCGATCGGGGAGAAGCGCCCGGTGTCGGCTCGCGGTCAGCGCGCATCGGTCGCACGGCGACGAAGCGGTCGCTCGTTGATACCTGGTCGCAACGCGCCCCCATCCTTGATCGCCTGCTGCACCACGCCGTGACGATGATCATCCGCGGCCACTCCAAACGCCTCAGAGACATACTCAAGGCCGGGGTCGCCCGTTCCCACGACGAGAACGCATCTCGACCGGGTGGGGGAATTTGAACGACCAGGGTGGGTCGATTCGGCGACCCATTACGTGCCTAAGCCCGGCTCACAGTGCCAATTTGCTGCATCGACCCACGGTCCTCGCGACAACATCATTGCGGGGCGCTGCGCGCGAAGCACGCTGGGTCGCCGACTGAGCGAAGGCCGGGTCTCCATGGCTGCCGTGCTGGCATGCCAGAATGAATTCCATGGAGAGAGCTTTCCTGACCCGCCCGCCGATGGCTGGGGAACTGGCACTGCTGAAAAAGTTCCTGGCGACGTACCGCGATGGAACTGGCGGCAACCGCGAGAGTGATGGAAGCTCACGTGCCGACTCCAGGCAGATCGAGCGCTGCTTCGCGGAGTTGCTGCACGGTCGAACGACCGAGAGCAAGGCGTTCTACGACTTTGTTGTGGAATCCAACGAGAGCGGCGGGATCGCGGTCCGTGGTGCGTCGATCAAGTCGAAGCAAGCAACTAAGCTGCGAGACTATGCGAAGCAGAAG
>MEGM01000121.1:14110-27580 GCA_001725505.1 Rubrivivax sp. SCN 70-15 | reverse complement strand
CCAGGAAATGTGCATACCCGGACCTCTTCATCGACGAAGGACGAGAAGAGCAGGTCACCGTGGATAAGCGTGTGACGGTCAAGCGCGGCGTACTTCGCCATCGAGATGAACGTCTCCTTGCTGCTGTCGAAGATCAGGTGGCCTATGTTCTCCAGGCGGACTACTCGAGCGCCTTGCCCGGTGTAGTCATCCGATTTCAGATGAGAGCCGAATGGCCCATCCGAGATCGACGTGCACAAGTTTTCTACGGTGACAGAGGCCCACGGTCTGGCATCACTCCCGCGCCAGTCCTCCGTCAACCGCCCAGATGTGGCGGCGGCGAGGACAGACTGGCGGAAGCGTTTGAGCAGCGGGGCGACGCGGGCCAGGCGGTCACGGCAGGCGTCCACGCGGGCGAGCACGGTGTCGAGTTTGTCGGCAATGCGTTCCTGCTCTGCTTGCGGAGCGACAGGAAAGGTCAGTGACTCGAAATGCTCTCGCTTGAGGTTGTTGATGTTGGAGCCGCGAGCCATGGCCGACACCCGCGTCCGATATGCATCGGAACTGAAGAAGTGCCCGAAGTATCTTGAGTCAAGCCCTAGCGCTGGGCGCAGAACGCCGCAAAACGCGCCAAAGCCGGCGTCCATATCGCGCTTTGACTGGACGGCCTTCCCGACGACGCTGATGCTCCCACTGGAGGTCGCAATGACAACGTCGCCTGAGCGAATGCGCTGCTGCTCCGACACCAGCGCGCTCGGCACGTAGACGAGATCTGACAGATCGAACGCGCGACCCTGCAGGTTATTGGCGCGCAAGACGGGCAGCCGGCCGGGTGCGGGCAGGGAGGCCGCAACCTCCTTGGTGTAGGTCACGCCCCGCAGAAGTTCGCTGACGGCGAGCAGCGGAGTCGTAGCCCAAGAAGACGGTAGCTGGCTCACTGCACGACCTCTTCGCCAAGCTCGGCCAGGATCGCGTCGAGTTCTGCCAGTGCGCCGTTGAGCTCGTCGACCGCCTCCCGCGCCAACACCGCCGGCTCCGGCAAATCCGCCGCATCCTCCGCGCTGTCATCCTTCAGCCAGCTGATGTCCAGGCTGTCACCGCGCGCCTTCACGGCCTCGCGGCTGAAGCAGCGGAAACGCCCGGCCTCGCCTTCGTCGGTGCGCGCGCTGCGCCCGTTCGCCTCGTCGCCATAGGCCGCCTCGAAGGCGCTGAAATGCGCGCGCGTCAGCGGCGTGCGTTTGCCGAATTTCGGCATGTTGGCGCGCAGGTCGTAGACCCAGACTTCCTTCGTGCTGCCGGTGGCCGCGGCGCTGACCTTCTGGAAGAACAGCACGTTGGTCTTCACGCCCTGGGCGTAGAAGATGCCGGTGGGCAGGCGCAGGATCGTGTGCAGCCGGCACTTGTCCATCAGGTCGCGGCGGATGTCGGCGCCGACGCCGGCTTCGAACAGCACGTTGTCGGGAAGCACCACCGCGGCGCGGCCGCCGTCCAACAGGTGCCGCACGATGTGCTGCAGGAAGGCGAGCTGCTTGTTGCTGGTGGCATAGGTGAGGTCGTCGCGCGTGGGGCCGCCGCCACCCTTGGCGGTGCCGAAGGGCGGGTTGCTCAGGATGATGTCGGCCTTGGGCAGCGCGCTGCCGGCGCTGCCCAGCGTGTTGCCCTGGTGCACCACGCCTTCGGCGTCGCCTTCCATGCCGTGAAGAAGGCAGTTCATCAAGGCGAGGCGGCGCGTGCTGCCCACCAGCTCCATGCCCAGGTAGGCGCGCCTGCGCTGGAAGCTGCGCTGCTTTTCGCTCAGGTCGTAGAGCTGGTCGGTGCGGGCCTTGATGTAGCTGTCGGCCGCGATCAGGAAGCCGGCGGTGCCGGCGGCCGGGTCCTGGATCGTCTCGCCGGGCTGCGGCTTGACGAGCGCGATGATGCTGTCGATCAGCGGGCGCGGCGTGAAGTACTGGCCGGCGCCGCTCTTGGTCTCGCTGGCGTTCTTCTCCAGCAGGCCCTCGTACAGGTCGCCCAGGCCGTCCTTGGCGGCGCTGAACCAGTCGATGCCGTCCAGGCTCTTGATCAGCTGCTCCAGGTGGCGCGCTTCCTTCAGGCTGGTCTGCGCGTCGGCGTAGATCGCGGCGATGAGCGGGTCGGCGCTCTGGCTCAGCTTGAGCAGCGTCTCGCGGTAGTGGTTGAGCAGGTTCAGGCCGCTCAGGTTCGAGAGCGTGCTCCAGCGCGCGTATTCGGGCAGCTTGTGCTCGGCGAGGATGCCGCTGGCGCGGTTCTCGTGCTCCATCTTGATGAACAGCAGCAGCACGAGCTCGGTCACGTAGTCGCTGTAGTTGATGCCGTCGTCGCGCAGGACGTCGCAGAGGTTCCAGAGTTTCTGGACGATGTCGTTCTGGGTCATGGATTGGATTGTCGGGGGCCGGCTCAGGCCCGCTGCGGCCACAGGTGCGCCGCCAGTTCGGAGAGCACGCGGTCGAGGTCGCCGCCGAGCATCTTGTCGAGCTGCCTGGCGCCGCCGTCCTGCGCGAAGGCGCGGTTCACGAAGGCCGGGTCGATCACCACTTCCAGCGCCAGCTGCTTGGCCAGCCGGTCCAGCCACTTGCGCTGCACCGGCGTCCAGGCATGGAGCGCGTAGATGCGCTGCATCGCGCTGGCCACACGTTGCTGGAACGGCACCAGCGCTTCGCCCAGGGCCGCCTGGCGGATGTAGCCCAGGATGCTGGCGGCGATCTCCTGGTGACTCTGGTTGCGCCAGGCAGCCTTCAGCGTGGCCTCGCTGTAGCCGTGAGCGTCGAGCAGCAGGCGCACTTCGCGCAGCTGCTCGCGCGTCAGGTCCTTGGGCGCATTGACGACCACGGCGAGCGCGGCGGACTGGTTGATCTGCTCGCGCACGAAGCGGCCGAAGCTGTCGAGGTAGTCCTCGGGCTTGGCATAGGCGCCCCAGCTCTGTTCGCGCGCCAGCAGCTCGTCGGCGTGCTGCGACAGGATGGGCATGTAGGCCGTGCCCATCAGCTCCTGCACCTCGGCCAGCTGCACCAGCAGCCGGGTGCCGTGCTGCAGGTAGTCGGCGGCGCCTTTCGGTCCCAGCTCGTGCAGGTGCTGGTGCAGCCGGGCCGGCGGCACGCCCCACTGCTGCTCCAGTTCGTCCAGCCGCGCCTTGAGCTTGGGGCGCTTGTCGGCTGCGTGCCCGGCGCGGCGCAGCACGCGCATCAGCTTCTGGTTCAGCTGGTTGAGCACGTCGTGGGCGTGGGTTGTGCCGGGCGCGATGCCCGGGGCGTCGAAGCTCGCCGGGTCGTTCAGCTCGTCGAGCAGCTGCTCCAGCGTGACGTTCGGGTCCTTCACCAGCGGCTGCATCGTGTTCACCGCCTGCAGCGTGGCGTAGATGTCGACCGGGTCGTAGATCCTGAAGACGGTCTTGCCGATCTCGTCGCAGCGCCGGGTGGCGCGGCCGATCATCTGCTCGTACAGGATGCGGCTCTTCACGCGGCGCAGGAACACGAGATGGCAGATGGCCGGTACGTCGATGCCGGTGCTGAGCAGATCCACCGTGATCGCGATGCTCGGCAGGCGCTCGTTCTTGTACAGGCGGATGAGCTGGTCGACCTTGTCGGCGGCGCCGGTGATCTTGCGCACGGCGGCCTCGTTGTACTGCTCGTCGTACTTGGCCTTGAAGGCCTCGTCGAGCAGGCGCTTGACCATGTCGGCATGCGCGTCGGTGGCGCAGAAGACCAGCGTCTTCTCTTCGCCGAACGGGTCCAGCTCCTCGGCCAGCTGCGTGCAGACGACGCGGTTGAACTCCTCGTTGATGACGCGCTTGTTGAAGCTCTCGACCTGGAAGTCGAGCTCGTCGTCGAGCTCGGCGGTCTCGACTTCGCCGGTGGCGAGGTTGAGCGCCTCGACCTGCTCGCCCTTGGCGAAGTGGATGCCATGGCGGCCGAGCAGGGTCTCGTAGCGGATCGGCGGCTCGTGGTCGATCAGCCAGTCGTCGGCGACGGCTTCGCGGTACGAGTAGGTGTAGACCGGCTTGCCGAAGATCTCGGTGGTGTGGCGCGCCGGCGTGGCCGTCAGGCCCACGCGCACGGCGTCGAAGTAGTCCAGCACGCGGCGGTAGCTGGACAGGTACTGCGCGTGGTCGCGCAGCGCGAGCTCGCCCTCGGTCATCTCCTGGTCGAGCGCGTAGCCGCGGTGGGCCTCGTCGACGATGATGCAGTCGTAGGCGTCCACCGGCGGAGGCGTGTCGCTGCCGAACACGCGCCGGACCATGGCCTGCACGGTGGCCACCTGCACGCGGGTCTCGGCCTCGGCCGCCATGTCGCCCAGCTCGGCCACGTTGTAGATCTTGCTCAGCGGCTGGTTCTGCTCCAGCGGCGCTTCGTCGAACGCTTCCTGGGCCTGCGTGCCCAGCGCATTGCGGTCGACCAGGAAGAGGATGCGGCGGAAGCGCTCGGCTTTCAGCAGCCGGTACATCAGGCCGATGATGGTGCGCGTCTTGCCGGTGCCGGTGGCCATGGCCAGCAGGCAGGCGCTGCGGCCTTCGGCCAGCGCCGCTTCGACCGCGGCGATGGCCTTGTCCTGGTAGTCGCGCAGGTGCAGGTACGCGTAGCCGTCCTGCTGCAGCCGCTGCTGCGCCTCCTGCCGGCTGCGGGTGAGCAGGTCGAGCAGGCCCTCGGGCGAGTGGAAGCCGGCCAGCGGCCGCGCGGTGTTGGCAGGTGCGCGCGTGTCGCGGAACCAGGTGCCGCTGGCCTCGGCCAGCTGCTTGACGAACGGGCGGCCGTTGCTCGAGTAGACGAAGGGCACCTGGAAGCGGCCGCCCTGGCCATCGGCCCAGGGCGCGTCGCAGCCCTGCAGCGTCCACGCCGGGCTCATGCCGTCGCCGACGCTGAAGCCGCGCGCATAACGCTCGGCCTGGCCGATCTTGCCCGGCACGTTGATGTTCTTTCGCTTGGCTTCGACGGTGGCGATCGGCGTCAGGCCCGCGAACAGCACGTAGTCGGCCGACTGTCGGCCCTGCGTCGGCCACTCGGCGATCGCCATGTTCCGGCCCCGCTCGGGGCGTGCGCCGCGGGCATGGGTGAGCTGCACCGTGTCGGCCTCCCAGCCGGCGTCCAGCAGCTGCAGGTCGATGATCTGGCGCGTGTCGGCCTCGTCCAGCAGAACCGACCTGGCGGCGTCGGTGGCGCGCTGGGCCAAGCGCGTCACCTCCTCGGTGCTGGCCTGCTGCCCGGCCGTCTTCAGCTGCGCGTCGAACTGGGCCTGGAGCGTGGCGGCGCGAGCACCGGCTTCCTCGGCCAGCTGCTGGTAGACGGCGGCCTCTTCCTGCGCCCGGCGCGACATCTCGCGCTCCTGCGCGGACTGGGCCTCCAGCAGGCGGGCCATCTCGGCCTGGCCGGCCTGCGCGGTCTGGGCGTCCTGCAGCTGGGTGCTCAGCTGTGAGATCTGCTGCTGCAGCAAGAGCAGCTTCTGGCTCGGATCGTCCGGCAGCACGAAGGGGCCGGGCTTGAAGCCCGGGCTGCGGCCGAAGCTGCGATGAAACCAGACCGCGATCTCGCGCGCGACCTTGAGCGCTTCCAGCGCCTGGCGGTACCCGATGCCGTGATCGGCCTCGTGGGCGGCGAGGTTGCCGGTGCGGCGAAGCAGGTGGAAGAGTTGCCGCACCTGGGCGTCCAGCCCCAGGCGCACATCGACCGCGCGCAGCAGTTCGGCCTGCGTAGGCTGCACCAGGCCGATGCCGAGGCGCGCGGCAATGTCCTGCGTGATGGCTTCGGCCAGCAGGCGCAGCTTCAGCACGCAGCTCGCCGGGTCGAACGGGAACAGGCGCTCGGCCGTGGCGCCCAGATCGGCGAGTAGCGGGGAGTGCTCGGCCAGGAACGCGAAGTTGCCCGGCGAGCTCATCCCTTCTTGCGCATGCCCATTGATGGTTGGTTTGGCAGGAGGCGTTCCTCGCTGCGGACTTTAAGGGGTCGTGGTTCGTGTTGTCACTGCGCGAGACGGTCCGAGCTTCAGTTCATCGCCAGCGGCACCTTGCGCACCGGCCGCGGAAAGCGCCGCTCGATCGCCTGCAATTCGGCTTCGCTCAGCGCGACGTCGACGGCGGCCAGGTTCTCGCGCAGGTGCGCGGCGCTTGCGGCCTTCGGGATCGCGATCACGTCCGGCTGCGCCAGCAGACCGGCCAGCGCCACCTGCACGGCCGTGAGGCCGCGCGCCGCAGCGATCTCGCCCAGGACGGGATCGCGCGCAGCGCGGCCCTGGTCGATCGGGCTGTAGGCCATCAGCGGCACGCCCCGCGCGCGCAGCCAGGGCAGCAACGCGAATTCCGGGCCGCGTTCGCCCAGCGAGTACCAGACCTGGTTCAGCGCGCAGTCTTCGCTGATCGCGGCCAGTTCCTCCATGTCGTCGACGTCGAAGTTGCTCACGCCCCAGCGCCGGATCTGGCCCGCTGCGGCCAGGCGCTGCATCGCTTCGACGGTCTCGGCCAGCGGATGCTCCCCGCGCCAGTGCAGCAGGTAGATGTCGATGCGGTCCAGCCCCAGGCGGCGTCGGCTGCGGTCGCAGGCGGCCGCGGTGCCGTCGCGGCTGGCGTTGTGCGGGTACACCTTGCTCACGACGACGACCTCGTCGCGCCGGACGTCGCCCGCACGGATGGCGTCGTTCAGCGCAGCGCCCACGACTTCCTCGGCGCCGCCGTCGCCGTACATCTCGGCGGTGTCGATCAGGCGATAGCCGAGCTCGAGCGCTGTTCGCACCGAAGCGATCTCGGCCTTGCGCGTCGCGCGCGTCTCGCCGAAGCGCCATGTGCCCAGCCCGAGCACGGGCAGGGAAGGAAGGCTGGTGCCGCGGGGCAGGGGGACGGTGCGCATGGATGCTTCGCCGAAACCGCAATGCGCCGATTCTGCGCGGCCTCGATGGAGCACGCGTGCTGCTGTTGAGGTCGGCCACGCAGCGTGTGCTGTCGGTGCCGGCAGCCGTACCTTGAACTCACGGTCTCGGCCTCATGGCGGCCATCCAGGCACCAGCGATCCATCGCGGCCGATGGCCGGTTTCAAGGGATTGGCGACGTTGCCGGCGCAGCAGGTCGAGGCCGCCCAGACGTCATCTCTGCGCGGCCCAGCTGACGTTCACGACAGGAGCATGTCAAGGTGTTCGCGCCGACTCGAGGAAGCGCTTGACCTCGGCATTGACCACCGAAGGATGGGTGATCGGCCCCATGTGGCCCAGTTCGTCGAACTCGACCATGCGCACCCGGGGCAGCACGGTCCTCAGGAGCCGGGCCACACCGTGGGCGGAGGCGGTGGAACGTTTGCCGACCATGTACAGAACGGGCATGTCGAGCGCGCGGAATGCCTCGAGCGGCGCGGGTTCGGAGAACAGCGCATGGGCCCACCTGCGCACGTTCGCCACCGAGTCCGCGATCGGTGGCTGGCGGTCTGCGGGCGTGCGTGCCCAGGCGCCGGGGCCCATCCAGTAGTCGATGAACGCCTGGGCAGCCCGCTGCGGCTGTCCGGCGTCGCGCGCGGAACCTGCCGCGGCGACGGCCTGGCGGATGCCGTCCGCTGCGTTGGGTGGCGGCGTCTCGGCATCGATCAGCGAGAACAGCGTCGGCTCGTACAGAACCAGCGCCCGCACCCGGGACGGGTCGACCAGCGCGGCCTTCAAGGCCACGGCGGCGCCGTACGAATGGCCGACCCATGTGAGAGGTGCTCGCAGTCGAGCCAGCATCGGCTCGAGGAACGCCACCTCGTCGGCCAGCGATATCGTTCGATCGGACGTCCAGTCCGGGCTGCGGCCGCAGCCATAGGAATCGGGCGCCAGCACATGGTGCGTGGGCGCCAGCAGATCCATCAGCCCGCGCCATTGGCCTGACGTGCTGGCGTTGGCGTGGAGGCACACCACGGCCTCGCCGGCCCCGGCTTCACGGACGTGCGGCTCAGTCCGGTTCATCGCGACACCCTTCTGTGCTGTGGCCGAACAGCGGCGCGCGGGCGCGCCGCCGTCCGCGCCGGGCTCAGGCTGCCTTGGGCGGCTGCATCGCCGCCAGCGCGCGCACGTCGGCCGTGGTCAGCGGCTTGCCGCCGATGCCCCAGTCGCCGCTTTGCACCTCTTCCACGACGACCCAGGTGACCTGGCGCATGGCCTCGCCTTCGATCTGCACCATGGCGTCGGTGAGCTTGCTCACGATCTGCTGCTTCTGCGCTGGCGAGAACACGTTCTCGATCAGTTTCACGTTGATGAGCGGCATGGTCTTCTCCGTCGGGTTGAGGAGATGCCATTGCAGCGCAGCCGAGCGCAGCCGTCTTGGGGCCGTGGTCCCGCCACGGCGGCGCAGGCGCCTGTCGGGCGCCGGGCTCACCGGGACCGCTGTCCCGGTGCAGGACGGTGCTACTGCCCCAGACCGGCATTGCGTGCCAACACGATCGCCTGGCCACGGTTCTCGACCTCGATCTTGCTGAAGATGCGGGTGATGTTGTTGCGCACGGTCTTCTCGGCCAGCGCCAGGTGCGCCGCCACCTGCGCGTTGTCCAGCCCACGCGCGATGAGTTCCAGCACGTCCAGCTCGCGCGCGGTCAGGCCGGCCAGTCTTGCGTCGCTGCCGGCGCGTGCGTCCCGCGTGGGCAGGAAGTCGGCCACCTCGGCCATCAGGCGGTCGAAGGCGGGCTCGCCGGCCAGCGGCACATGGTTGTCGGTGTCCAGCGGGAGGAAGCGCGCGCCGGGAATCGATGCTGCCACGAAGCGGCCCTCGTCGAACGGCACGCGCGTGTCGCCGCGGCTGTGGAGCACCAGCGTCGGGCAGCGGATCTGCGCCAGGTACGCGCTGGCGTCGATCTGCGAGAACGCGCGCATGATGCGTGCCGCCGATTCGGGCCGGGCGGCGTGGCGCTGGATCTCGTTGAAGGCATTCATCTGCACGAGCGACGCGCCCGGAAAGAACTGCGAGGTGAAGAGCTGCAGAAAGGCCGGGTTCTGCTGGCCCCAGCCCAGCTCCACCAGCTTGAGCATCGCCTCGTGCGCCTGCACCTGCTCGGGCGTGATGGTCCGGCGCAGGCGGCCGCGGGCGAACGCGCCGCACAGCACGAGATGCGACACGCGTTCCGGGTGGCGCGCGGCATACACGGCCGACACGGCGCCGCCCTGGGACATGCCCATCAGCGCAAAGTGCTCCAGGCCGGCCGCATCGACCGCCGCTTCCAGATCGCTCACCAGCGCGTCCAGGGTGATGCTGGCGGGGTATGGGTCGGACAGGCCGCAGCCGCGGGCGTCGTAGCGCAGCAGCGCGTGCTGCGCCGACAGCGCGTCGATCCACGGGCGCCAGATCGGCGTGTGCCAGTCGAAGTCGAGATGACCCAGCCAGTGGGCCGCACGAACCAGCGGGTAACCCCGCCCGGTGAGCGCATAAGCGATGCGCACGCCATCGGGCGTGAGGGCAAACCGCAGCTGCTGCTCCTGGGTGCCCATCGGGCCGTCGCTCCCACGGTGCAAAGAGGCCATTGTGGCGTCGAGCGTGCGGTCGGTGGTGAGCATGAACGCGCGCGAGCATCCTCACGATCCAGAAACCTCGCGAACACAGCGACGTCTACCGGCAGCGCCGACAGCGGTCGCCGAGTCGCTGAAGTCGAGCGGCAGCAGCCATTCTTGACCGGCCAATCGGTCGCGCTCGACGCGGGTGGCGCCGGACACGGGGCCACAGGTGCTGCAAGTACGATCCGATCACGCGAAGCGACCCGGCAACGCGCCGAACCGAGCGAGAGGCCCGCCATGCAGACCCTGGACGAGATGCTCAGCCTGAACCTGCTGACGCCCGCGCAGCACACCGAGATCGCTGCCTGGGTCGCGCGCGCCAGAACCGATCATGAAGATGCCGGCGCCGCTGTGGCGCACGCTCGAACTGGCCAGCGTGCTGATGAACGTCGACGCCGACCTGACGCAGCCGCCATCGATGTCGGCTTAACTGGGGCCGCGTCTACGCCGGTAGCCGGACCCGACCCGCCGGAATCCTTCGCCTTGTCGTCGTGAATAGCGGGCGCTCGCGGTGTCCGGTCTGTCGACTTCGACCATCGAACTCACGATGTCGGTCACATTGCCCTCGTCCAGATGCCGGCGCCGCCTCGCGCCCTATGACCGGTATCCAGGTACAGCTGCCGTTGCGAGACGCCGGCAGGGCGCGACTAGCAAGTCGGACGTTTGGACGGCCGACACGCCGGCCATGACTACCCCACTCTAAGAGCCCGGTGCGCTGTGAACGAGCCGACGAATGCCACCCAGTCGCGGGGTGTGCGCTCTACGCGGCTGCTGAGAAACTGGCGCAGGGCAAGCAATGCGCTCGCCACGGAGGGGCCTTTCGATGTTCGCACGCAAATTGTTCGCCTCAGCGGCGTTCTGCCTTTCGGCGTTGGTCGCCACCTCGGCGCACGCCACCCTTGTCTGGAGCTACGCCTATTCAGGGGCCGGGGTTTCCGCAAACGGGTACCTGACGACCTCCAGCACGCTGACGGCAGGCGCCTACACCATCACGGGCATCAGCGGCAAGCTCGGGGCCGTGCCGGTCGAATCGCTGCTGGCTGCAGGCACGTATTCGGCCAGCGGTGGCGGGCTGCTGTTCAGCGATAACCTGCTCTATCCAGCGGCGCCTTCGCTCGGCCTCGGCGGTTTCACCGTGCAAGCGGGTGCGGACCTCTACAACGTCTACAACACCGGTGGCCAGTACTACCAGCTAGCGGGCGCCGACTGCGGGGCTGCGACCTGCGGCACGCCTGGGCATCTGGGCACGAACGTGTCGTTCACGGCAACGCTGGTGCCATCGCTCGACTGGGCTTTCAGCTACTCCGGCGCGGGCGTCGCCGCGAGCGGCGTGCTGACAACCTTGGCGACGCCGGTCGGCGGCCAGTATCAAATCGTCGGGCTGAGTGGGACGCGCAATGGCCAAGCGATGAACGCCCTGTTTCCGGCCGGCACCTATGCCGCCAGCGGCGGCGGTCTCTTGCTCAGCGACGACCTGTTGGCGGCGACCGATCCATTCCTCGACACGGGCGGATTCACGTTCCACGCTGGCACCGACCGCTACAACGTTTACAACACGAACGGTCAGTACTACGACCTGGCGGGGGCGGATTGCGGCGGCGCGACCTGCGGCTCTGCGGGTCACATGGGCACGCCCATCAGCTTCTCCGTCGCGGCGGTCCCGGAGCCGAATACCCTGGCGCTAATGACGCTGGCTCTCGTCGGTCTCGGCGTAGCGCGCCGCCGCCGGCGCTAACCCCGCCGCGCCAGAATTGGCGCGATGCGGATCCGACAGGTGCGACATGCCTGCGCACTGTTGGTCCTGCTGTTGGTCGGTTGCGCGAGCCAGCTGCTGTCGGCCGACGACCGCCTGTGGCGCGGGTTCGCGCCGCCGTTGCTGGCCCACGCTCCGGTCGATGCCGAATTGCTGCTGATCATGAAGATGCCGGCGCCGCTGTGGCGCACGCTCGAACTGGCCAGCGTGCTGATGAACGTCGACGCCGACCTGACGCAGCCGCCATCGATGTCGGCCTGACGGGGCGCGCGCGTCCGCTGTCGGCCCCTGCGTCTTCGACGCACGGCGTGCCGCGGAACGCGCGCGGGCTGCTCAGGGCGCGACGGCCTCGGCCGGCAGCTCGACCATCTCCTCGACGACCTGCCGGGCCTCGTTCTGCGGCACCGCGGTCGCGAGGGCGAGCCACAGGATCACGATGCTGAAGATGGCGACGACCGCCATGCCTTCGAACAGCGTCATCGTGCCGTTGCCCCCGACCGCCTGCGGGCCGAGTTCGGTCAGCCCCCACAGCCCGCCGAAGTACGGGAACAGCCACCACACGTGCGCCCACCCCAGCGGCTCGCGGCGCGCCTGCGCTCCGGCGAGCAGATAGTGGTAGGCGAGATAGCCGACGAACACGACGAGCAGCATGCCGAACAGGAAGTCGAGCGTCGCGATGCCGGTCCAGAAGACGATCCAGTTCGAGACGATGAACGCCGCCGGGGCGATCACCCACGGCACCCAGAGCCGGAAGGGCCGGGGCGCGTCCGGCATCGACTGGCGCAGCCGCAGCAGAACGATCGGCCCGATGCTGTACGACAGCACCGTCACCGACGAGATGTAGCTGACCAGCTTCTGCCACGACGGGAACGGGAAGAAGAACAGCGCGCCGACGGCGAAGGTGACGAGCAGCGCGGTCCAGGGCACGCCGCGTGCGTTGATCCGGGCCAGCCACTGCGGGCCGCTGCCGATCTCGCCGGTGGCCATCGTGATGCGCGACGAGGCCGTCGTGTAGATGAACGCGGTGCCGGCGGGCGAGACGATGGCGTCGATGTACAGCACCACCGCCCACCAGGCCGCGCCGACGACGGTGGCGATGGCCGCGAACGGGCCGGTCGATCCGGCGAAGTGCAGCGCCGCCCAGCCGCCCTTGGCCAGGTCTGCAGGGGCGATCGCGACCAGGAACGCGTACTGCAGCGCGATGTAGAGGACGAGCCCGATCGCGACCGACCCGATGACCGCGATCGGGATGTTGCGCGACGGATCGGGCGTCTCGCCGGCGAGGTCGATCGCCTGGCGAAAGCCGAAATAGCTGAAGATGACGCCGCTCGTCGCGACCGCGGTGAACATCCCCGAGACCTGCTGGTGTGCATCGGCCTGGACGAAGTGCAGGTTCTCGGGGTGGTACGACATCGCGATCAGCACCGCGACCGTCGCTGCCGGGATGACGAGCTTCCACCAGGTCGCCGCGCTGTTGATGAACAGCACCCAGCGGATGACGAGGAAGTTCAGCGCGACGAACGCACCGAGCATCACGATCGAGACGGCGAACCCGACCGGCGTCAGCAGGCCGCCTTGCGGATGGATCAGTCCGGGCAGGTAGTTGTTGGCGTAGGTCAGCACCGCCATCACCTCGACCGGCGCGACGCTGACGTAGGCGAAGAAGAGGATCCAGCTCCAGATCACGCCCAGGAAGGCGCCGTGGCTGACGCGGCTGATGTGGACCAGCGCGCCGCTCTTCGGGATCATCGTGCCGAGTTCGGCGAAGACCAGCGCGAGCAGCAGCACGGCGAACGCCCCGATGACCCAGGAGCCCAGGCTCAGGGGCCCGGCCTGCTGGGCGGCGTGCAGCGGCCCGAACAGCCACCCCGAACCCACGATGCCGCCGACGCTGGCGTAGAGGAGGCCGACGACGCCGGCTTCCTTGCGAAGCTTGCTGCTCTGGGTCATGCCGAGTCCTTGCGTGGACATGCGCCCGATCCGTGGAAACCCGGATCGCGCCTGTCCTCGGGTTCGTTGCCGCGGCGGTTCGACACCGATGCGAGGTCTTGGTTCCGGGCTGGTGACGACGACCCCGGCGGCCCCAGCCGCGCACCGGGACGCGACAGTCGGTCGTGGACAATGCCCGCGTGCCGCGAACGAACTTTTCTCGCAGCCGGAGGGTGCTGCGCACGCTGCTCGCCGCCGTCGTCCTGAGCGGCTTCGCGCTCGCGGCCTCGGCGGCGGGGCGCTGG
>MEGM01000121.1:13738-14091 GCA_001725505.1 Rubrivivax sp. SCN 70-15 | reverse complement strand
GCCGAGCTTCCAGCATCTGACGCGCGAGCAGGGGCTGCCGAACGAGATCGCGAACGCGGTCGCCGAAGACGGCGCGGGCTTCCTCTGGATCGGCACCTACGGCGGGCTGGCGCGCTGGGACGGCTACCACTTCCGCGTCTACCGTGCCGACCCGCGCCAGCCCGGCGCGCTGCCCGACAGCCTGGTGCAGACGCTGCACGGCGACGCCGCCGGCCGCCTGTGGGTGGGCACCACGTCGGCCGGCGTCGTGCGCTTCGATCCGGCGACCGAGCGCTTCGTCCGCTACCCGGTGGGCGCGGACGGCCTCAGCCATGTCAGCGTGCACGCGATCGCCGACGACGGCGCCGGCGCGC
>MEGM01000121.1:8831-13638 GCA_001725505.1 Rubrivivax sp. SCN 70-15 | reverse complement strand
CGCCGTGCCGCTGCCGGACGCAGGAGGGCGCAGGCCGCCGCAGCCCGACTGCCTGACCGAGGACGGCGAAGGCCGCCTCTGGGTCGGCACCGCGCAGCAGGGAGCCTTCGTCATTCCCGCCGCGGGCGGCACGGCGCAGCCGGTGCGCGAGACCGAGGCCGACCCGGCCCCGCTGGCACGACAGCAGGTCTCGGCGATCACCGAGGTGCGGCCGGGCGAGGTCTGGATCGGCACCGTCGGCCAGGGCATCGTCGACGTCGACGTCGCGAGCGGCCGCACGCGGCGCATCCGCAACGTGCCGGCACAGCCGCTGTCGCTGGCCGACAACGTCGTGCTCGACATCCACCGCGACCGCTCCGGCCTGGTCTGGGTCGCCAGCAACCACGGCGTGAGCCGGTACGACCCGCGCGAGGCGGCGATCCTGACGATGTTCGGCGACCGCTCGCCGGGGCCGTCGGCGCACGCGGGCACCGAGGTGAGCTGGATCCTGGAGCTCGGAGACGGCCGCCTCTGGCTGGGCACCCAGCGCAATGGTGTCGAGATCGTCGATCCCGAGCGCGGCATCGTCGGTGCACTGCCGGTCGACGCGGCGCACCCGCTGACGGCGCTGCCCGACGACATGGTCACCGCGCTCGAGCGCGTCGCCGACGGCAGCGTCTTCATCGCCACCAAGCGCGGCCTGTACCACGCCAGCGCCGACGGTCGCCGCGTCGCCCGGGTGACGATCGCGGGGCGCAGCCCGCAGGCGTCGACCTGGGCGCTGCTCGCCGACGGGCCCACGCTGTGGATCGGCGGCCAGTCCGACGGCCTGTGGCGCATGGACTGGGCGTCGGGCCGCACGGTGCCTGCGCTGCCCGACCCGGAGCAGCGCTTGAGCGACGCCCGCGTCTTCACGCTCGCGCGTGGCGCCGGCGGCGTGCTGTGGGTGGGCACGCGCCACGGGCTCGACCGTCTCGATCCCGGCACCGGCCGTGTCGAGCGCATCGCCCCCGACGGCGGTGCCGGCGGCCTGGGCAGCGGCTTCGTGACCAGCCTGTTCACCGACCGCGAGCAGCGGCTGTGGGTCGGCACCTACGGCGGCGGCATCGATCTGCTGGCCGACGGCGCCGGCCCGCCGCGCGTCACCCACCTCGGGCGCGCTCGAGGACTGCCGAACGAGAACGTCAACGCCATCGTCGACGACCCCGATGGCCGCATCTGGGTCAGCACCGACGACGGCCTGGCGGTGATCGACGCCGCGACGCTGGCGGTGCGCGCGCTGCAGCGCGCCGACGGGGTGGTCTTCCCGATCTACTGGACCGGGGCTGCGACACGCACCGCCGAAGGCGAACTGCTGTTCGGTGGCGCCGGCGGCATGACCATCGTGCGCCCGCAGCGCCTTCAGCCCTGGACCTGGCGGCCGCCGCTGGTGGTGACCGAGCTCGAGGTCGGCGGCCAGCGCGTGCCGGCGGCGCGCTTCGTCGGCCCGCACCCGGTCGAACGCACGATCGTCGTGCCGGCGGACGCGAACAGCCTGTCGGTCGAGTTCGCTGCCATCGACTACTCGGCGCCGGAACGCAACCGCTATTCGTACCGGCTCGAGGGCTACGACCGGCACTGGATCGACAGCGACGCCACGCGCCGGCTCGCCAGCTACACCAACCTGCCACCGGGGCGCTACCGGCTGCTGCTGCGCGGCAGCAACCGCGACGGCGTCTGGAGCGACGGCACGCTCGCGCTGGCCGTGCACGTGCTGCCGGCCTGGCACCAGACGCTGTGGTTCCGCGGCCTCGTCGCCGCGGCCGCGCTGCTGCTGGTGCTGGCGCTCGTGCGCTGGCGCACGCGGTTGCTGCGCCTGCGCCAGGGCGAGCTCGAGCGCAAGGTCGGCGAGCGCACGGCGGAGCTGGAGGCGGTGTCGCAGGCGCTGGCGGAGAAGTCGCGCATCCTCGAGCGCATCAGCATCACCGACCCGCTGACCGGCCTGCACAACCGGCGCTTCCTCACCGAGCACATCGAGATCGCCAACAGCCAGCGCCGCGCCGCCGAGCCCGGCGCGGCCAAGCGCTCGCCGGTGGACACCGACAACGTCTTCTTCGTCGTCGACGTCGACCATTTCAAGCGCGTCAACGACCGCCACGGCCACGCCGCCGGCGACGCCGTGCTGGTGCAGTTCGGCCACCGGCTGCGCGCGCTGCTGCGCGAGTCGGACCACCTGGTGCGCTGGGGCGGCGAGGAGTTCCTCGTCGTCGCCCGCGACACCGACCTCCAGCGCGCCGAGGAACTGGCCGAGCGCATGCGCGCGGCCGTCGCCGAGGCGCCCTTCGTCGCCGACGACGGGACGCTGCTCGGCGTGACCTGCTCGATCGGATTCGCCAGCCTGCCCTTCGTCGTCGGCCAGCCGCGCGCGCTCGGCTGGGGCGACGTCGTCCGGATCGCCGACCTGGCGCTGCTCGCCGCCAAGCGTGCCGGCCGCAACGGCTGGGTCGGCATAGCCGCCGGTGCGGCGGCGCACGCCGAAGGCCTGCTCGAGCGGCTCGTCGAGACGCCGCTGCAGGCGCTGCACGACGGCGAGATCGTGGTCGTCGGCAGCCAGCCGCTGGATGTCGTCGTCCGGGCGTTGCAGGCGACCGACGGCGACGGCGGCCGCAACACGGCGGCGCAGCCACTGGCCGAGGGCGGCTGAACTGCGGCCTGACTGCAGGCCGCCGCCGCGAGGCAGCGCCTGCCACGCGGGCCGCCTGGCATGACGCATGCCCCGGAGCACATGCCGGGCGCACGGACGGCGATCGGCAGGGCACACTTCCGGGCTGATCCCCAGGTCGCCAAGGAGGCCCGCGTGCCCGCCGCCGATAACCGCCCCGATCCGCACGCAGCGACCTACCTCGAGAACCGTGTGCTGCTGGTGCTGCTGTTCACCGTCTCGCTGGCGCTGGGCTGGATCCTGCTGCCGTTCTACGGCACGGTTCTGTGGGCCTGCATCATCGCGCTGCTGTTCGCGCCCCTGTACCACTGGCTGCTGCCGCGGCTGCGCCAGCGTCGCACGTCCGCGGCGCTGCTCACGTTGCTGTGTGCGGTGGTCATGGTGATCCTGCCGTTCGCGGTCCTCAGCGCCACGCTGGCGCGCGAGGCGATGCAGGTCTACGCGCTTTCGCAGTCCGACGCCTGGGACTCGTCACGCTTCTTCCACCGCCTGTTCGACGCACTGCCGGCCTGGGTGGTGGCCACGCTCGACCGCTTCGACCTGGCCGACTTCGACGCCCTGCAGCGCCAGCTGACCTCGGTGCTGGCGCTGTTCAGCCGCTTCGTCGCCAGCCACGCGATCGACATCGGCCAGGAGACGTTTGCCTTCGTCGCCGAGCTGTTCATCACGGTGTACATGGCGTTCTTCCTGATCCGCGATGGCGAATCGATCGTCGAAGCCGTTCGTCGCGCCCTGCCGCTGGCACCCGAACACAGGGCGGAGCTGAGCGACAAGTTCGCGGCCGTGGTCCGCGCCACGGTCAAGGGCAGCCTGCTGGTGGCTGCGATCCAGGGCGCGCTGGGCGGCCTGGCGTTCTGGTTCCTCGGCGTGCGCGCGGCGCTGTTGTGGGGCGTGCTGATGGCTTTCCTGTCGCTGCTGCCGGCACTCGGGGCCGCGCTGGTGTGGCTGCCGGTCGCGCTCTACCTGCTGGTGACCGCGCCGCTCTGGCAGGGCCTCGCGCTGATCGCCTATGGGGTGGCGGTGATCGGGCTCGCCGACAACGTGCTGCGCCCCATGCTGGTCGGCCGCGACACGCGCATGCCCGACTACGTGGTGATGATCACGACGCTGGGCGGCATGGCGACGATCGGCATCAACGGCTTCGTCGTCGGGCCGACCATCGCGGCGATGTTCATCGCGGTCTGGCATATCCGCACGCTCATGCGCGACGACGCCGCGGCGGGCAGCCCACCGGGCGAATCGACCTAATCTCGCGGCGGCGGATCGGCGTCAGGCAGGCGCCGCCACGTTCACCGCGACAGCGCGAGCTTGATCCCGAAGCTGACCAGCAGCGTGCCCGCGATGCGGTTCAGCGCGGTCGCGATGCGCGGGTTCGCGCGCAGCCGGTGCGCCAGGCGGTGCGTCAGCAGCACGACGGCCGTGGCGTAGACGAAGGTCAGCGCCGCGATCGTCGCCGCCATGAACGCGAAGGTCAGGAGCCCGCGGTGCTGTGCCGGGTCCACGAACAGCGGGAAGAAGGCCAGATAGAACACGATCGCCTTCGGGTTCAGCAGCGTGATCGCCATCGCCTGGCGGAAGTAATGCCGGGGCTGGATCTCGATGACCGGCGCGTCGCCCGGCTTGGCGACGAGCAGGCGCAGGCCCATCCACGCGAGGTAGGCTGCGCCCAGCCACTGCACCGCGGTGAAGACCGCCGGCGCCGCCTTCAGCGCGGCATCCACGCCGGCGACCGCCAGCCACATCAGCACCTGGTCGCCGGCGATCACGCCCAGCGTGGCCGCGAGGCCGCCGCGCCGGCCGCCCTTGCCGGTGGAGGTGATCAGCGCCAGGTTGCCGGGCCCCGGGATCGCGAGGAACACGATCACGGCGATGACGAAGGCGGGGTAGTCGGCGACGCCGAGCATGGCGGGGGGTCCTTCAGCGGCAGGGGCGTGCCGCGGGCGTGGATGACATTCGGAACAGCGGTCGCCCGCGGGGGCAACGCAGGCGCGATGGTAGGTTACGTTCGCTGACCTCGGCGGCGCGGGATTGCCGATGATCGGGCGCCGCGGCAGATGCCTGCGAAACCTGGCGTCCAATCACCCGAATGAACGATCGTCGAGCGCAACCCCTTTCGCGCGGCCGCAG
>MEGM01000121.1:0-8821 GCA_001725505.1 Rubrivivax sp. SCN 70-15 | reverse complement strand
CGTCGTCGGGGTCGAGCCGGAGCGTGCGCACCGCCCCCTGCCCCCCGTCCGCCCCGCCGTGCCCGAAGCCCGCCCATGACCAGCGCCCTGTGGTTCGTCCTCGTCGGCGGCCTGATGCTGGTCATGGGGCTGACGTCGACCGTGCTCAAGCGCATGCCGGTCACCACCGCGATCATCTATCTGGCGGTGGGCGTGGTGGTCGGCCCGACCGTGCTGAACCTGTTTCACTTCAACCCGCTCAAGGACTCGGCCGCGCTGGGCGTGCTGACCGAGGGCGCGGTGCTGATCTCGCTGTTCTCGGCCGGCGTCAAGATGCCGGTGCCGTTCGAGTTCGGCCGCTGGCGCGCGCCGATCCTGCTCGCGACGGTGTCGATGGCGCTCAGCGTCGGGCTGGTGGCGGCCTTCGCGCACTACCTGCTCGGCCTGCCGCTGGGCGCCGGCGTGCTGCTGGGGGCGATCGTCGCGCCCACCGATCCGGTGCTGGCCACCGACGTCCAGGTGCGCCACCCCGGCGACCGCGATCTGCTGCGTTTCAGCCTGACCTGCGAGGCCGGCATGAACGACGGCAGCGCCTTTCCGTTCGTGATGCTGGGGCTGGGCCTGCTCGGTCTGCACGATCTGGGCGACCACGGGCTGCGCTGGTGGTCGGTGGACGTGGCCTGGGCCACGTTGGCCGGCATCGGCATCGGCGTCGCGTGTGGCGTCGCGCTGGCGCGCGTGGGCTGGGCGCTGCGGCGCGCGCCGCACCGGCACGAGCTGCTCGACGACTTCCTGGGCCTGGGCCTGATCGGCGTCGTCTACGGCCTGTCGGTGCTGGTGCACGCCTGGGGTTTCCTCGCGGTCTTCTTCGCTGCGGTTGCGCTGCGCCAGACCGAGATGAAGCTGGCCCGCGCCGCGGCCGGCAGCGTGGATGCGTCCCCCGTGGCGCCGACGCAGCGCCGGGCCGACACCGACGCAACCCCCGAGCCGGTGCCGGTGCCGACCGTCAGCGAGGGCTCTCTCGTCTTCAAGGAGCACCTGGAAAGGTTGTCGGAGCTGCTGCTGGTGCTTCTGCTCGGCGGCAGCCTGTTCCTGGATTCGTGGAGCTGGGCCGCGGTCGCTCTGGCGCTGTTCCTGTTCGGGGTCGCGCGCCCGGTGAGCGTGCTCGTCGGCTTGCTGGGCACGCCGTCCACCTGGCGCATGCGCGGCCTGACGGGCTGGTTCGGCGTGCGCGGCATCGGCTCGCTCTACTACCTGATGTACGCCATCCAGCACGGCCTGCCCGAGGCCCTGGCCCTGCAGCTGATACAGCCGACGCTGATCGTCGTGACGCTGTCGATCCTGCTCCACGGCATCAGCGTCAAGCCGATGATGGCCTTCTTCTGGCGCCGCGGAAAGCGCACGCCGGTGCGCTGACGGCCGGGGCCGCACGCCCGGGGCCGCGCCGGCGCTACCCTGGCTGCGCAGCGATCCAGCGTCCGATCTCGGGCCAGGCCTCGCGCAGCGTGCGCGCGCCCATGAACAGGCCGACGTGGCCACCCGGCACCATGCGCTTCGTGACTTGCGCGGCCGGGGTGCCCATCAGCCGTTCGGCGGCGAACACCTGCTCGTGCGTCGTGATGTCGTCGCTCTCGCCGGCGAGCAGGTAGAGCGGGCAGGTGATGGCCTTCAGGTCGAGCCGGCGGCCGAGCGCGACGTACTCGCCCCTGGCGAGCCGGTTGCGCTTGAACAGCTGGTCGATCACCTGCAGGTACCAGCGGCCGGGCAGGTCGAGCGGGTTCTCGTACCAGCGCTCGAAGGCCTCGGTCTTGGACAGCCAGACCGGGTCGTCGATGTGCTCGTACAGGTCGATGTGGTGCTGCACGTAATGCTGCTCGGGGTGCATGTTCTTCCAGCCCGCGAGCATGAACTTGCCCAGCATCAGCCCGCCGCCGCTGGCGACGAGTTCCTCGTAGAAGCTCAGCGGCGACTTCATCACCATCTGCTTGAGCGGGCCGTGGCCGGCGTGGGTGTCGATCGGCGAGCCCGCCAGCACCAGGCTCGCCACCTTGGCCGGGAAGCGCGCCGCGAGCATCGCCGCCATCCAGCCGCCCTGGCACAGGCCGACCAGGTTCACGCGCCCGCCGAGGTCGTCGACGCAGGCCAGCAGTTCGGCCAGGTACTGGTCGACCTCGAGATCCTTCATGTCCGGCGTCGCGCCGTGCCAGTCGGTCAGGAACAGGCGCGCGACGCCGCTCGCGCGCAACGTCTGCATCAGGCTCTGGTCCTCGTGGTAGTCGGCGATCATCGAGGTGTGGCCCGCATACGGCGCGTCCACCAGCGTCGGCAGGCCGGCGCCGGCTTTCGCGTCCGGCGCGCCGTAGTCGCACAGGTCCAGCGTGCGCAGCGACAGCCGCTTCGTGTGCGCGGTGGCCAGGCGCGGCTTCAGGCCGCCGTGCAGGCGTGCTTCCTCGCCCAGGAACTCGACGTTGCGCGCCACCAGCTCCAGCCCCTGCTCGGCCATCGAAGCGGCCAGCTGCACGGGCCAGAAGAAGGCCGAGTTCAGGTTCGGTGCGGGCGCCTTGGGGGCCGCCGGGGGCGGGGTCTTCATGCGGTTCTCCGGGGTTCGGGGTCAGCAGCCGGCGGCCTGCAAGGCCATCACGGCTTCCTCGTCGGTGGGCAGGCACAGCAGCGCGACGCGGCTGCCGGGCGCGCCGATGTCGACCGCGTGGCGTTCGTTCGCCGCGGCGTCGAGCGCCAGGCCGAGCCAGCCCAGGCGTCCCACGACCGCGGCGCGGATCGGCGCCTGGTGCGTGCCGATGCCGCCGGTGAACACCAGCGCGTCGAGCCCGCCCAGCGCGGCGGCGACGGCGCCGGTCTGGCGCACGACGCTGGCGATGAACAGTTCGAGCGCCTCGCGCGCGCGCGGGTCGGCGCTGGCGTAGAGGTCGCGCGGGTCGGCGCTGAGGCCGGAGACGCCGAGCAGCCCGCTGCGCGTGTAGAGCAGCTCGGTGAGCCGGGCCGCGTCCATGCCCGGCTGCTGCGTCCAATGCAGCACCAGCCCGGGGTCGAGCGCGCCGCAGCGGGTGGCCATCATCAGCCCGTCGAGCGCGGTGAAGCCCATCGTCGTCGTGACGCTCGCGCCGTCGCGCAGGCCGCACAGGCTCGCGCCGCTGCCCAGGTGGGCGACGACGACCGCGCTGCGCGCGCGCTCGCCCAGCAGCGCCGGCAGCTGGCGGTTGATCGCGTCGTAGGACAGGCCGTGGAAGCCGTAGCGCTGGAAGCCCTGGTCGTGCCATTCGCGCGGGATCGCGTAGCGCCGCTCGGCATCGGTGTGGCCGGCGTGGAAGGCGGTGTCGAAGCAGGCCACCTGCACCGCGCCGGGCAGCGCGGCCTGCGCCGAGCGCACGCCGTCCAGTCCCGGGCCCTGGTGCAGCGGGGCCAGGTCGGTGAGCGCGCGCAGATCGTCCAGCACCGCCGGCGTGATGCGCGTGGCCTGCGTGTAGCGGCGTCCGCCGTGGACGATGCGGTGCGCCACCCTGGCCGGCGCGCCCAGCCCTTCGCGCGCCATCCAGCCCGAGAGCCAGTCGACGAGCCAGGCGACCTCGGCGCCGATGTCGCCGCGCACCGCCTCGGGGGTGACGGTCTGGCGCGGCTGGCCGGCGCGCGCAAAGCGCAGCACCGGCACGCCGCCCGGGGCGTCGATCTCGCCGCGCAGCAGCGCCGCAGGCAGCGCGGGCGCGCCGGGCTCGGCCGCCGCCGCAGCCGGGAAGAGCGCGAACTTCAGGCTCGCCGAGCCGGCGTTCAGGCACAGCACGCCGCCGTCAGCCATGGGCCGGCTCCGGGTCCGTGCCTTCGGCCGCAGCCGCGGCGGCGGCCGTGGCCGCGTTGCGCTGGCGCCAGGCGTCCTGCAGCACCGCCAGCGCGCAGGACGCGAGGCGTGCGTCGGCGAGGTCGGCGCGGCTCGTCAGCACCACCGGCACGCGCGTGCCGAGCACGAGGCCGGCGACCTGCGCGTCGGCCAGGTACTCGAGCTGCTTGGCGAGCATGTTGCCGGCTTCGAGGTCGGGTGCGATCAGGATGTCGGCCTGGCCGGCCACCGCCGAGGCGATGCCCTTGGCCTGCGCGGCGCGCAGCGAGACCGCGTTGTCGAAGCCGAGCGGGCCGTCGAGCAGCGCGCCGGTGATCTGGCCGCGGTCGGCCATCTTGCACAGCGCGGCGGCGTCGACGGTGGACGGGATCTTCGGCGTCACGGTCTCGACCGCGGACAGGATCGCGACGCGCGGCCGCTCGATGCCCAGCGCCTGCGCCAGGTCGATCGCGTTCTGCACGATGTCGACCTTGGCCTCGAGGTCGGGCGCCACGTTGACGGCGGCATCGGACAGCAGGTACAGGCGCTCGCGGCCGACGACGTCGATCACGAACGCATGGCTGACGCGGCGCGCGGTGCGCAGCCCGGTCTGCGCGTCGACCACCGCGTGCATCAGCTCGTCGGTGTGCAGCGAGCCCTTCATCAGCGCCTGCACCTGGCCGGCGCGCGCCAGCGCCACCGCCTGCTGCGCGGCGGCGTGGCTGTGCTCGGTGCCGATCAGCCGGAACGGCGCGAGGTCGAGCCCGGCCTCGGCGGCGGCGGCGCGGATCCGGCGCTCGGGGCCGACGAACCAGGGTTCGATCAACCCGGCCTGCGCGGCCAGCATCGCGCCGCCGATGGCCGCCGCGTCGACCGCGTGCACGACCGCGGTGCGCAGCGGCGCCTGGCCCTGGCGTGCCGCGCGCGCCTGCTCGACGAGTGCGCGCAGCTTGGCGCCGGGATCGCGGAACTGCAGCGGCGGCAGCGCCAGCAGCGGGCGCGAGATCGACTCGGTGGGCACGCGCACGCGCCAGCGGCCGTCGGCGACGAGCTCGCCGCGCTGGTTGTGCACCGCCACTGCGAGCTCGGCATCGTGCGTCTGGGCGTGCAGCGCGGCGACGCTGACGCTGGCCGTGACCTCGTCGTCCAGGTTCACCGGGCGCGCGAAGCGCAGCGACTGGTCGAGGTAGATCGTGCCCGGGCCGGGCAGCTTGGTGCCGACCACCGCGCCGACGAGCGCGGCCAGCCACATGCCGTTCGCGACCAGGCCGTGGAACAGTCCGCCCTGGGCGTAGTCCTCGTCGGCGACGGCCGGGTTCAGGTCGCCCGAGACGGCGGCGAAGGCGAGCGCGTCGTGGTGCGTGAAGCGGCGCTTCAGGCTGGCCTGCTGGCCCGGCCGCAGCGCGGCGTAGGGGATGTTCTGGATGACGGCGGCGGCTGCGTTCATGCGGGGCGGTCCGGGAGGTTCAGCCGCGACGGTACCGCGACGGGCGCCGCCGGACCATGACGGCGGTCATTACGGCTGCAATCGGCCGCCGCGCAGGAGATGGCGCGGGCGCTGCAGTAAATTCGTCGCCTGCCGCTGCCGTGCCACCCCTGGTCGTGCACCGTTTTCGAACCCCTACGCTGCACGCCCCGATGCACCCTCCGCTCGAGCCCCAGGGCCCCGAATTCGCCGACATGTTCGAGCTCGCGCCGGTCTCGCTCTGGCTCGAGGACTACAGCGAGCTGCGCCGGCTCTTCGAGCGCTGGCGTGCGGCCGGCGTGCGTGACCTGCGCGCGCACCTGCGGGCCGGGCCGGCGCGCGTGCACGAATGCTCGCGCTGCATCCGCGTGCTGCGCGTGAACCGGCGCACGCTCGAGCTCTACGAGGCGGCCGAGCCGGGCGCGCTCGTGGCCGGGCTCGGGCAGGTGTTCCGCGACGAGATGTTCGAGCCGCACCTCGAGGAGCTGGCCCAGCTCTGGGACGGGCGCACGCGCTTCACGAGCCAGACCGTCAACTACAGCCTGGGCGGGCGCCGGCTGGACATCGTGCTCAACGCCCAGATCCTGCCCGGCCACGAGGCTGACTGGTCGCGCGTGCTGCTGTCGATCGAGGACGTCACGGCGCGCGTGCAGGCGCAGCGCGAGCTGGCCGCGAGCGAGGCCTATGCGCGCGGGCTGTTCGAGCATTCGCCGGTCTCGCTGTGGGTCGAGGACTTCGGCGCCGTCAAGCGCCTGCTCGACGACGTGCGCGAGCGCGGCATCACCGACTTCCGCACCTTCACCGACGTGCACCCCGAATTCGCCGAGCGCTGCATGGCCGAGATCCGCGTCGTCGACGTCAACCAACGCACGCTCGAGATGTTCGGAGCAAGCGACCGCGCGACGCTGCTGGGCGCGCTCGACCGGGTGTTCCGCGACGACATGCGCGCGAGCTTCACCGAGCAGCTGATCGAGCTCTGGGACGGCAAGCTGTGGCAGCAGCGCGAGGTCGTCAACTACGCGCTGAACGGCGACAAGCTGCACGTGCTGATGCAGTTCTCGGTGCTGCCCGGGCACGAGCCGCACTGGGACCTGGTGCTGGTCTCGCTGACCGACATCACCGCGCGCAAGCAGGCCGAGGCCTACCTCGAGTACCTGGGCAAGCACGACGTGCTGACGCGGCTGCGCAACCGCTCGTACTTCGCCGACGAGATGAACCGGCTGGAGCGCAAGGGCCCGTTCCCGGTGGCCGTGATCGTGGCCGACCTGAACGGGCTCAAGGCCGCGAACGACACGCTCGGCCACGCCGCCGGCGACGCGCTGCTGCGCCGTGCCGGCGAGGTGCTCGCGAAGGCGGTCGACAAGCCGGGCTGCGCGTCGCGCATCGGCGGCGACGAGTTCGCGCTGCTGCTGCCCGGCACCGACGAGCACGGCGCGCGCCAGCTCGTCGAGCGCATCGGCGAGCTGGTCGAGCTGAACAACCAGTTCTACGGCGCGCCGGAGCTGAGCTTTGCGCTCGGCACCGCGCAGGGCCGCAAGGGCGAACGCCTCGAGGTCGCGCTGGGCGCTGCCGACCAGCGCATGTACGCGGCCAAGAGGGACTACTACGCGAACGGTCCGCACGACCGGCGCCAGCGCTGAACCCACCGACCCCCACACGATGAGCCAACTCTTCTCCCCCCTCGCGATCGGCCGGCTGCAGCTGGCCAACCGCATCGTCGTCGCGCCGATGTGCCAGTACTCGGCCGTCGACGGCACGCCCGGCGACTGGCACCTGATCCACCTCGGCCAGCTCGCGCTGTCGGGGGCCGGGCTGCTGATCCTCGAGGCCACCGCGGTCACGGCCGAAGGGCGCATCACGCCGGGCGACCTGGGCCTGTACTCCGACGCCAACGAGGCCAGCCTCGCGCGCGTGTTCGCGGCGCTGCGCGCGCAGTCGCCGGTCGCGCTGGCGATGCAGATCGGCCACGCCGGGCGCAAGGGATCGAGCCGCGCGCCCTGGGACGGTGGTGCGCAGATCCGCAGCGACGAGCCCGGCGGCTGGCCGACGCTGGCGCCGTCGGCGCTGCCGCACGCGAGCGGCGAGGAGGCGCCGCTGGCGCTGGACAAGGCCGGGCTGGCGCGGCTGCGCGAGGCCTTCGCCGCCACGGCGCGGCGCGCCGCCAGGCTGGGCCTCGACGGCCTGGAGATCCACGCCGCGCACGGCTACCTGCTGCACCAGTTCCTCTCGCCGCTGGCGAACCAGCGCGCCGACGAATACGGCGGCAGCCTCGAGAACCGGATGCGCTTCCCGCTCGAGGTCTTCGACGTGGTGCGCGCCGCGTTCCCGGCCGAACGGCCGGTGTGGGCGCGCGTCTCGGCCACCGACTGGGTCGACGGCGGCTGGGACCTCGAGAGCACGCTGGCGCTGGCGCAGGCGTTGAAGGAACGCGGCTGCGCGGCGATCCACGTCAGCAGCGGCGGCATCTCGCCGCTGCAGGCGATCAGGCTCGGCCCCGGCTACCAGCTGCCGTTCGCGCAGCGCGTGAAGGCCGAGGTCGGGCTGCCGACGATCGCGGTCGGGCTGATCACCGAGGCCGAGCAGGCCGAGGCGATCATCGCCAATGGAGAGGCCGACGCCGTCGCGCTCGCACGCGCGATGCTCTACGACCCGCACTGGCCCTGGCACGCGGCGGCGAAGCTCGGCGCCCAGGTCGTCGCGCCGAGGCAGTACTGGCGCTCGCAGCCGCGCGAGTTCAAGAACCTGTTCAAGGACGCCCACTTCGGCCAGCGCTGAGCTTGGACAGGGGCCAGGACCCGCGCCCTGGCCCCTGTCTGCCGAAGAGGCCGGGCCTCGGACGGTGCCCCGGCCTGGAGGGCCGGGCGCCGGCTGGGGCACTCGCGGGCGGTCAGGGGCGGACGAGGATTTCGTTCTTCACCGCCTTCACGCCGTCGACCTTCCAGGCCAGCTCGGCGGCGACCTTCTTCTCGTCGGCGTTCTTCGCGAAGCCCGACAGCATCACGGTGCCGTTCAGCGTCTCGACGCTGATCGCGGCCGCGTCGACGTTCTTGTTGTCGACCATGCGCGCCTTGACCGCGGTCGTGATCGCCGAGTCGTCGACGTAGGCGCCCACGGTCTGCTGGCCGCGGCCGACCGCACAGCCGGCGGTGGCGAGCAGGGAGACGGACATGGAACGTGGCCGGATCAGCGAAGGAAGGCGAGCATTCTAACGCCGGGTGGGGGATGTGGGCTGTCTGGGGAGGAAAGGTGGTTGGGCGGCTATCGGCCAACTGCGGACGTTCAGTAAATTTCTGCAAAGCAGACGCTCACCAAAATGTCTATTGCATGATCTGCGTCAGTACAATGGTAACGTCAGCAGAACACATCGCACAAAGAAGCACGACCCTGCGATCAACCGGACCTTGAACACTAGGATTTTAAGGAGATCATCTTGGCAACACGAGAAGACTTGCAAAACTGGGTCGTTGAGGCAATTCAAGCAAAGGGTGGCTCAGCAACAATTGTTCAAGCAGCTGAGCACATCTGGAAAAACCACGAGAAAGAATTGC
>MEGM01000120.1 GCA_001725505.1 Rubrivivax sp. SCN 70-15 | reverse complement strand
GGCCTTGCAGGCAGCTTCCGCCCGGACTTCCGTGTGACGATAACCATGCCCGGCGGCGAGCGTTCGTTCATCTTCGTCGAGATCATGGGGGACGACTCCCAGGACTATCTGGACGCCAAGTGCGTGACCCATGAGCGTATGAGGCTCGCGGGGCAACTGGTGGTGAACACGCGGCATGGTTGCGATGCGGGTTCCGCAGACCGTGCGTTGACGAAGCAGCTCCGCTACGCTCTCGAGCGCACCGCTGCGACAGGCACTCGAGGCACCGACGTCGATCGAGCCGCGCCCGCCCAGCTTCTATCCTGAACCTTGACGGTGCAAGTTGGGCCCGAGGTGCGGCAGTCGACTTCGGCTCGCACTCGGCGATCGAGTCGCGCCGATGCTTGTGCCGCCTTGGCCTAGAGGTACTCGTCCCTTACCTTCGCGGCGTCGCTGGCCAGAGTGGTCAATCGCGATGCCTGAGCAACGATGAAGTCACGAAGCTGGCCCACGAAGGCTGGTTCTTCTTCTACATAGTCATCCACGAGCGCTTGCAGCGGAGCGTGCTCGGTTGCCAGTTTCGCGAGCCGCGTGGCCTCGCGCTTGAGCAGGCGCCGGTCGACCTTGCATCGTTTCGCGAAGTCCGCCAATTGAAACGCCCCTACCTCGTCGAGGGAGAACGCATCGCCATATGCCATTGCAATTTCGTGGTCGATGCCCGGGTACTGCACCACGCTGACCAAGTCGTACCAAGGCGCAGGTTCCAGCCCTTGCCGACGAACGAAGAACGAGAAGTTCTTGCCGTGCGCATCGCTGTTGCCAATCAGGAACTGGAACAGCGCCCACCTGAGCATGTTCAGCCGCGCTGCGGCCTTGTTGACCGTCTGCTCCACGCGGTCGAACAAGACTTCGAAGCTGACACCTTCGCGGATGTTGCGAACCATCTCGCCACTGCCGAAATTGCGTTCGTACTTGTAGGTCGCGGGCAGGTCCGCGGCCTGGCAGGCGTCAATGATGTGCAGACGTTGGACGACGGGCCCGGCCTCCCCTTTCAGCACGGCGCGGTCGAAGCGACGCACAACCAACACCGGCCTGGGCGTTCGATAGATGCTGACGTCGGCGGCCGGAAGGCCCATGCGCTTTGCGAGCGACATGCAGAAGTGCTCGTTGGCCACGAGGTGAGGCGTCGCCGCGCGGCCGGGCTCCGGCTTGAGAATGTGTGTCGATGCCAGCGGAGGCTCGACAAGGAACATGCGCCCGCCCTCTTGGAGCGGCCGGTCGATGTAGACCATCAACTTGTCCTGCACGCCCGCGATGGACATGCGGACCTTGCCGTCCCACACCGCCAGCGGAATGGTGTCTCGCTCGCCAATGCGCTGGTTGAGCTCATCGCGGCTCACCTCCCTCGGCGGTGTGGCGACGACGGACGGCGGAGCCTCTCCCGCTCGCCAGAACCTGAACGCGCCCGTGGTCTCGGTGCCGAGCGCGTTGATGAGCGCGAAGATGTTCGACTTGGACACACGATATGTCGTGGCGGTGATGTCGAGTGCGCGTCCTTCTGGCAGGAGGTTCTCCACAAAGCGTTTCACGGCCCCGGCTACGTAGCCGGCCGCGGGGGGCTCGAGCGGCAACGCAGGCGACAGCGGGAACGCTTCCGGCGTTTTGGCCCAGTCATGGTCGTAGGCAAGCGACCACAGGTCGTTCATCGGCTCGTATCCCACCGTTGCGACCTCCTGGCCGTCTGTCCAGAGGGCAAGCGAGTGCGGCACGTCAGTCGTCGGCGTCATGGTTGCTCTGAACGGTCGGCGCTTGAGCGCGACACCGACTGCATCCAGGGGTGGTCCTTGGGGGCGACCACGAGCGCCAACCCCAACCCGTCCAACACGGTGAGGAGCTTGTCCAGTCGCACCGAGCCTTTGCCGTTTTCCAGGCGAGACAGAAGGTCGACGGACACGCCACTCAGCGAAGCCGCGTCATCTATCCGAAGTGACTGCTCGCGTCGACGCACCCTCACGGTTGACCCCAGGTCGGATGCATTCGTGATGCGAAGTGGAACAAGCGAGGCGGTTGGGGCGGTGGTCATTTCGGAGTTCCAAAGATGAGGATGCAGACCGGGAATGGAAGACATCAAATTTCTGTATTTCCGAAACTATGCCATACATGCGGCCACTCCGGCGCAGAATTCAACAAACTCCGAAATTTAAACCGCAATGCCCCAGTCGAACGACCAAGACCTTAAACTCCGAAACATCAAGCCGACGACCCACGCACAGGCAAGCTCCGCATCGTCCGCCGCCGTCCAGCGCTGCCGAACCGTCGGGCCGAGCCAGACGGCGGCATCTCGAAGCCACACCCAACCTAAGGGACGGAAGTAGCGGCCTCGCCGGGCGCAACTGGCCCCGACGCCCCAAGCCGGCTCCCGGTGCCCGCAGTCGCGCCGCACGAGCCTTTCCAACTCAGCTTGCGTGAACCCCACCGGTTCGTCCCGTGCCGCCCGCAGTTGTTCGCGCCGCCGCAGCTCGGCCTGGACCGCGTCCAGCAGCCGCCGACGGACAACTCCAGGCTGAATGCACTTGGGAATGTCCTCGCCTCCCAGGCCTCGGCGGCCCAGCTTCCCCAGACCGATCTCGAGAACCGAACGCCTCGCCAAACATCAGCAATTCGGCCCCCCCACAGACGCGCCCCTAAAATGCGCAGTTCGCCCGCACCTGCCGGGCCCGGCTCAACGAGGATCGCCCCGTGTTCATCTCCAATGCCTTCGCCCAGACCGCTGCCGGCGGCAGCACCGAATCGTCGCTGCTCAGCCTGGCGCCGCTGGTGCTCATGTTCGTGGTGCTGTACTTCATCATGATCCGCCCGCAGATGAAGAAGCAGAAGGAACACAAGGCGATGATCGAGGCGCTGTCCAAGGGCGACGAGGTCGTCATCGCCGGCGGGCTGCTCGGCCGGATCGCGAAGATGGGCGACACCTTCGTCCACGTCGAGGTGGCCAGCGGCGTCGAGCTGCAGGTCCAGCGCTCGTCGGTCGTGCAGGTTCTGCCCAAGGGCACCTTCAAGTAAGTCTCCCTCCACCTGACGGCCGCGTCGCGGCCCGAGGAAGCTCCGCATGAACCGTTACCCCTGGTGGAAGTACGCCATCCTCGGCGTCGCGCTGCTGATCGGCCTGCTCTACACGCTGCCCAACCTGTACGGCGAGGCGCCCGCGGTGCAGGTCTCGAGCGGCAAGGTCACGGTGAAGATCGACAGCTCGATGGTCCAGCGCGTCGAGCAGGCCCTCACCGCCGCGGGGCTGAAGTCGGACTTCGTCCAGTTCGACGGCAACTCGGTGCGCGCCCGCTTCAACGACACCGACACCCAGCTCAAGGCGAAAGACGTCATCGCCAAGGCGCTCGACCCGGACCCGAGCGACCCGACCTGGATCGTCGCGCTGAACCTGGTGTCGCGCTCGCCGGCCTGGATGGCCAGCATCCACGCGCTGCCGATGTACCTGGGGCTGGACCTGCGCGGCGGCGTGCACTTCCTGATGCAGGTCGACATGAAGGCCGCGCTGACGCAGCGCGCCGAGGCCGTGGCCGGCGACATCCGCACGCTGCTGCGCGACAAGGACATCCGCCACGGCGGCGTCTCGCGCGACGGCGAGACCGTCAAGGTGCTGTTCCGCGACACCGCCACCGCGCAGGCGGCGCAGAACCTGCTGGCCGACCAGCTGCCCGACCTGCAGTGGACGCAGACCAGCGCCGACGGCGAGGTCACGCTGGCCGGCACGCTCAAGCCCGCCGCCGCCACGCGCGTGCAGGAGCAGGCGATCCAGCAGAACATCACGACGCTCTACAACCGGGTCAACGAACTCGGCGTGGCCGAACCGGTGATCCAGCAGCAGGGTGCCGACCGGGTGGTCGTCGAGCTGCCGGGCGTGCAGGACACGGCCAAGGCCAAGGACATCATCGGCCGCACCGCGACGCTGCAGATCCGGATGGTCGACGAGTCCGCCGACGCGCGCGAGGCCGAGCGCGGCGCCGCGCCGGTGCCGCTGGGCAGCGAGCGCTTCCTCGACCGCAACGGCCAGCCCATCATCGTCTACCGCCAGGTGCTGTTGACCGGCTCGAACCTCACCGACGCGCAGCCCGGCTTCGACGGCCAGACCCACGAGCCGACGGTGAACCTGACACTCGACGCCAAGGGCGCGCGCATCTTCAAGGACGTGACGCGCGCCAACGTCGGCAAGCGCATGGCGATCCTGCTCTTCGAGAAGGGCAAGGGCGAGGTCGTCACCGCGCCGGTGATCCGCACCGAGATCGCCGGCGGCCGGGTGCAGATCTCGGGCCGGATGACGACGCAGGAAGCCGCCGACCAGGCGCTGCTGCTGCGCGCGGGCTCGCTCGCCGCGCCGATGGACATCATCGAGGAGCGCACGATCGGCCCGAGCCTGGGCGCCGAGAACATCGCCAAGGGCTTCGACAGCGTGATGTACGGCTTTGCCGCGATCGCGGTCTTCATGTGCTCGTACTACCTGCTGTTCGGCGTGTTCTCGACGCTGGCGCTGGCCTTCAACCTGCTGCTGCTGGTGGCGGTGCTGTCGATGCTGCAGGCGACGCTGTCGCTGCCGGGCATCGCGGCGATCGCGCTCGTGCTCGGCATGGCGATCGATTCCAACGTGCTCATCAACGAGCGCATCCGCGAGGAGCTGCGTGGCGGCGCCTCGCCGCAGGTGGCGATCAACACCGGCTACGAGCGCGCGTTCGCGACCATCCTCGACTCGAACATCACGACGCTGATCGCCGGCCTGGCGCTGCTCGCCTACGGCTCGGGCCCGGTGCGCGGCTTCGCCGTCGTGCACTGCCTGGGCATCGTGACCTCGATGTTCTCGTCGGTGATGTTCTCGCGCGGCCTGGTCAACTTCTGGTACGGCCGGCAGAAGAAGCTCAAGACGCTGTCGATCGGCCAGGTCTGGCGTCCGCCGACCACGACCACCGCCGCCACCACCGCGAGCACGAAGCCCGCGGTCAAGCGCTGAAGCGAGGAACAGGGCCATGGAATTCTTCCGCATCAAGCGCGACATCCCGTTCATGCGCTACGCGCTGGTGCTGAACGTCGTCTCGTTCATCACCTTCGCCGCCGCGGTGTTCTTCATCGTCACGCGCGGGCTGCACCTGTCGATCGAGTTCACCGGCGGGACGGTGGTCGAGATCCACTACGCGCAACCCGCGGACACCGACCGCGCGCGCGCCGCGGTCGAGGCCGCGGGCTACCGAGACGCGCAGGTCCAGACCTTCGGCACCTCGCACGACGTGCTGATCCGGCTGCCGGTGCGCAAGGGCGAGAAGCAGAGCGAAGTCGCGACGACCGTGTTCGGCGCGCTGTGCAAGGCCGAGAGCGGCGTCGCCGGGACGAAGAAATACACCTCGGCCAAGGGCGAGCAGATCGACCGGCCCTCGTGCACCCAGGCCTCGGGGACCGAGCCGCTGACGCTGTCGCGCACCGAATTCGTCGGGCCGTCGGTGGGCTCCGAGCTCGCCAGCGACGGCCTGAAGGCGCTCGGCGTCACGGTGCTCGGCATCATGGCCTACCTCGCGCTGCGCTTCGAGTGGAAGTTCTCGGTCGCCGGGATCATCGCGAACCTGCACGACGTGGTCATCATCATCGGCTTCTTCGCGTTCTTCCAGTGGGAGTTCTCGCTGCCGGTGCTGGCCGCGGTGCTGGCGGTCCTGGGCTACTCGGTGAACGAGTCGGTGGTCATCTTCGACCGCATCCGCGAGACCTTCCGCAAGATGCGCAAGATGACGACGCCACAGGTCATCGACCACGCCATCACCAGCACCACGAGCCGCACCGTCATCACCCACGGCTCGACGCAGATGATGGTGCTGTCGATGCTCATCTTCGGCGGCCCGACGCTGCACTACTTCGCGGTCGCGCTGACGATCGGCATCCTGTTCGGCATCTACTCGTCGATCTTCGTCGCCGCCGGCATCGCGATGTGGCTGGGCGTCAAGCGCGAAGACCTGGTCAAGACGGGGATCAAGGAGTCCGATCCGAACGATCCGAACGCCGGGGCGGTGGTGTAGAGTCAGATGACCTGAACACCGCCGCCCCGAATCAGCGCTCGAAATGGCGAACAGCGCCCCGTCCACCGAACTCGCCAGCCAGGCCCGCCGCCTGTACACCGAGGAGCTGGTCAAGGGGCTGACGGGGCTGGTGCAGGCCTCCCTCGACGGTGCGCGCGCGCTGCTCGACAAACCCTCCGAGCACGCCGCCTTCCAGCGCCGGCGCGAACTGCTGCAAGGCCTGATGAGCGGCGCCCAGGGCTGGCACCGCGGCATGGTGAGCGGCCTGCGCCACGCGCTGCTGCACGGCGTCTCGGCCTCGCGCATGGGCGAGATCCCACCGTCGAGCGGCCCGGCCGGGCCGCTGTCGCTCGTCGACGACGACACGATCGAGCTCGAGATCGTCACCTCGCGCCTGGCGCTGGCGATCATGGACCGCGCGTCCTGGGAGTTCGCCGACCTGCGCTCGCGCGTCGCCCACCTCGAGCGCCGCGCCGAACTCGACCCCCACGACCTGCTGCGCGCTCACGTGCTGGCGCGCATCGTCTTCGAGTCCTGGCGCGCCTGCGGGCTGACGCTTGCCGGCTGGCGCGAGCTGCAGGGCGTGCTGCACGAGGAGTTCGCGCTCCTCGTCGAGGAGTCCTACCACGAGGTCAACCGCTGGCTCGCCGAGCACGGCGTGCTGCCCGAAGTCGACCTGCGGCCCTTCATCCGGCGCTCGCGCACGCACCCGAACATGCCCTCGGGGGGCGGCTGGCAGGGCGGTGGTGGTGGTGGCGGTGGTGGCGACGGAGGAACTGGCGGAGGAAGTGAGGGCAGGGGCGGCGCATCGGGGCATGGCGCACCGTCCGGCTACGTCGGCAGCCCGGGCGCCTCGGGCGGCGGCGGATTCACCGGCACGGGCGGATCGGGCAGCGGGATGATGCGCGGCGCCGTCGGCGAAGAGACGCGGATGATGACGCGCACCGCGCCGCTGGCCCGCAGCCGCGACCACGCCGAGGCGGTGCTCGGCCGGCTGAACCGGCTCGTCGGCCGCCACCTGCCCGGCTTCGCGCAGACGGCGGCGCGGCCGGCCTTGTCGCCCGGCCTCGCGCGCGCGATCGACACCGCGCAGGTCGGCATCCGCCAGCGGCTGGCGCCGACCACGCTGCGCGGCGCGCCGCTGGCGACGACACCGGTGATGCTGGAGGAGCTGCACCAGCGCAAGCAGGCGCTGAAGCAGGCTGCGGCCACCCCCGAGGAGCGCGCGACGATCGAGATCGTCGCGCTGCTGTTCCAGAGCATCCTCACCGAGGAGCGCATCCCGGCCGCGGTGCGCGTCTGGTTCGCGCGGCTGCAGATGCCGGTGCTGCGCGTGGCCGTCACCGAGCCCGACTTCTTCGCCACGATCGACCACCCGGCGCGCCGGTTGATCGACCGGATGGGCGCCTGCGTGATGGGCTTCGACAGTGCGACGCAGGGCGTCGGCGACGCGCTGGAAAAGGAAATCAAGCGCGTCGTCCAGGTCGTCGAGGCCTACCCCGACACCGGCCGGCGCGTGTTCCAGACCGTGCTCATCGAGTTCGAGAAGTTCCTCGAGAACTACTTCAGGAACGAGAACGAGGCCACGCGCAAGGGCGTCTCGCTGGCGCAGCAGGTCGAGCAGCGCGAGACGCTCGCGATCCAGTACACGATCGAGCTGCGCCGCATGCTCAACGAGGTGCCGGTGCAGGAAGGCGTGCGCCAGTTCCTGTTCCACGTCTGGGCCGACGTGCTCGCGACCACCGCGGTGCGCTACGGCGCGCAGGGCGACCAGACCCGGGTGATGAAGCGCGCCGCGGCCGACCTGATCTGGTCGGCGAGCGCGAAGGTCACGCGCGAGGAGCGCGCCGAGGTGCTGCGCCGGCTGCCGCCGCTGCTGAAGTCGCTGCGTGAAGGCATGGCCTCGGCCGGCATCGACAGCGCGCGCCAGGACGAGCAGATCCAGCAGCTCAACAACTCGCTCGCCGCCGCGTTCACCGCGAAGGCCGCGGTGATCCCCGACGAGCGCCTGCGCGAGCTGATGGAACGACTCGAGACGCTCGAGGAACTGCTGCCCGACGCCGCGGACGTGCAGATCGACGAGTCGATGGTGCTCGACCTGTCCGGGCACCAGAGCGCCGACCTCGAGGTCGTGCTCGACGGCGGCTCGATGCCGACGCCGGCGATGCTGGCCTGGGCGCGCGAGCTGCAGGTCGGCAGCTGGTACATGCTCGACCACGGCGACCGCAGCGAGGCCGTCCAGCTGGCCTGGCAGGGGCTGCGCAAGCAGCTCTCGCTGTTCGTCTCGCCGCAGGGGCGCTGCGTGCTGTTCCAGCAGCAGCGGCTCGCGTCCTACCTGCAGGCCGGGCTGCTGCTGCCGGCACAGGACGAATCGCTCACCGTGCGCGCGACACGCAGCGCGCTGGCCAAGCTCGACGTCGACGCCTCGCGGCTGTTGAGCTGACCCACCCCCGCAGCGGCTGCGCCGCTCCCCCTCGAGGGGCCGACGCCGATGGCCCGGCGAAGCCGGTTCCACGGCGTCTGCCCCGCAAGACCGCGATCAGTGGATGAGGCGGTCCTCGGGCGCGACGAAGAGCTCGTCGAGGATCAGCGCGTCGGGCTCCTCGCCCAGGCTCCAGAAGACCATCAGCACGATGATCTTCAGGTCGTCCAGCTCGATCGGGCCGCTGCCCACGGCACTGGCGCGGTCGATCACCATCTCGCGCATCGGTGGCGGCAGCACGCCGGCAGATTCGAGGAAGCAGATGAAGCCGATCGAGTCGTCGCCGAGCAGCTCGCGCTCGCTGTCCGAATAGACGCGGATGCTGCCGACCCCGGCGCTGCCCGAGCAGGACTCGGCGCTGGTCGCCAGCCCGTCGAGCCAGCGCAGCGCCTCCTGGATCTCGTCGGACTCGAAACCGACGGCGCTCAGCTTGCGCTGCAGCTGCTGCTGGTCGGGGCAGGCGTCCGGCCGCCAGTAGGTCTCGTAGAGATAGACGAGCACGTCGAACATGAATTCACTATACCCCAGCGCTGCAGCGGCGCCGCTCAGCCGACGTGACGGCGTTGGTAAAGCCCGCCGGGCAGGCGCGCCACCCGGCCGTCGAGCTCGAGTTCGAGCAGTTGCGCGCTCAGTTCGGGCGTGGGCAGGCCGGTGCGTGCGAGCAAGGCATCCAGCGTGACCGGGTCGTCGCCGAGCGCATCGAACAGCGGGTGCGGCGCCGGTGTCGGGCCGGGCATGGCCGCGGCCGGGCGCTGGCCGCGCAACTCGTCGACGATGTCGGCCGCCGATTCGACGAGCTTGGCGCCCTGCTTGATCAGCGCGTGGCAGCCCTTGGACTGCGGCGAATGGATCGAGCCCGGCACCGCGAACACCTCGCGTCCGGCCTCGGCGGCAAGCCGCGCGGTGATCAGCGAGCCCGAGCGCAGCGCCGCCTCGACGACCAGCGTGCCCAGCGACAGCCCGGCGATGATCCGGTTGCGCTGGGGAAAGTTCGGCGGCAGCGCCGGCGTCCCCGGCGCGTATTCGCTGACCAGCGCGCCGCTCGCGCCGATGCGGTGCGCGAGGTCGCGGTGGCGCGCCGGGTAGACGCGGTCCAGCCCGGTGCCGACCACGGCCACGGTGCCGGCCGGCGCGGCGAGCGCACCCTCGTGCGCGGCGCCGTCGATGCCCAGCGCCAGGCCGGAGACGACCGCCAGCCCGTCCAGGCCGAGCTGGCGCGCGAAGGCGCGCGCGTTGTCGGCGCCCTGCGCCGTCGGGTTGCGGCTGCCGACCACCGCCAGGCTGGGCGCGGCCAGCAGCGAGGCGCGGCCCTGCACGTACAGCAGCAGCGGCGGGTCGGCGGTCGAGCGTGACCACGCTGCGGTTCGCGCCGCCGTCGAGCCACTGCCGGGCCGCGGCCAGGCGCTCGGCGTAGGCCGGCGGCTCGCTCGCGAGCGCAGCCGCCAGCGCTGGCTCGACGACCTCGCGCCAGGCGGCCGGTCGGGCGTCGAAGACGGCCTGCGGCGAACCGAACGCGGCGAGCAGCCGGCGCGCACCGTCGCGCCCCAGGCCGGGGGTCTCGAGCAGCCTCAGCCAGGCAGCGAATTCGGCGTCGGCAGGCACGCGCGGGGAAACGCCTGCGGCGTCAGGCTCAGGGCTGGGTGAAGCGGTCGCCCGGGCGCACCGGGTCCTGCACCGACAGGATCAGCGCATACGACACGCGGTCGAAGACGCTGAAGACGAACAGCAGCCCGTTGCGTTCGTCGGGCAGGCGCATCGCCGTGTCGTGCCCCTCGGTCTTGTCGACCGCCGGGCGGCCGGCGCGCCACAGCGCGAGCACGTTGCCGCGCTCGATGCCGTCGCGCGCGCCGCGGTTGATCGCGACGATCTGGTTCTGGCCCGCGAACATGCCTTCGCCGTAGATCGACACCAGGCGTCCCGAGACGGGCTTCTCCGGCGCGTGCGGCGCGTAGGCCGTCAGGTCGCGCTGCGGCACCGGCGACAGCCGGTCGCCGACACCGGCCTCGAGCCGCGTGCTCGTGACGACGAAGCTCGCCGGCACGACCTCGGGCTTGCCGTCGGCGCCGGTCGTCGTGCCCTCGGGGCGCAGGAATTCGGCGGTGCCGACGTAGCGCGCCTCGTAGCCGAGGATCTCATGGGTGTCGGGGTCGACCAGCGGATGCGGCTTGCGGAAGAGGCGGAAGTCGCGCGCGCCTCTCAGGTCGCCGCGAACGTAGGCGGTCTCGCCGCGCGAGACCAGCACCCGACCCTCCTGCGTCGCGACGATGCGCGGCGCGGTGGCCAGCGCGTCGGTGTCGAACACCACCGCCTCGTTCAGGAACGGGCCGATCAGGTTGAGAGGGATCGACGCGATCGCGCCGTTGGACAGCAGCTCGCTGCGCACCTGCGGCGACAGCTTCACCGTGCCCTCGGCGGGCTGGCCGCCGGCCTGGCCGACGCGCAGCGTCGCGCGGCCCCCGGACTTGACGAGCACCAGCACCTGGCCCGGGTAGATCAGGTGCGGATTGCGGATCTGCTCGAGGTTCATGCCCCACAGCTCGGGCCAGCGCCAGGGGCTCTTCAGGAACAGCTTGGAGATGTCCCACAGCGTGTCGCCGCGCTGCACGGTGTGTGTGTCGGGCGCGTTCGGCGCCAGCTCGGACAACGGGATGCCGGTCTGCGCGACCTGCTGCGCCGTGGCCCGCTCACCCGGCGTGATCGGGAACTTCGGCTCCGCCGCGAGCGTGCTGCCGGACGCCGAAACGCACAGGACGGCAAGCGCAAGGGCGACGGGGCGGCCAGGACGACGGCTTGGGCTCATGTGGCGGGGTCTCCCGGCGCGGACGGGGCATTTGCCGGGATGCCACAATCACGCCTGTACTGGGTTGAACGAGCAGAAAAATGCTCACTTGGTTTGGCAGATTCTGCCCGTAAACCCTTGATATCGCAACGAAAGTGACGCCTGGGCGCACCTTGTGTGCAGCCCGTCACGACAGCCGGCGTTGTGCTGGCTCCACAGCTGTTGCGAGCTGTTTCCGCAGCCTGTCGCCGAACGATCCGCCCCATGGCCCGACTCCCCATCCTGCGTTATCCCGACCCGCGGTTGCACACCGTGGCGCGCCCGGTCGCGAGCGTCGACGAGCGCATCCGCCGCCTCGTCGACGACATGCTCGAGACGATGTACGAGGCCGACGGCGTGGGCCTGGCCGCGACCCAGGTCGACGTGCACGAGCGCGTGATCGTGATGGACACCTCCGAGCCGCGCGACCGCGCGGTGGTGCTGATCAACCCCGAGATCGTCGCGCGAAGCGAGGAGCTGAAGGTCTCCGAGGAAGGCTGCCTGTCGGTGCCGCAGATCTACGACAAGGTCGAGCGCCATGCGCGCGTGACGGTGCGCGCGCTCGGCCGCGACGGCCAGCCGTTCGAGCTCGACGCCGAGGGGCTGGCCTCGGTCTGCGTGCAGCACGAGATGGACCACCTGCTCGGCAAGGTGTTCGTCGAGTACCTGAGCGGCCTCAAGCGCGACCGCATCCGCACCAAGATGCTGAAGAAGACGCGCGAAGAGTTGCGCGGCGAATGACGAACGCCGGCGCCACCGATCCCGCCCGCGTCGCCCGCGTCGGGTTTGCCGGCACGCCCGAATTCGCGCGCGTCGCGCTCGACGCCCTGGTCGAAGCCGGCTTCGAGGTCCCGCTGGTGCTGACCCAGCCCGACCGCCCGGCCGGGCGCGGCCTGAAGCTGCAGCCCTCGGCGGTCAAGCAGGCCGCGCTCGAACTCGGCCTGGCTGTCGCGCAGCCGCGCAGCCTGCGCCTGGACGGCCGCTTCCCCGACGACGCCGCCGCCGCGCGCGCGGCGCTGCTCGCGGCGCGGCTGGACCTGCTCGTCGTCGCCGCCTATGGCCTGATCCTGCCGTCCTGGGTGCTGGAACTGCCGCCACGCGGCTGCCTCAACATCCACGCGTCGCTGCTGCCGCGCTGGCGCGGGGCGGCGCCGATCCAGCGCGCGATCGAGGCCGGCGACACCGAGACCGGGATCACGATCATGCAGATGGACGCCGGACTGGACACCGGGGCGATGCTGCTTCGCGCCGCGCTGCCGATCGCCAGCGACGACAACACCGCCCGCCTGCACGACAAGCTCGCGGCGCTGGGCGGCAGGCTCATCGTGCAAGCCCTGCGCGAGCTCGACCGGCTGACCCCGACGCCGCAGCCCGAGACCGGCGTGACCTACGCGAGCAAGATCGGCAAGGCCGAAGGCCAGCTCGACTGGATGCAGCCGGCAGCGCTGATCGAGCGCCGCGTGCGCGCCTTCGACCCGTTCCCCGGCTGCAGCTTCACGCTTGGCGGCGAGCCGATCAAGCTCTGGCGCGCGCGCGTGGCCACCGGCCATGGCGCCCCGGGCCAGGTGCTGCCGGCCGGCGACGGGCGCCTCGTCGTGGCCTGCGGCGACGGCGCGCTCGAACTGCTCGAACTGCAGCGCACCGGCGGGCGCCGGGTCGCGACACAGGATTTCCTGCGTGGCCACGCGGTCTCCGCCGGCCAGGTACTCGGGCGGGCCGGCGGCACCGACAACGAGCGCGCCTGAAGCCGGCCCTCAAGCCGCGGCCATCGGCGGCCGATAAACAGCGCAACGCCCGTTCATCGCCCGCCCGACCCGCCATGCGCCGCCTGATCCTCCCGCTGCTGATCGCCTCGCCGCTGCTGCTGGCGGGCTGCGACATGCTCGGCATCGAGTCGGCGAGCCAGATCGCCGCCCACCGCGAGGCCGAGGGCAAGGCGGTCGGCGGCGCCTGCCGCTATTCGGGGCGCGCGATCGAGGACTGCTTCGCGCAGAACCGCAAGGTCGACAAGGCCGCGATCTTCGCCGGCTGGCGCGAGATGAACGACTACATGCGCGACAACAAGATCGATTCGCCGTCGTCGACCACCACTGCGTCGACCAGCCCCGCCGATGCCGCCCCGGGCAGCGCGGCGCCGGCGGCCAAGCCGGCCGCCAAGGACGCGCCCAAGACGCGTTCCTGAAGCGCACCGGGTCTGCGGCCGATGCCGGCCCGGCAGCGGCCCGTCGGCCGCTGCGGCAGCCCGTCGCAATCCACTCCCCGTCGCGCCGGCCGCGATGCACAGTTCGGCCCCACCCACCGGAGGCCCCCATGACCCGCATCGTCCGTTTCACCCCGACGTCGCCGCTGGCGCTGTGGCTGGCGACACTGACGGCCGCCTGCCTCTTCCTCCAGCCGCCCGCCGCGCAGGCGGCGACGGTCGGCTCGGGCAAGGTCGCGACCGAAATCCGGACCGTGCCGGGCGACTTCGACGCGATCGCGCTCGCCGGCTCGATCGACCTCGTCGTGCATCAGGCGGCGAAGCAGGCCGTCACGGTGAGCGCCGACGACAACGTGCTGGCGCTGATCGAGACCGTTGTCGAGCAGCGCGCGGCCGGTCCGACGCTGGTGATCCGCTTCAAGCGTGGCGAGAGCCTGCGTCGCGTCTCGAAGGCCGAAGTCCGCGTCGACGTCGTCCACTTGCGCGCCCTGTCCAGCGCCGGCTCGGGCGATCTGCGCGTCGGCGCGTTGACGACGCCGACGCTGAAGCTTTCGCTGTCCGGCTCGAGCGACGCCAGGCTCCAGGGCCTGAGCACCGGCAGCCTCGAGGTCTCGATCGCCGGCAGCGGCGATATCGGCGCAAGCGGCAGCGCCAAGCAGGTCCGGGTCGGCATCGCCGGCAGCGGTGACGCCGACCTCGCTGCGCTGAACGCGGACGCGGTGTCGGTGCACATCGCCGGCAGCGGCGACGCCAGCGTGACGGCGAACCAGCAGCTCGAGGTCTCGATCGCCGGCAGTGGTGACGTGCGCTACGGCGGCGCCGTAACGAACGTGAAGTCCTCGGTCGCCGGCAGCGGCAGCGTGACGCGCCGCTGAGCCGTCGCGCGCGGGCCGCGCAGGCCCGGGCCGCGATAATCGCGGCCATGAGTTCATGGTCCTCTGGCTGGCGCCATCCCGAATTCCGGCGCGGCGCACGCGAGATGGCCGGCATCGCGCTCGGCATCGCCGCCTGGGGGCTGATCACCGGCGTCACGATGGTCAAGAGCGGCCTGGGCGTGCCGCTGTCGCTGCTGATGTCGCTGCTGGTCTACGCCGGCAGCGCGCAGCTCGCCGTGCTGCCGCTGCTCACAGGAGGCGCGCCGATCTGGGTCGCCTGGGCGACGGCGATCTGCGTCAACCTGCGCTTCGTGATCTTCAGCGCCCAGTGGCGGCCGTATTTCGCCGGCTTCCCGCGCGGCCAGCGCGCGCGCATGTCCTACTTCACCGCCGACCTGAACTACGTCGTCTTCATGCACCGCTTTCCGAAGCCCGAGCCCAGCCCCGAGCAGGTGCCTTACTTCTGGGGCGGCGCGGTGATCAACTGGTTCTCGTGGCAGATCCCGTCGGTGGCGGGCATCCTGCTCGGCGACGCGATCCCGACGCGCTGGGGCATGGGCTTCGCCGGCACCGTCGCGCTGATCGGGCTGATGTGCTCGCTGCTCGTCGACCGCCCGTCGTTCGTCGCCGCGGCGGTGGCCGGCTGCGCCGCGGTCGCCGCCTACGCGCTGCCGCTCAAGCTCAACATCGTCGTGGCCATCGCATCGGCCGTCGCGATCGGCATGGTCATCGACCACACGAGCGCGCGCCCCCCCACCCCGACACAGGACAAGACATGAGCACGGGCTGGAGCGCCATCGCGATCCTCGGGCTGGCCGTCATCACGCTGGTGACGCGGGGCTTCTTCGTGCTGCCCGAGCGCGAGATCCCGCTTCCGGCCTGGCTGCGCCAAGGCCTGCGCTATGCGCCGCTCGCCGCGCTGACGGCGGTGGTCGCACCCGAGGTCGTGATGAACGGCGGCCACCTGATCACGACCTGGAAGGACGCGCGGCTGTTCGCCGCCGCGGCCGGTGCCGGCTGGTTCTTCTGGCAGCGCAGCATCCTCGGCACCATCCTGGCCGGCACCGCGGTGATGATGGCGCTGCGCATCGGTCTGGGCTGGTGACGCGGCCGCGACCGACCCCGAACAAGGAGCAACCGATGAACATCCTTCGCTTCACCGACCTCGTGCGACAAGGCCGCGTGGCCGGCCGGCGCGTCTTCATCCGCGCCGACCTGAACGTGCCGCAGGACGACAGCGGCCGCATCACCGAAGACACCCGCATCCGCGCCTCGCTGCCGTGCATCCGCATGGCGCTGGACGCCGGCGCGGCGGTGATGGTCACCAGCCACCTGGGCCGCCCCACCGAAGGCCGGCTGCGGCCCGAGGACTCGCTCGCGCCGGTGGCCGCGCGGCTGGGCGAACTGCTCGGCCGCCCGGTGCCGCTGCTTGCGAACTGGGTCGACGGCGTGACGGTCGAGCCCGGAGCGCTCGTGCTGCTCGAGAACTGCCGCGTCAACCAGGGCGAGAAGAAGAACGACGAGGCACTGGCGCGCAAGATGGCCGCGCTGTGCGACATCTTCGTCCACGACGCCTTCGGCACCGCGCACCGCGCCGAGGCCAGCACCTACGGCATCGCGCAGTTCGCCCCC